>NZ_JAIUHA010000019.1:0-30358 GCF_020164885.1 Mesorhizobium sp. CO1-1-7 | reverse complement strand
CCCCCCCCCCCCCCCCCCCCCCCCCCCCCCCCGACGGTAAACTATCGCGCGTTGCGGCCGACGATACGATTGGCCGCTGACGTTACCGCTTCCAGTGAGGCAGCGACGATGTTGGTGTTGATGCCGGCGCCGAACAGCTTGCCGCCGGGATATTCCATCTCGACATAGGAGATAGCCGACGCATTCGAGCCGCGCTGCATCGAATGCTCGGAATAATCGAGCACCGACATCTCGACGCCGACATGGCGTGACAGCGCATCGACGAAGCCGTCGATCGGGCCGGTGCCGGTGCCTGATATCGTCACTTCCTTGCCGTTGTCGAGGATGACCGCCTCGACCACGCGCCGGCCCTTCACCTCGGTGGCCGGGTAAGTGTGATGATCGAGGAATTTCAGGCGGGCGCCAGGCTGGTCGACATAGGTTTCGAGGAAGCGGTCATGAATACGCTTGGCCGGCACTTCCTTGCCTTCGGCGTCGGTGATCGCCTGGATAGCCTGACTGAATTCGATCTGCAGGTTGCGCGGCAAATTGAGGCCGTAATCGGCCTGCAGCACATAGGCAATGCCGCCCTTGCCCGACTGCGAGTTGATGCGGATGATGGCCTCATAGCTGCGGCCGACATCGGCCGGATCGATTGGCAGGTATGGCACTTCCCAGTGCGGTGTGTTGGCCTTCTTCAAGGCCTTCATGCCCTTGTTGATGGCGTCCTGGTGCGAGCCGGAAAAAGCAGTGTAGACGAGTTCGCCGACATAGGGGTGGCGCTCGGGAATCTTCAGCTGGTTCGAATATTCGTAGACATCCTTCATCCGGTTGATGTCGGAGCAGTCGATGCCCGGATCGACGCCTTGCGTGTACATGTTGAGCGCCAAGGTGACGATGTCGACATTGCCGGTGCGCTCGCCATTGCCGAACAGCGTGCCCTCGACGCGGTCGGCGCCAGCCATCAAGCCGAGTTCGGTGGTGGCGATGCCGGTGCCACGATCATTGTGCGGATGCAGCGAGATGATCAGGTTTTCGCGGTTGTCGAGATTGCGGCACATCCACTCGATGCGGTCGGCATAGATGTTGGGCGTCGACATCTCGACCGTCGACGGCAGGTTGATGATCAGCTTGTTGTCGGGTGTTGGCCTGACGATCTCGGTGACGGCGTTGCAGATCTCCAGAGCGACCTCGAGTTCGGTGCCGGTGAAGCTCTCCGGCGAATATTCGAAGCGATAGCCGCCGCCGGCCTTGGCAGCCATGTCGGTGATCATCTTGGCCGCGTCGGTCGCGATACGCTTGATGCCGCCGACATCTTTCTCGAAGACGACGCGACGCTGCAACTCGCTGGTCGAGTTGTAGAAATGCACGATCGGGTTGGTGGCGCCCTTCAGCGCCTCGAAGGTGCGGCTGATCAGTTCAGGCCGGCACTGCACCAGCACCTGCAACGACACATCGGCCGGCACGTTGCCTTGCTCGATGCACCAGCGCGCGAAGTCGAAATCGGTCTGCGAAGCCGAGGGGAAGCCGATCTCGATTTCCTTGAAGCCCATGTCGAGCAGCAGGCCGAACATGCGCGCCTTGCGCTCGTGGCCCATCGGATCGATCAGCGCCTGGTTGCCGTCGCGCAAATCTACCGAGCACCAGATCGGCGCCTTGTCGATCACTTTCGAGGGCCAGGTCCGGTCGGCGAGGCCGACGGTCGGGTAGGGCTGATATTTGCGGGCTGCGTCCGGCATGCCCCGGCCAACTTGCTTGCCGGTCGCGGCCTCGCTGGCGCGGATGTCTTCTCGTGCGTTCATCGTCGTTTCTCCCGGCGGCTGGCGGGTCCACCTTTCAGGCGGATGTGGAGCCAAGCGGCGCCTTTACCAGAATTTCGTTCGCTTGATATGATTTGCCAAGGAGCATGCGCTTGCGCGGCGGTTCGACCGCCGGGCGCTCCTTCAGCGAACCCGGCGATCGCCGATAAGGCCGAGAAGAAGCAGGGTCGAGGCAAGCGCGCGCACGGTCTCGCCGGCAAAGCCGGTCTGACGGGAAGCGGTGGTGGGGCGCGTGTTCATGGCCGCTCTCATACAGGAGCGGCCTGTTGGAGGCAAGCGGGCCGGCCTCCGTCGAATTTTATCTTAACGCGGATGCTCTTCCCCGCGCGCCGCAAATGCGCCAGACTTGGCTTCCGGCGGGTGCCGTCGGCAGGGGGCGTTCATGAATTTCGTGTTCTTCTCGCCGCATTTTCCAGCCAACGGCGCCGATTTCTGCGACCGGCTGAAGAAGGCCGGCGCGACCGTGCTCGGTATTGGCGATGCGCCCTATGATGCGCTCGACGGCAAGCTGAAGCAGGCGCTTTCGGAATACTACCGCGTCGCCGACATGGAGGATTACGAGCCGGTGTTCCGGGCGATAGGCCATTTCATCCACAAATGGGGCCGCATCGACCGGTTCGAATCGCTCAACGAGCACTGGCTGGAGCTGGAAGCCAACATCCGCACCGACTTCAACATCTACGGCACCAAGCTCGATTTCGTGAAGAATCTGAAGCGCAAGAGCCGCATGCGCGCCTTCTTCCGCAAGAGCGGTGTCGAGACGATCGCGCAGCGAAAATGCTCCGACCGGGCCGGCGCCATGACCTTCATCCGCCGCGTCGGCTACCCCGTGGTGGTGAAGCCGGATTCGGGCTCCGGCGCTTCGAACACGTTCAAGATCTCCAATGCGAAAGAGCTCGACCAGTTCTTCCGGGACAAGCCGGAGGACGTGACCTTCGTCATGGAGCAGTTCATCGAAGGGCTGGTTGTGACCTATGACGGATTGATCAACCGCGACGGCGAGGTGGTGCTGGCGGCCAGCCATCGCTACGACCAGAGCGTCATGGACGTGGTCAACAAGGACCGCCACATGAGCTACACCTGCTTTCCCCGGATCAGGCCTGCCGTCGAGGAGGCCGGCCGCAAGATCCTGAAAGCATTCGACGTGCGCGAGCGCTTTTTCCACATCGAACTGTTCGAGACCAGGGACGACCGCATCATCGCGCTGGAGGTCAACATGCGGCCGCCCGGCGCCTGGATGACCGACGCGATCAACTACACGTTCGACATCGATGTCTACGCGGCATGGGCGGACATGGTGGTCAAGGATGCCGTCGGCGGCCCTTATGAGGGCAAGTATTTCACCGCCTATGCCAGCCGCAAGCGCCACCTCGACTATTTGCACAGCCATGCGGACGTGCTAGCCGCCCACCGCGACAAGATCGTCCATCATCAGCCGATAGAAGAGGTTTTCAGCCGGGCCATGGGAAATTACGCCTACCAGATGCGCTCGAAGGATCAGGCTGATCTGCGCGAGGCGGTGGCCTATATCCACGCCGAAAAGGCTTGAGGCATGGACATTTCCTATCACAAGGTCTTCGCCCGCAATCTCGGCCGCGACATGGAGTACAAGCGCTACGGGCATGCCGGCCGGCCGGTCGTGGTGTTCCCGACCTCGCAGGGCCGCTTCTACCAGTTCGAGGATTCCGGCGGAGTGGGGGCGCTCGCCGAGTTCGTCGATACCGGCCGCATCCAGCTGTTCACCGTCGACGGCATCGATACAGAATCCTTCTTCGCCAGGAATGTCGATGCCGCGCATCGCATCGACCGGCACGAGGCCTATTTCCGCTATCTGCGCGAGGAGGCGCTGCCGGACTTTCTGGAAACCGCCGCGCAAGCCAATGGCGGACGGCGGTTGAAGCCGCTGTTCTCGGGCTGTTCGATGGGCGGCTACCATTCCTCGAACTTCGTCTTCCGGTTTCCCGAGCTCGCCAGCGGCGTCATCTCGCTGTCGGGTGTCTATTCGGCCCGCGATTTCTTCGGCAAGGCGCTCGACGGCGACATTTTCTACAATTCGCCGCTCGATTATCTGCCAGGGATCGTCGACCCGAAACTGCTGGCGCGGCTGAAAGCGCTCAGGCTGATCTTCTGCTGTGGGCAGGGCGCATGGGAGGAGCGCATGCTGGTCGAGACGCGCCAGCTGGAACAGATCCTGCACGACAAATCCATTCCGGCCTGGGTCGACTATTGGGGCGGTGACGTCAGCCATGACTGGCCGTGGTGGCACAAGCAGCTGGTTTATTTCTTCGGCCGCTGGCTGGATGACGATCTGATGCACAGGCTGGACTAAGGTGCATTGATATTCAGCTGGCCTGCGAATGGCTGACACCTACCCTTCCTGGCAGGCCGGCAGGGGTGCGGTCTGGTGCTCCGCCGCCGATCCGCGGCGCAGGCCGAGAAAGACGACGAGGGCGGTGACGATGGTGACTGTCGCCAGCACGATCAGCAGCCTGTCGAACGCCGTTTCGTAGGCCTCGACCAGCACGGCGGCGCCAGCCGCCGGCAAATGGTGCGCGGTTCCACCGACATTGCCGGTCACCAGCAATTGCGCCGCGGCGGCCGCGTCGCTGGAAGGCGCAGCGCCCCGAGCGGCGAGTTGCGCGGCGGTAAAGCCTGACAGGGTCGCCATGACGATGGCCAGCGCCACACCTTCGCAAGCGACACGGGTGGTGTTGAAGATGCCGACCGCCATCCCGGCCCGCTCCGTCGGCACGACGCTGACGGCGAGCCCGTCCATCAACCCCCAAGGCAAGGCGATGCCGACGCCGATCAGGATCAGTGGCGCGACCAGCGCAACCTCAACCGGGGGCGTCAGGCTCAGCCAGACCAGGCCGGCCGCCGCGACGAGCAGGCCGACGCCGCAGATCGTGGCCGGAGCGATCCAGCGCGCCAGCTGGCCGGCGAGCAAGGGCAGGAACAACAACGGTCCGGAGAGGCAGATCATCAATTGCCCGGCCTTGATCTCGCTCATCCCCTCGATGCCGATGAAGCGGATCGGTAAAAGTACGAGCAGGACGACGAAGCCATAGGCGGGCGCCGCCGCAAGAAACTGGACGCCGACGAAGCGAGGAAAGCGAAACAGGGTGAGATCGAGCATCGGCCGGCGCACGCGCCGCTCGGCGACGACAAACAGCACAAAGCAAAGGACGGCGACGCCGAGAAGCGTTGCCACCAGCGGGTCGGTCCAGCCGCTCTGGGGCGCCTGGAGCACGCCATAGGTCAGCGAGGCCAGCGCGAAGGTGAACGTGGCGGCGCCCGCCCAGTCGAGGCCGGAAGCATCCGGATCACGCGATTCCCTGATGGTGCGCAGGCCGAGGGTTGCCGAGCCAGCCGCGAGCGCCATCACCAGAACAAAGATCGACCGCCAGCCGAAGGCGGCGATGAGCAGGCCGGAGGCGATCGGGCCGAAGGCCAGCCCGATGCCGAAACTGGTGCCGAGGAAGGAGAAGGCGCGCAGCCGCGATGGTCCCTCGAATTCCTGGGCAAGTGCGGAGGCGCCGCCGGCGAAGGCCAAGGCACTGCCGAGCCCTTGCGCGGCCCTGAAGATGTCGAACCAGGCGATGTCGGACGCCAGCATCGCGCCGAGCGAAGCGAATATGTAGAGGGCAAGACCGACGAGGAAGATCCGCTTGCGGCCATGATTATCGGCCAGCGCTCCGGCCGCCATCAGGCTGGCGGCGAAGGTCAGCATAAAGGCGTTGGTCACCCAGTTGAGCGTGATCGGGCTGCCGCCGAGATCGGCCGCGATGCGGGAGAGCGCGACGGCCGGGCCGGTGAAGGTCAGAGGCATCGTCATCGCGGCAAGGCATACCGACAAGAGCACGAGCCATCGCTCGGCCGGGCCGGTGGTGGTCTTCAAGGTCATGGGTTTTTCCTATCTGAGCGGTCTGCGCCGGCATGCGCGCAACCGCGGCGCCGATCATGCGGACCAAGATAGGTCAGAGACAGATCAGGAATAATAGTATTAAATATCCTGATATAACGGACTGAAACGCTCGAATGGAGCAGCATGATGGATCGCCTCAGCGGCCTTCTGGCTTTCGCCCGCACCGCCGAGTTCGGCAGCTTCGTCGCCGCCGGCCGGGCGCTCGGCATCTCCGCTTCAGCGGTCGGCAAAAGCGTCGCGCGGCTCGAACAGGAACTCGGCGTGCGGCTGCTGCAGCGCTCCACGCGACGAATCGGCCTGACGGAGGAGGGCAAGCTGTTCAACGAGCGCGTGCGGCGCATCCTCGACGACATCGACGATGCCGAGGCGATGCTGTCGCGGACAAGGGAGACGCCGCGTGGGCGGTTGCGCGTCTCCACCCCGATCGTCACCTACCATCTTTTGCTGCCGGTGCTGTCGGAGTTCATGGCCCGCTATTCCGAGATCGAGCTCGATATCGATTTCAACGACCGGATCGTCGACGTCATCGAGGAAGGCATCGACGTCGCCATCCGCAGCGGCGAGCTGCCTGATTCACGATTGGTGTCCAGACCCATTGCGCCCTTCCGCATGCTGCTGTGCGCGGCTCCCTCCTACCTCGATCGCCATGGCACTCCCGGTGTGCCGGCGGATCTCATCAGGCATTTCGGCATAAACTTCCGCTATCTCAACAGCGGCAGGCTGCTGGACTGGCCGTTCATTACCGGGAGCGCCCAACCGCTGATCCGTTCAATGTTGACCTGCAACAACATGGAAGCTTTGAAAGGCGCCACGATCGCCGGACTCGGCATCGCCTGCATGCCCGATTTCCTGGTGCGGGACGCGTTGCGCGAGGACCGGCTGCGCACCGTGCTCGACGATCATGTCGACGGCCGTGGCCAGTTC
Source organism: Mesorhizobium sp. CO1-1-7 (assembly GCF_020164885.1). Lineage (NCBI taxonomy): Bacteria > Pseudomonadati > Pseudomonadota > Alphaproteobacteria > Hyphomicrobiales > Phyllobacteriaceae > Mesorhizobium > Mesorhizobium sp. CO1-1-7. The sequence goes on along the minus strand of NZ_JAIUHA010000019.1, from coordinate 23,710 downwards.
CGGATGCTATGGCCCTCCAATCGCCATCTGTCGCCAAAGGTGCGCGTCTTCGTCGATTTCCTGCCCGAACGCCTGGCAGCCGCGCGATAGCGGTGCCCTGGTGGCAGCCCTCATCATTCCCTGATGCTTCTGGCTACCAGCCGGGCAATGCTCGGGCCGACAAGCAGCACGATCAGGAAGCGCGCCGACTGCAGGGCCATGACAAAGGAGATGTCGACGTTCTGCGCGGCGGCGGCGATGATGGCGACGCTGTCCATGCCGCCAGGGCTGGTCGCCAGATAGGCGGTCAGCGGGTCGACGCCGGCGAGCCGGCTGATGAGGAAGGCAAGGCCGCCGCAAAACGCGATCAGCGCGATGATCGAAGCGATGATCTGCGGCAAAGCGCGTGCCGCGTGGCGCAGGATCGGCCTGGTGAAGTTCAGGCCGATCGCCCAGCCGACCATCGCGTAACTGACCGCCAGCAGCCATTGCGGCAATTGCATCGGCACCCCGAGGCCGAGGTGGATGACTGTGCCGAAGATGAAGCTGCCGAGGAAGAAGGGCGAAGGCAGCCGGCAAAGCCTGCCCGCGAGGCCGCCGATGAGCGCCATGCCGATGGTGGCGGCGAAGGGTTGCGGATCGATCTCGGGGAACCAGATAACGGGCGGGACCTCGATGCCCGAGGTGTCGACCCACATCTTGGCGACGAGGGCTGCCGTCATCGAGACGAAGATGACGCGCAGATACTGCATGAAGGCGACAAGGCGCTGGTCGGCGCCGAAGGCGCCGGCCATCAGCACCATGGCGGTGGCGGCCCCCGGCGAAGAACCCCAGACGGCGGTGGTGCCCGGCAGGATGCGCCAGCGGCTGATCAGCCAGCCAAGCAGGCTCGAGGCCGCGACGGTGGCGATCACCACGCCGAGGAACAGCGGCCATTCCTTGTAGAAGACCGGGAAGATATCGGCCGAGATCGAAGCCGCGACGAGGCAGCCGACGACAGCCTGGGCGGCGCCGAACAGAAGCCGCGGCACACGCACCGCGGCACCGTTGGTGCCGGCGACGATGGCCGCCAGCATCGGTCCGATCAGCAGCGCCGCCGGCAAAGCGGCGAGTTCCAGCGCGCCGGCGAAGAGCGCGGAGATGACCAGCAGGATGAGCCACTGCCAAGGCTTGCTCAGCCGCGTCATGCGCTCGATGGCGGGTTGGTCGGAAGCTGGCTGCTCGGCCTCGGAATCCATGTTCTGGTCTTAACCCCAGACGCGAAAAATGCGAACGCAAGTGCGCGTGAAAAGCATGTTTCCGCCTCGGGCGCCCGCCTTAGCCCGTTTTGGCTTCAGCCAAGCCGAAGCCGCCCACCGGATGCGTTTCCACCTGGAATTCGAAGCCGCCGATGAAGGGGCGCGCCTTGGCGATCGCCGCCTGGACTTCGGGAAGCTGCAGCGAGGCCTTGTGGCTCGCCTGATCGGTCCACACCTCGGTCACCCAGATCGCGTCGGCATCGGCCGGATCGGTGGCGATGATATAGCTCAGGCAGCCGGGCAGGGCACCGGTGCTCTCACGCAGCACGGTCATGACAGCGTCGCGTTGGCCACGCGCCGCCCGCATCTTGCCGATCAGTCCATACATGTCCTCGTCTCCCCCTGGGTTGGCGCGAAAGGAGTGTGTCCAGTATGCCGGTCGCCGGTCAAGGCATCAACTGGCCGCCATTGACCTCGATCACCTGGCCGGTGACGTAGCCGCTCAACAGGTCCGATGAGAGGAACAGATAGGCGCCGACGCAATCTTGCGCCGTGCCGGCACGGCCCTGCGGGATGGTGGCGACCATGCCCTTCATCTGCTCGTCGGTCGAATAGCGTTCGTGGAAGGGGGTGAGGATGGTGCCCGGCGCCACGGCGTTGACGCGGATGCCGAAGCCGATCAGTTCCTTGGCCATGCCGCGCGTCACGTTGGAGACGAAGGCCTTGGCCGAGCCGTAAAGGCCGGCGCCGCCGCCCGCCCCGTTGCGCGCGGCGATCGACGAGGTGTTGACGATGAAGCCGCCCTGTTTTTTCAGCCACGGGATCGCCTTGCGCGAGGCGGTCAGCACCGAGCGTGCGTTGAGGTCCATCACCGCGTCGTAATGCGCCTCGGTCTGCTCGGCGTAGGGCACGCGGCCAAGCATGCCGCCGGCATTGTTGACCAGCCCGTCGAGCCGGCCGAAATGCCGCGCGCTGTCCTCGACGACGCGTTCGACATCGGCAGGGAGAGAAAAGTCGCCTTGGACGAGGAACACCTCACCGCCGCCGTCGCGGATGGCCTGGCCGAGTTTCTCGGCGGCGTCGCGGCTGGAATTGTAGTGCAGCGCCACCTTGCATTCTGCCCGGCATAAGCGAGCGCGAGCGCCGCGCCGATGCCGGTCGAGGCGCCGGTGACCAGCACCGCCTTGCCGACGAGATCGGGGATGACAAGACCAAGGGCTGTCTCTGGCACTGCTGTTCCTCCGGGGGATTTCCAAGTTTCTTGGCGGGTGTTGCCACCCTTGCATTCAAGTCAGTGCCGCTTCAAGGCCTGAGATAGACATAGCCCTGGCTTTGCAGTTCGGCGAGCTTGACGACGCCACCCCTGTCGGCGGCATGGAAGCCGTCGAGCAAATCGGCGAGCGTAATATCCATGCCGTGCATGGTATTGCCGCAGGCATGCGGGTCGAGCCCTTGCTGGACAAGACCGGTAAAGCGCCCCGAAACCGCCGCCGATATGCCCTTCGACTTGAAGCCGGCAAGCGCCGGACCATGCACGACCAGCGCGATATCGACGTTGCCGCCCGTGCCCTCATAGTGGTTCTTGATGTTGCCGAGCACGAAATTGACCTTGTCGAGGTCGCTGAGGTGATAGGCGACCTTCAGCCTGGCAGGCTCGGTGGTTGCCGCCTGCACCGCCCGCAGGCCGAGAAGCGTCCCGGCTCCGGCGAGAGCCGCGTGGAACATGTCACGTCGGCGCATGGCGTGCCTCCCTGGCTTGCCGGCCCAGCGCGATTTGCGTGGCCGCGGCCGCAATACTAGCATAAATTGACGTTACGTCCTGTCGATGCGGAGGGGGGCACATGGCGTTCAGGGAATGGAAGACGGTTGCCAGCGCCGGATTTGGCGCCGCACTGCTTGGCGGACTTGTGGGTTCTGCTTTTGCCGACAATATGCTCAAGCTCACCGAACTCAGCCCCAACGGGGCGGACGCCTGTTTCGGCCGGGTCTATGACGCGGCGCACCTCAATGTGCATCCGAAGCAGAAGGTGACGCGGATTTTCTTCTACTACGGCCATGATCCGGTCAGCCGTCCGAATGAGGAACCGAACGCGAATTCCGATACTTCCTACAATGGGTTCCTCACCACCACGGTGCGTGGCGCCAAGGCGCCGGAATGGGCCGGAGGCTGGTGCAATCACGAGTCCGAGGATGGCAAATCGGGCCCGATCCGTTGCGGCATGGACTGCGACCGTACGCTGGCGTCGCTGAAGGTCGACGGCAAGGGTCGGCTGATCCTGTCGGACCTGTCGTCCGATATCTACCTCGACGCCGGTTCGGAAGAAGAACTCGGCGCGGCTGAATACGACAGGCAGGCGCTTGGCAAGGAAGACGACAATTTCCGCCTCGATCCGATGCCGGCGGCGACCTGCAAGGCTGAATTCGCCCGCATCGATCCGATCGACCCGGCGCTCGGGCCGCCGCTGCGCGAGCGGCTGAAGCCAGACCAGGCCTTCTGCTACGGGCGCGACTATGACGCTGCGCATATGAGTTCGCATCCCGAGCAACTGACGCAGTCGATCCGGGTGTTTCGAGGACCGGTCGAACTGGCGTCCTTCGCCTCGGGAGGCGACGCCGCGAGCTGGCCCGACGGCGCCGACATCGTGGTCTCGGTCACGACGCGGCAGAAGGGAGCCAAGGTCACGCAGACTTATTCATGCCAGGGCGAGGCCGATCAATGGCGTTGTGCCGCGAGTTCGAAGACGAGCAATTTCTCCTGCGACATCGCGCAAAAGGAAATCTTCCTCAAGCGCGGCGCCAACGGCGCCATCACGCTTGCCAACCCCAACAGCAGCCTGGCGGTCGTCGACCTGTGCTCGAAGGCGGCCGACGGCAAGACGATGTCCGACGACAAGGTCTATCGGCTGGAGCCAATGCCACAATCCGCCTGCGCGCCGTAACCAGCGTTTCGTCATCCTTGGGTCGCCGCTACGGAGCTGCGCTCCTGCTTCGCCCAAGGATGACGAAGTCGAGAAACTCCGGTTAGCTCTTTGTTTTTACGCAATTCCGGACGGAAAGCCGCTCACGCTTTCTTGGAATTGCTCTTCCAAGGTCAGCGACAGTGACCCGCCTCAGGCGAACGGCACCGCGGTCGTGCCCTTGGGCAGCTTGGCTTCGTCGTCGGGCTCGACATGGATGGTCACCCGCACCGAGGGGAGTTCGGCCTTCAGCGCGTCTTCGATGCGATCGCAGATGACATGGCTGGCGCCGACCGACATGTCGGCGTCTACGACCAGATGGAACTCGATGAAGGTGGCGCGGCCGGCGATGCGGGTCTTGAGGTCGTGCACCTCCATGGCGCCCTTGCAATTGGCCGAGATGATGTCGCGGATGCGCATGTGCTCCGCCGTGTCGACGGCCCGGTCCATCAGGCCGTTCATCGACGAGCCGATGACATGCCAGCCCTGCCACAGGATGTTGAGCGCGACGATGACGGCCAATGCCGGGTCGAGGATCTGCCAGCCGGTCAGGATCGCTCCGACGAGGCCGCCGAAGACGCCGACCGACGTCACCACATCGGTCATGATGTGATTGCCGTCAGCGACCAGCGCCGGCGATTTCTCCGCCCGGCCCGTGCGGATCAGCATCCAGGCCCAGAAGGCGTTGATGACGGTGGCGACGCCGTTGACGGCAAGGCCTTTCCAAGGCTGTTCGAGCGGCGCCGGGGCCTGCCAGGAGCGCCAGACTTCGTTCAGAATCAAAAGCGCGGCGAGCACGATCAGCACGCCTTCCAGCACGGCGGAGAAATATTCGGCCTTGTGATGGCCGAAGGGGTGATCCTGGTCGGCCGGCTTGTGGCTGACCTGGATCGCCCAGAAAGCGGCAATCGACGCGATGACGTTGACGATCGATTCCAGCGCGTCCGAATAGAGCGCGACGGAGCCGGTCACGTACCAGGCGGCGGCTTTCAGCGCGAGCACGACAAAAGCGACCACGATCGACCAGAAGGCAAGGTTGGCGACCTTGCGCTTCGCGGCCGCCCTGGCTGCGATCGCCATCGTGTTCTCGGCTTCGGCCATTGGCGTCAGGCTGCCTTTTCCTTGGCGTTTCGCGGCAAATGCGCGACGATGTTCTCGATGATGCGCATGCCGGCATTGTGGCCGAGCGTCATGATCGATTCCGGGTGGAACTGGACCGCGGCGATCGGCTCCTTGCGGTGCTCGAAGGCCATGATGACGCCGTCTTCCGTCTCGGCCGTAACCATGAAATCGTCGGGCAGGCGTACCGGATCGGCGAAGATCGAGTGGTAGCGGCCGACGGTGACTTCCTTGGGCAGGCCGGAGAAGATGATGCCCGGCTTCGAGACGCGGATACGCGACGGCTTGCCGTGCATGGGAATGTGCAACTGCCTGAGTTCTCCGCCATAGGCTTCCGCCAGTGCCTGCAGGCCGAGGCACACGCCGAAGATGGGCAGGTCGCGCGCGCGCGCCTTTTTGATGGTCGCGGCGCAGTCGAAGTCCTTCGGCGTGCCGGGTCCGGGTGACAGCACGACGAGGTCGGGCTTCAGCCGGTCGAAGACTTCCTCCGGCACCGGCGAGCGCACGGTCGAGACATTGGCGCCGGTCTGGCGGAAGTAGTTGGCCAGCGTATGGACGAAGGAATCCTCGTGGTCGACCAAAAGGATGTTGACGCCGTCGCCGACGCGCGCCGTGGTGCGCTCGGTGCTGGTCGAATTGCCCGTCTTGGCGTCGCGGATCGCGGAGAGCATGGCGGATGCCTTCAGTTCGGTTTCAGCTTCTTCTTCCTCTGGAATGCTGTCGAAGAGCAATGTAGCGCCGGCACGAACCTCGGCGATGCCGTCCTTGATGCGGATGGTGCGCAAGGTAAGGCCGGTATTCATGTCGCCGTTGAAGTTGACCATGCCGATCGCGCCGCCATACCAGGCGCGCGGGCTTTTCTCGTTCTGCTCGATGAAGCGCATGGCCCACAGTTTCGGTGCGCCGGTGACGGTGACCGCCCAGGCGTGCGAGAGAAACGCGTCGAAAGCGTCCATGCCTTCACGCAAGCGGCCCTCGATGTGGTCGACGGTGTGGATCAGGCGCGAATACATCTCGATCTGGCGGCGGCCGATGACGCGTACAGAACCCGGCTCGCAGACCCTGGACTTGTCGTTGCGATCGACGTCCGAGCACATTGTGAGCTCGGATTCGTCCTTCTTCGAATTGAGCAGCTTCAGGATCTGCTCGCTATCGGAAATGGCGTCGTCGCCGCGTTTGATGGTGCCGGAGATCGGACAGGTCTCGACGCGGCGGCCGTTGACGCGCACGAACATCTCCGGCGACGCACCGATCAGGTATTCGTTCTCGCCCAGGTTGATGAAGAAGGAATAGGGCGACGGGTTGATGGACTTCAGCTTGCGCGAAATCTCGGAGGGCTGGGTCTCGCAGCGCTCGTAGAACATCTGACCGGGGACGACCTCGAACAGGTCGCCACGCTTGAACGAGTCCATCGCGCGGCGCACCAGATTGGCGTATTCGCCGGGCTCATGGTCGCCGCGTGGCGGGATACGGTCGGCGGTCCTGAACGGCTCGGCGATTTGGTCGCGTGGCAGGCCTTCGGTCGAAAAACCTTCGCCCGCATAGTCGTAACGGTCGGTCCAGGCCTTGGCCGAGTAGTGGTCGACGACCAGGATCTCGTCGGGCAGGAACAACACCAGGTCGCGCTGGCTTTGCTTGCGCACGAGCGTGTGGTCGACCGGGTCGAACTGGAAGGCAAGGTCGTAGCCGAAGGCGCCGTAGAGACCGAGATTGGCGTCTTCCGCCGTCTTGAACAGCGCGGTGATGGCGCGCAGCACAGTGAAGACCGAGGGAACGCGGCTGCGTTCCTCCTCGGTGAAGACACGGCCGGGTTTGGCGACATCGAGGCGGATCAGCTTTTTCGAGGTCTCGGCGATCGTGACCTCGGCGAGGCCGCCCAGTGTCCTGCCGATGACCGGCAACAGCGCCTCGCCACGGCCGTTCAGCGCCTCGATACGCATGGCGCGGCCGCGTGCCGAGATGACCAGCGGCGGATCGATGATGGCCGTATCCCAGCGCGTGTAGCGGCCGGGATATTCGTAGTTCGAGGAAAATACCGCGCCCCGGCGCGAGTTCAGCCCCTCGACATATGTGTCGATCGCGCCTTCATAGGGGCGGTCGTGGCGCTCGCGGGTGATGGTGATGCCACCCGCCGTCGCGAAGCTTTCAGCGCCGTTTTCCAGAACCTTCAACGTCATTGCCGTCTCCATCAGCTACTTGGGCAACGGACCCGGGAATGGCTTTAAAAAACAAATGGCCGCCCGGACATTCCGTTGCGGCCACCCTCTATTTTCACGCGCACGCGTTCGAACAGGCCGCTGTCAGCAGGCCCACCACCAAATGGTCTTGATCGAACGCATGTTCATGGCGATTCCCTTAGCGGCGATTGGGCGGCCGCGCAACTGGATTCGACGCAGGCTCAATCCTCCAGCGTGCCCGACCTTGCATCGGCGCTCTTCCTGTCGCCAACCAGTTTCAACAGGTCTTCGCCGGAGCGGATGATGCGGCGCGAGCGGCGGGTCAGGATGATGCCGTCCTGCGGCGCGAACACTTCCGTGCGGCCATCGGCTTCGCCTGGCGCGTGAACGATGGTAGCGAGCCGCGCGCCCCTGGTGACGCGGTCGCCGGGCTTGACGTCGTAGAGGACCGCACCGCCACGGGGCGCCGGCATCATGTCGATATTTTCCAGAGGTGCCGCGACGCCCTTGAAGGGGCCGGGCGCGGGCAGGGCGGTGTCGGATATCACGCCGCGCGCCACCAGCAGCCGGTAGAGGCCTTCGGCGTCGGACTTGGCCAGCGCGCCGTCGACATCGAGAATGCCGCGATATTCGACAGTGGTGGCGACGCGCCTGTCGAACTTCGCCACATCGGCCGATGCGTTCTGGTAGGGCATGATCGAAGCGCCCTCGAAGGTGCCGTCGGTGTCCTCGCTCCACAGCACCACGGCATCGACGCCCATGGCGGCGGCGCAATCGGCCATCCCGGGCCACAGGCTGGTGTGGACGTAGAGATAGGCAAGACCCTCATCGTCGCAGTGCAGGTCGAGCACGATGTCATGGCCGAGCGAAAGCTGCACCAGGCGCGACTTCAGCCGCTGGTCGGCGCCGCCAAAGGTGGCGTCCGGCAAGAGCCTGGCGTCGGGCGCGGCCAGCAGCGGAAAGCCGCGGTTGAAGTTGGTGCGGGTGCCGAGATGAAAGCGACCCTGGTGCTCGCCGAAGTGGTATTGCGCGCGGCCGATCGGGTTGGCCCAGGGCACGATGGTGATGTTGCCCCTGATGCGACCCTCGGCCTCGGCCTTGTTCAGCATCGGCATCAATGCATCGATGGCGACGACGCCAGGCAATTCGCCGGCATGGAGCGCTGCCTGCAGGTAGGCCGAAGGTGCTGTCTTGTCGGCGCCGGCCAAGCGGAGCACCGGGAATTCGTAGGAAACGCCGTCGCTGTCGCCGGCGATGCGTTCGATCGATTTCTGCATGACGTTCTCCATGAAAGCGAGAAGACATGCCCATTGGAAGGTACCGATGTCGATTGGTCCAGCCCGCCGCGCCATGGGCGCAAGGGCCTATTCCGCGGCAGCGTGAAGCGTGACAGGCGCGCGCCTGTCCAGCGCCGCCGACAGCACCGCAACGGCGACCGCCAGCAGGGCTAGCACCGCGCCGACCAGTGGCAAACCGGCATAGGAAACGCCTGATGACAGCGCCACGCCGCCGATCCATGCGCCGCCGGCATTGCCGACATTGAAGGCGCCTTGATTGAGCGTGGCTGCAAGGTTCGGTCCTTCGGAAGCCGCCTCGACGACCCGGATCTGCAGAGGTGGCACGACGACGAAGATGAGCAGGCCCCAGAGGAAGACGATGCCGATGGCAACGCTGGCGATCGTGCCGAACTGCATGAAGCCGACGAACAGCAGGGCCATCAGCAGCAAGGTGGCGATCACTGTCGGCATCAGTTTCCAGTCGGCAAGCCTGCCGCCGATGATGTTGCCGATGGTCATGCCGGCGCCGAACAGCAAAAGCACCCAGGTGACCGCCGCGGTCGACAGGCCCGACACGCCGGTGAGGTATGGCTTTATGTATGTGAAAACGGCGAACAGGCTGGCCGAGGTCAGCGCCGCGATCAGCATCGCCAGCCACACTTGCAGCTTGCCGAGCACACGGACTTCGGCGCGCAGACCGCCGCCGCTCGGTTCCGTGACGTCGGACGGCACCAGCCAGGCGATGGCCGCGACCGAGATCAGGCCGATGCCGACCACGGCCAGAAAGGTGGCCCGCCAGCCGAAGGCTTCGCCGAGTGCGGTGCCGGCGGGAACCCCGAGGATGTTGGCGAGCGTCAGGCCCGCGAACATCAGCGCGATGGCGCTGGCGCGCTTGTTGCGCGGCACAAGGCTTGCCGCGACGACCGAGCCGATGCCGAAGAAGGCGCCATGGCCGAAAGCGGTGAAGACGCGCGCCGCCATCAGCAGCCAGTAATTGGGCGCGATGGCGCAGAAGAGGTTGCCGACGACGAACAGGGCCGCAAGTCCCACCAGCACGGGCTTGCGCGGCAAATGCGCGGTGGCCATGGCCACGACAGGCGCGCCGAAGACGACTCCCAGCGCATAGCCGGTGACCAGCAGGCCGGCGGCGGGGATCGTCACGCCGAGATCGGCGGCGACCTCGGGCAGCAGGCCCATGATGACGAATTCGGTGGTGCCGATGCAGAAGGACGCAATGGCAAGCGCAAGGATCGGCAAAGGCATGGGAGGTCCAGACTGAATCGGTTCAATTTCAGACTGCGCGAGGACCCCTGCCGGGCGCAACAGACATTGCCGCAATGCAGCAATGCAGAAAGCGTGGAGCGGACGTCTCCTCTTCTAACGGCCCGACGCAGACCGATCCTTCAAGGGCTGAAACGATGTCGCTTCGTGCCCGACACGATATCTTGAAGCCGGCGCGGCCCCAGCAATAAATGCGTGATGACGACCGTGAAATCGCGGAGCCTTCGGCAAGGCACAGGCGACGACTGAAGGGGCAGCGGCTGACAGTCTCACGCCAGCGGCTTCAGCTCCTGGGCGATGGTGGGCAGCAGCTCCGAGACGGTGGGATGGATGTGCACGGCGCGCGCCAGTGTGTCGACCGGCGCCTTGGCGTACATCAGGTCGAGCACGCAATGCACCGCCTCGTCACCGCCGGGACCGAGCACCGAGCAGCCGAGGATCTCCCTGGTGTCGGCGTCCACGAGGATCTTCATGAAGCCCTGCGTCTCGCCCTTCTCGATGGCGCGGCCGACACGGGTCATCGGCCGCTGGCCGACCAGGGCGCGACGTCCGGATTTCCGCACCGCCGTCTCGGTCATGCCGCAGCGGCCGAGCGGCGGGTCGATGTAGAGCGCGTACGCCTCGACACGGTCGCTGATCCTGCGCGGATCCTTGTCGAGCAGATTGGCGGCGACGATCTCATAGTCGTTGTAGGAGGTGTGGGTGAAGGCGCCCTTGCCGTTGCAGTCGCCCATCGCCCAGATGCCTGGCACGCTGGTGCGCAGCTGGTCGTCGACGACAACCGCGCCGCGTCCGTCGACCTCGACGCCCGCCTTGTCGAGGCCGAGATCGTCGGTATTGAGCGTTCGGCCCAGCGCCAGCAGCACATGCGAGCCGACCGCGGGCGGCTGGCCCGTGGAGAAACTCACGGCAATGTCCCCGCCCTGCTTGGCGAAGCCGATGTCATCGGCGCCGACATGGACCGCGATCCCTTCGTTTTCGAGGATCGACAGGATGGCGGCCGAGACGTCCTCGTCCTCGCGGCCGGTGAGGCGCGGGCTCTTTTCGATGACGGTGACTTCCGAACCGAAGCGGCGGAACATCTGCGCGAATTCGAGCGAGATGTAGCTGCCGCCGACGACGATCAGGTGGCGCGGCAAAACGTCGAGATCCATCATCGACGAGTTGGTCAGATAGTCGATGTCGTGGATGCCGGGCAGGTCCGGCACCGAGGCGCGGCCGCCGGTGTTGAGAAAGATCTTGTCGGCGGTCAACAGGTCGTCGCCGACGCGCACCGTGTTGGCGGATTCGAAGCGTGCATGGCCGCGATAGAGCGTGCAACGCTCCATTCCGGCGATCCAGGTCTCCAGATTGCCGCGGGCGTCGTTGGTGACCTTGTCCTTGCGCGCCTTGATCCTGCTGTAATCGATCCCGACGGGACCCGGGAACGTCACGCCATAGTCGGCGGCGCGCCGCGCCAGATGGGCGGCATAGGCGCTGGCGACCATGGTCTTGGTCGGCATGCAGCCGGTGTTGACACAGGTGCCGCCGACCAGCTTGCGCTCGATCAGCGCCACGCTCATGCCGGCTGCCGTCAGACGGCCCGCCAGGGGCGACCCCGCCTGGCCAGCGCCGATGACGATGGCATCGAAGGTCCTTGCGTTCAAGGTCTGGGCCGTCATGCCACCGCCGCCACGATCAGCAGGCCGCCGATGATCGCCACCGCATCCTCGATGAAGGCCGCGGGCGGATCCTTGCCGAAAACGGCCGCCAGCCGGCCGCGCGCTTCGGCACCACCCAGGGTGCCGATGACCGCGCCGATCGCTCCGGCGATCAGGCACACGATGGTGGCGCCGCTGGTCGCGCCGATCACCGCGCCGCTGAACGCGCCGAGCAGAATGCGGGCGCCGAACTGCTGCGGCACCTTGCGGCTTGGCGTCGACGGCAGCTGGTCGGTGACCAGTTCGACTATGGCCAGGACGGTGAAGATGCCGACAGCCGCCCAATGGCCCATGAAGCTCGCCCAGGTGCCGGCAACCGGCAGCCAGCCGAGATAGGCGCCCCAGGCAACGGCGGCAGGTGCCGTCATGGCGCGCAGGCCGGCAATGACGCCGATCAGGAGTGCAAGAATGTAGAGCATGGTCGATCCCCCTCGATCCCGGGCCGGTACAGCCTTGAAACGGCAAGCTACCATAGGCCGGATATTTGGCTAGGCCGCAGACTCACAAGCGCACAGCCACGGCGGATCGAGGCAAGTCAGTTGGCTGATGGAGCGTTGATCGCAAATTGCGCGGCGAAAGCCCTGATATAGGCGGGCCGAGCTTCCCCGCGCGCCACATAGGCGGCCAGGTTTTGGTATTCATCCAGAATGCCTGACATTCTCAGTCGCAGCAGCACTGACACCATCAATAGATCGCTAGCGCTGAACGCATCATCGAGCCAGTCCGCGACGCCCAAACGAGCCGAGAGACAGTCCAGCCGGGCGCGAACACGGTCCTTAACCAGCGGCAAGCGCGCCTCGCTCCAGGGCTTGTCGGCTTCGAAAATTCTTGCCGTGGTCAATTCGAGGATCGGCGGCTCGATGGTGTTCAGCGCGGCAAACATCCACGTGATCGCTCGCGCGCGGGCGTTGCGCTCCTTCGGCAGCAGGCCCGCATGCTGCTCGGCAAGATGAAAGACGATCGAGCCGGTCTCGAACAGCGAGAGAGAACCGTCCTCATAGGTAGGGATCTGGCCGAAAGGATGGATGGCCAGATGGTCAGGCGCCTTCATGCCCGCGAAAGAAACAAAACGAACCGCGTAAGGCTGCCCCACTTCTTCCAGCGCCCAGCGAACACGCGTATCGCGGGCCAGTCCCTTGCCGCCATCGGGTGATCGTTCAAACGCCGTGATCGTGATTGTCATCGCATTTGTTCCTTGCCTGGGCGAATTTCTTCGGCTTCCTACCGAGGACGAATGAGCTTCCCGGAAATCGACATCGGTCCTGAACTATTTTCATTGCCGGAGCAGATCGGGAATGCCGCCAATCAACAAGGCCGCGCATCCTGGTTTATGGATTTCACGTCAGTCATCGCCTTGGCGTGTCCGCAGTGATGTAAAAAAAACGGAGGCACTGCCATGGTTCAGAGCGAACGCGCGAAAATGGCTGATGGTGAATGGTATACGTGCCTGGATGACGATCTTGGCGCGTTGCGCGGCGTGGCCGCGGATGCGGTGTTCGAGCACAATACGCTGCCGCCTCGCCGACGCGGGAACCTCGGGCCGGCCCTGCGGACACTGCTGGGCGGCGTGGGCGAGGGTGCCCGCATCGAGGCGCCGTTCCATTGCGCCTACGGCTTCAACATCTTTCTCGGCGCCGGCACCTTCCTCAATGCCGGCTGCACCATTCTTGACACCGCGCCGGTGTGCCTCGGCGAGGGGACGCTGCTTGGCCCCAATGTGCAGATCTATTGCGCCGAGCACCATAAGGAGGCGGCAGGGCGCCAGGCGGGGCTGGAGATCGCCAGGCCGGTCACGATCGGTGACAATGCCTGGATCGGCGGCAGCGCGGTCATCCTTGGCGGCGTCAGCATTGGCGAGGGCGCCATCGTCGGCGCCGGGGCGGTGGTGACGCGCGACGTGGCGGCGCACACGACCGTGGCCGGCAATCCGGCGCGGGTGGTCAGGCGGGGCTAACACTACGCGGCGGGAACCTGATCGTCGCTTCAAAACCGTCCCGTCGGCCGGATGCCGGTGAGGTCAGGACAAGCGTCGCATCGATCTGCTGCAGGATTTTGGTGACGATCGCCAGTCCCAGGCCTGATCCTTCGGCACGCGTCCCACCGCGTTCAAACCGTTTGACCAGACCGCCGGGAGCTGACGCCACCGGACCTTGGTTGATCACGCTGAGCCGGGCATCGTCAGTGATCCGAATGACAACCTCGCCGCCCTCGGCGCCATGCCGCAAGGCGTTCTCGATGAGGTTGCGCAGGATAATGGCCAATGCATCCGTATCGATCGCGGCCAACGCCTTGCCTTTGTCGGACGTTTCAAGACGAAGCCGACCCCTGTTCTGGCCGTGCTGCTCGAAGTCGGCGACCACCAATGCGGCGACCGCGGCGAGATCGGCTGGCTTGCCGGCGATCGCTACTCCTGCGTCGGCGCGCGCCAGCTGCATCAGCTTTTCGGACAGGCCGGCGAGGTCGGACAGAGCCGCCTTGATCTGGCGCGGGCGTTTTCTTGCCGCCTCGTCGGATGTTTCCGCGATCAGGCGCTCCGTTTGTGCCAACGCCCCGGCGATCGGTGTGCGCAATTCATGCGCGGCGTTCGCCGTGAACTCCTTTTCAGCATCGAGCGCCATATGCAGGCGCCGCATCAGGCTGTTGACCGACTTGGCGATGGCGGCAAGTTCGGAGGGCAGGTCCTCGGTGCGGATCGGAGCAAGGTTGTCGCCGTGGCGGGCGCTGATTTCGCCGCGCAGTGTCGCGATCGGCCTCAGGAAACGCGTCAGGGTCAGCCACGCGACAAGTGCGCTCAACGGGATGAGAATGACCATCGGTATGAGGAAGCCGGTGGCGGCTTCGAGCGTTTCCTCATTGCGCCGTGAATCGAGCTCGGCGACCTGGATGAGTATTGTGCCGCTGACCGCGGGCTCGGTGTAGATGCGCCATCCGGCTGCCTCCGAGAAGCCCTGCGCGAGCTCAGCCGTGAGCGGCTCCGCGGGAGCGTCATGGGAATGCATGAGAACGCGGCCGCCGGCGTCCCGCACCTGGAAGATGAGGCGGCCGCCTTCGTCGTCCGAAACAGCCTCCCCCAGCCTGCGCGGCGATTGCGATGCCTCACGCCCGAACATATCGTCGATGACCAGCGGCAGCAGTCTGCGGGCTGCCTCCTGCATCGAATTGTCCATGGCTTCATTGATTTCGCGGTGCAGCGTGATGCTTCCGGTGCCAGCGGCGACCAGGCCAACAGCGACCGTGACGAGGATCAGCGACGACACGAGGCGACCGGCAAGGCTGCTGAAGACCTTCATGGGAGTGCAAGGCGGTAGCCCAACCCCCTCACGGTTGTAAGGACCTGGCGCCCGATCTTCTTGCGCAAGCGGCTGACATAGACTTCGACAGTGTTGCTTTCGATCTCCGCGCCGAAGGCATAGAGCGCCTCCTCGATCTGGTTCTTGCCGACTGTCATGCCGGGCCGGCGCAGGAACTGCTCCAGCACCGCCCATTCGCGCGATGTCAGCATGGCCTCCGTGCCGTCGATGGTAACGCGGCGCGCGGCCTGGTCGATTTCGACGGCTCCGAGCCGGATCAAAGGGTTGGGGTTTCCGGCATAGCGGCGCGCGACCGCGGCAAGGCGTGCAGACAACTCGCTGAGATCGAAGGGCTTGACCAGATAGTCGTCCGCCCCGGAATTCAGCCCCGCTATGCGGTCTGAGAGCTGGTCGCGCGCGGTCAGGATGATGACCGGCGTATCGGTGCCTTCACGACGCAGCGTTTTAAGGAATTCGAGACCCTTGCCGTCGGGCAGATGCAGGTCAAGCAGGAGGAGCATATAGGAAACTACACGGAGGTGATCGCAGGCACCGCCAAGCGTCGTGCTCCAGTCCACGGCGTGGCCGTCGGCGGCGATATGATCGCGCACCGCTTCGCCCAGCACCGGATCATCTTCGATCAACAGAACGCGCACTTCGCCTCCGTGTCGCTGCACACGCGCCTTCATGCGGCACGAGGCTGACAGGAAGCTGAATGAAAGCCAACTGAGGCTTTTGCACGATGCGATGCGTGTTCAGGCTGCTGTCAGGTTTCGCGGCCAAGGTCCTCGACATCGGAATTGGCCGATGGAGAAAATAAGATGAAGACCTTGATCCTGACCGCGCTGGTTATGGCTTTTGCCAGCCCGGCCTTCGCCGCCGACAAATGCGATGTGCCGACCGGCCAGTGGCAGCCGCGCGAAGCCTTGCAGAAGAAGCTTGAAAGCGAAGGCTGGAAGGTTCGCAGCATCAAGACGGAACACGGCTGCTATGAAGCCAAGGCACTTGACGCCAATGGCAAGAAGCTGGAAGCCGTCTTCAATCCCAAGACGCTGGAGTCGGTCGGTGCCGATTCCGATGACGGTTGACGGCCATGAACGCCACTGTTTCGACACGAGAAACCTCGGTCGAGTCGACACGAGAAACCTCGGCCGAGTCGACACGAGAGGCCTCGGTCGAGGTCTGGAGCCCCTACGTCCGCCTCTTTCACTGGTCGCTGGTCCTTTGCGTCGCGGTGGCGTGGCTTTCTTCAGGCGAAGTCATGAAGGTGCATGAACTGGCCGGCTACAGTGCCGGGGTTCTGATTGCCTCGCGTTTGATCGCCGGTCTGGCGGGGTCGGGATACACGCGCTTCCGTCAGTTTGTGCGTGGACCGCGCGTGGTGAGTTCTTATCTCGCCGACGTGGCGCATGGCGATGAAAAACGCTATCTCGGCCACAACCCCGCCGGCGGTGCAATGGTGCTGGCGCTTCTGGCTTGCGTGGCAGGAATTGCCCTCACCGGCTGGATGCAGACCACCGATGCCTGGTGGGGCGTGGCCTGGGTCGAGGATACGCACAAGATCCTGGGCAATGGTGTCCTGGTGCTGATTGGACTTCATGTCGGCGGCGTGCTGTTCGCCAGTCTGCGTCATCATGAAAATCTGGTTCGCGCCATGATCACCGGCCGTAAACGCGCGGCCTCGCCGCAAGACGTTGGCTGACCGCGGAGAGCGGAAATGCAAGGGCACCCGCAGCGACGCGGCGCCCTTGCCGTTCGATCAAGATGACAGGTCCAGCGCCACCCGTTCGTCCTGATCGACCCGTCTGGAAAACTCGCGCCGATATTGCACCGGCGATGTCCTTAGCCGCGCGGCAAAATGTTGGCGCAAGGAAGTTGCGCTGCCGAAGCCGGCCTCGAAGGCGACCATGTCCATCGGCTTGTCCGTCGTCTCCAGCAGCCTCTGCGCCAGCGCGATGCGCTGGTCGGCCAGCCAGTCGCCGAAGCTGGTACCTATCGTCTTCTGGAAACGGCGGGTAAAGGTGCGGCGGGTGAGACCGGCGGCGTCGGCGACGCTATCGAGACCGTGCGGTTCGCCTAATGTCGCGCGCACCTTGTCGAGAGCCTGGGTAAAGCGGTCGGCGGCCGGGCTCGGCGCTACCGGGCGTTCGATGAACTGCGCCTGTCCGCCCTGCCGGTGCGGTGAAAGCACGATGTGCCGGGCGAGCCGCAGTGCCGCCTCGGCGCCATAGCGGGCGCGCACGATGTGCAGGCAGCAGTCGAGCCCGGCGGCGACGCCGGCGGAGGTGATGATGTCGCCGCCGTCAACGTAGAGCACGTCCGCATCGACCGAAATGTCGGGATGGAGAGCCTGCAGCTGATCCGTATAGGCCCAATGCGTGGTCGCCTTCCGTCCCGAAAGCAGGCCGGCGGCGGCGAGGGCAAAGGTGCCGAGGCAGAGGCCCACAATCAGCGCGCCGCGCCGGTGGGCGCGGCCGAGCGCTTCCTCGAGCGGTTTTGCCACAGGCGCTCCGAGATCCTTCCAGCTCGGGATGATGACGATATCGGCGTCTTCGAGCGCGGCAAGCCCGTGCGGGACCAGGATGCTCAATCCGGCGTCGGTCTGGATCAGCCCTTCCTCCACGCCGCAGACGCGGAAGTCGAAGCGCGGCAGGCCGAGCCTGGTGCGGTCGGCGCCGAACACCAGGCATGGCACGGAGAGATGGAACGGGCTGATGCCGTCGAAGGCGAGGACGGCGATGATGGGAGCGGTCATGGGGCGTTTCCAGTGTGAAGGAGGATTGTCCCAATTCTTTCGGATGATGTCAATCGGGCCACTGTTGGCGCCTCGGTCAGCAGGCTATCGTCGGTCCATCGCATTCAAGCCTGAAAGGAAACATCATGTCTGCCCCAGCCAACACCGCGCCGCGCCGCGCGCTGATCGTCGTCGACGTCCAGAATGACTATGACGGCGGCAACCTGGCTATCCAGCATCCGCCATTCCGCGACAGCGTCGTCAACGTGACGCGCGCCATGGATGCCGCATCGGCAGCAGGCATCAAGGTCGTGGTCGTCAAGCAGATGGCGCCCGAGACGTCGCCGATCTTCGCCCGGGGCAGCCATGGCGGCGAACTGCATCCCGAGATCGCCAGGCGTAGCCGCGACCATTATGTCGAGAAGAACTTGCCAAGCGCCTTCACCGGTACCGACCTCGAGGACTGGTTGCGCGCCAACGCCATCGATACGATCGCGGTCGTCGGCTACATGACGCATAATTGCGACCTGTCGACCATCATCCATGCCGTGCATATGGGCTTCGCGGTCGAGTTCCTGTCCGACGCGACCGGTTCGGTGCCTTACGCCAACAGCGCCGGCTACGCCTCGGCCGAGGAGATCCATCGCGTGGTGAGCATCATCCTTCAGTCGCGCTTCGCCGTGGTGCTCAAGACCGCCGAATGGATCGACTGCCTGGAGACCGGCGCGCTGCCGGAACGCGACACGATCCATGCGTCCAACCAGCGGGCGCTGTCGCGCAGCGCCGCGTAGGACGATCCGCAAACGAGAAGGGCGCCGCGGCGATGCGGCGCCCTTCTTGTTCTTGTCGAGATGAAGATCAGAACAGGCCTTCGATCTGGCCGGCCTCGTTGAGGAAGATCTTTTCCGACGACGGCTTGCTCGGCAGGCCAGGCATGGTCATGACCTCGCCGCAGATGATGACGACGAAGCCGGCGCCGGCGGACAGCCTGACCTCGCGCACCGGCACGGTGTGGCCGGTCGGCGCGCCGCGCAGGTTCGGGTCGGTCGAGAACGAGTACTGTGTCTTGGCCATGCAGACCGGAAGGTTGCCGTAACCAGCATCCTCCCAGGCCTTCAACTGGTCGCGCACCGATTTGTCGGCGATGGCTTCCGAGCCGCGATAGATGCGCTGAACGATGGTGTTTATTTTCTCGAACAGCGGCATGGAGTCGGGATAGAGTGGCGCGAACTGCGAGGCGCCGGATTCGGCGAGCGCCACCACCTTGTTGGCAAGCTCCTCGATGCCGGCGGAGCCGTTGGCCCAGTGCTTGCACAGGATCGCTTCCTCGCCCAT
This sequence comes from Mesorhizobium sp. CO1-1-7, assembly GCF_020164885.1. Classification (NCBI taxonomy): domain Bacteria; kingdom Pseudomonadati; phylum Pseudomonadota; class Alphaproteobacteria; order Hyphomicrobiales; family Phyllobacteriaceae; genus Mesorhizobium; species Mesorhizobium sp. CO1-1-7. The sequence continues at coordinate 4,623 of NZ_JAIUHA010000019.1, read as the reverse complement.
CGAGGCGACGTAGTCCTTGAGCGCCTGGATCTCGGCGTCGGTGTCGGAATAGAAGTGGTTGATGGCAACGACCGCCGGGACGCCGAACTGCCTGATGTTCTCGATGTGGCGTCCAAGGTTCGGGCAGCCCTTCCTGACGGCTTCGACATTCTCCTTGCCAAGGTCTTCCTTCTTGACGCCGCCATTCATCTTCATGGCGCGCACGGTGGCGACGATGACGGTGGCTGCCGGCTTCAGTCCGGCCTTGCGGCACTTGATGTCGAAGAACTTTTCGGCACCTAGATCAGCACCAAAACCGGCTTCGGTGACGACGTAGTCGGCAAGCTTGAGCGCCGTCGTGGTGGCGACGACCGAGTTGCAGCCATGCGCGATGTTGGCGAACGGGCCGCCATGCACGAAGGCCGGGTTGTTCTCCAGCGTCTGCACCAGATTGGGCTGCATGGCGTCCTTGAGCAGGACGGCCATGGCGCCATCGGCCTTGAGGTCGCGGGCATAGACCGCCGACTTGTCGCGGCGATAGGCGACGATGATGTCGCCGAGGCGCTTTTCCAGGTCCTTCAGGTCGGTGGCGAGGCACAGGATGGCCATTACTTCCGAGGCGACGGTGATGTCGAAGCCGGCTTCGCGCGGAAAGCCGTTGGCGACGCCGCCGAGCGAGCAGATGATCTCGCGCAGCGCCCGGTCGTTCATGTCCATGACGCGGCGCCACACCACACGGCGGGTGTCGATGCCGAGTTCATTGCCCCAGTAGATGTGGTTGTCGATCAGGGCCGACAAAAGGTTGTGCGCCGTGGTGATGGCGTGGAAGTCGCCGGTGAAGTGGAGGTTCATGTCCTCCATCGGCACGACCTGCGCGTAACCGCCGCCGGCGGCACCGCCCTTGACGCCGAAATTCGGGCCGAGCGAGGCTTCGCGGATGCAGACGATCGCCTTCTTGCCGACGCGGTTGAGGCCATCACCGAGGCCGACGGTGGTGGTGGTCTTGCCCTCGCCGGCCGGGGTCGGGTTGATGGCGGTGACGAGGATCAGCTTGCCGTCCTTGTTGCCCTTCACCGACTTGATGAACTCGGCCGAAATCTTGGCCTTGTCGTGGCCGTAGGGCAGCAGATGTTCGGTCGGGATGCCGATCTTCTGGCCGATCTCCTGGATCTGCTTTTTCCTGGCGCCACGCGCGATCTCGATGTCGGACTTCACTTCGGCCATGACGGCGTTCCTCTGGATTGGACGGTGGAGGGGACGGGATTGATCTTACTCGCAAGAAGGCTGGAGCCGGACGCGCGGGGCATCTAACCCTGTCGCTGCGGCGGCGTCAACTTTCATGCAACTATGTTTCCTATAGAGAAAATTCCTCTGCGGCGGGCCGACCTATTCCCGGTTCTTTATGGCTCCGCTTGCCGCGCCGTATAGAAGCCAGAGCAGGGGCGCTTCCGCCGTCTCAAAACAGCCGCACAATGCACGGAATGCGACAGACGCGACGACGCAAATCCGCCATCGCGAGTGTTGCCGTGGGACAGCGCTACTGCGTCAGCACGTTGCTGATTTCAACCATGTTCGAGCGCACCCGAAGCACGTAGAAGCCCATCGTCGTCAGATGGGTGGGCAGCAGCCAGCCGTCCTCGCGGCCATTGGCGATGATAAAGGGCTGGATGCGCAGGGCCGACACGAACTGCGCGTCCATCGTATCCCACAGGCTCTGCAGGTGCTTTTCCTTGATGACGTCCTCGAAGTCGGCCTGGGCGCCCTTCATCAGGCCGTAATAGGCATAGAGCTGGCCATAGGCGAACCAGTAGCGGTCGTCGGCGCGGGTGTCGAACCAGCCATTGTTGTGGTTCTCGGCACGCTCCTTGAGGATGGCGGAGGTCGAGCCGATGTCACTGGCGATGCGATCGATATACTGCTTCAGATTGTCGGCGCGGGCATCGAAAGTGGCCTGGCAGGTGGCGAGCCGGGCATTGAACGAACGCAGCTTGCGCACGGCGTCGCGATAGTAGCTCGGCGTCGGTGTCTTCGGTCCAAACGGGCTCACGCCGAAATACCAGGTGTACTCGTCGAACTGCAGATTGCCACGCGCGTCCTGCAGGTCGGCATCGATCTGCGAGGTGGTGCGCACGCGGCCGAGATTGTCGGCAAGCTCGGTCGCCGTGCGTCGCACCGCCTGGTTGATGCCGCGCTGGAAAGAGGCCTTGTTGTCCATCCACGGGGTGTTGTCCCAGTCGATGCCGAACAGGCCGAGCTTGTAGAGGATCATCGACGAGATCCAGGCATTCTGGTTGACGTTGAAGTCAGTCAGGTCCGCCGCCACCTGGGCGATGCCGGAGTTGCCGCAAGTCTTGGCCGTGTCGGTGCCGGCGCCGGCGGCCACCTGTTCACCGGCGGAAACGTTGCGCTTCTCGAACGTATAGGTGTCCGGGTAGTTCGGGTTGAACCTGTTCCACCACTGGGTGGCGTAGAAGAAGTTGGCGTAAAGGCCGATCAGCACCAGCAAGGCTAGGCCGACGACGGCCTTCAGGATCCAGCCGCGCTGCGTGTACCAGCGGCCGCCCCACAAGAAGGGCCACAGGATCACGCCGATCAGAAGGCCGATGCCGCGGCCGATCCACTGGAACAGCTTGACGAAGAAGTTCACGATCGGGTCGAGCATGGCTGTATCACCCCCTCAGCACGATGCCAAAAAGTTGCAGGCTTTTTGGATAACATCATGCACCAAAACAACAAGTTAGAACGGAATGACGGTTCATATCGTTCTAGTCGGTCAGGCCGTAGAGGCGTGTGCGAAACGCCACCTTTTCCTTCAAATATGTGGTTTTCAGAACGTCCACAACATGCGATCGCCAAGCGTCGCTGAAGCCGTCATAGTCCTTGTAGAAGCCGTCCTTGTTGAAGATGTAGCGCGAGACGAAGTCAGACGGCACGAAATCCGAGATCAGCCGGTTGGTCAGCCAGGCGTCGGGATGATCAGGCTTGGCGCGGACCACCAGGAAGCGCTGTTGCGGGAAGACGTCCTCGATCTTGAGGTGGCCGAGCTGGGCGATCTCGCGCTTGGCGGCGTTGAGGAAGGGAAAATTGCCGTCCCTGGTGATCAGGTCGGCATGGCTCTGGATCCAGGTCTGCAGCCAGACCTTGTCGACATCGGTCAAATTGCGGTTCGGCTCGGCGTCGCGGATCAGCGCGCGCACCACCATTTCGGCGCGGTGCTCGAGATAGCCCGAGGTTTCGATCCAGGAGGCGCGCGGCAGTTCGATGCGGCCGGTGGCGGCCAGGAATTTGAACACCTTGTCGGCGTCCTTGATGGAGAGATAGCTCACCTGCCAGGGCCGCGAGCGGCGGAAACCTGGAGCCGCCGGATCGCTGATCACCGTCGTCATGTCGGGATCGACGAACACGTAGAGGCCGCCGAAATGGCTGGTCCAGTAGGCGTTGTGGCGGAAGATCACCTGGTCGGGCACCAGCGCGTTCTCCCTGATGTCGCCGCAGACCTTGGCGAGTTCCACCATGCGGGTCAGCATGGCATTGTCGCGCCAGGCGTCGGGCTCCTGCTTCAGCCGGTCGACGAGCTTGCCGAGCTCGGCCGCCTTGCCCAGCACGTCCTCGGCCGACAGCACCTTGAACTCGACCTGGCTGATCGACAGCAGGTCCTCGATGTCGTTGACCTTGGGAACGGAATCCTCCATCTCGCCGTAGATCACGTCCTTGATGGTCAGCGCGTCTATGGCGCGCTGGTTCCTGGACATGAATTCGAACATCAGCTGCGAGGTGTTCGAGAAGGCCGTGTGCACCACCGGCAGGTCGATCTGCGACGGCGTCAGGATGATGAAGCGGCGGTTGACCTCGTTGGGATCCAGATAATCGTAGTCGCCACACTCCTCGGCCACTTCGGGCGAAAAGCCGGTGCGGTCGATCTGGAAGCTCTTCAGCCTGGTGGGCTTGAGGCCGAAAGCTTCCAGCGCCTTGTTGTAGCGCTGGATGAGATGCGGCTCGTCGACCGTGAGCAGCCGGCCGTAGATGAGTTCGTTGTCGCGCAGGAGATCGGGTTTCTTGCTCATCTTGCCTTCTCCCCGTTCACGGGGAGAAGGTGCCCGAAGGGCGGATGAGGGGCGGCGCAAACGCTCATCATCTCGTCTCCAAGATTGAAGGCAGAAACTTCGCGTCGATGCTAATCATCTTCTTGTTCAGCCGACCATCCACGGCCGCAACGATGGTTTCCAATACGCTCTTTCGGCCGCTCAAAACATCAGCGTGCCAAATCCTCAATACCGACCAACCATTAGCGTTCATCGTTTCGTCCCTGTAGCGATCCCGGGATCCGCCTGCATGCTGGCTGCCATCGACCTCCACGACCAGATTAGCCTCACGACAGGCAAAGTCGGCGAAATAGGGCCCGATGGGCAGTTGACGAATGAATTTGTGGCCATTCAATCGTCGCCCACGCAGTTCATGCCAGAGCTTTTCCTCGGCATCGTTCTCGATTTCCGAAGCTCGCGGGCTCTTGCCACCTTGGGTTCGTTTCCACCACGCATGGCGCTGCCCCTCATCCGCCCTTCGGGCACCTTCTCCCCGTGAACGGGGAGAAGGAAGAAGGGCTCGCCTCACGCATTCCACAGACCCTTCTTCTTCATCTCCTCC
>NZ_JAIUHA010000018.1:0-50576 GCF_020164885.1 Mesorhizobium sp. CO1-1-7 | reverse complement strand
GCTGCGGCGGACGCATAGGGGGAGAACTGTTACCTATGTATCCGGTTCATTCTGTAACCCATCTATCGGCTGGACACAGGACAGAGGGGGGTGCCTCGCGCCGACCTGAAACTCTATTCGCTCACCACGGCACCACCGTAATCTCCGGCCAATACGCCCGCGCTCGCGCGCCCTTCTCCTCATGCGTCTTCCGGTTATCCATCAGCCGGCTGGGCGTAATTCGAAACGAAAAAAGATCGTCGAGCCCGAACGGCGCCACGAGGTCCAGCTGCCCATCGGCGTCGTAGCGCACCCCCACCGCATGCGTCTTCGAGGCAAAATAGCTGACGGATTGGCTGGCACTCGTATAGCGCGGGCACGGCTGCCCGAACTTTTGCGGATACCACAGATGCACGCGCGCCTGGTTGCGTACTTCCACCGGCAGCGGCAGTCCTTCGAAATGCCTGGCCGCCCGCTGGATCACCGCGTCCTCGGCTTCGTAGGACAGGTCGGAACCGTCGAAATAAAACAGGTCGACATCCCTGATGCCGTAGCCCGATGGCTTGCCGGTCAGGTGGTTCCAGACGCTATTGTAAAGCGCGCCGGAAACCACCAGCCAATCCGGCAGCGCAAGCGCGCGCACCCTCGCCAGCATTTCGGCAAGCAGCGGGTCAGCCGCGACGATGTCGAGAAAAGCCGTACGCTGTTTCTCGAAGGAGAGCCCAGAATAGCGCAGATGGTCCATCGCCCTTTGGAAAGCGATTCGCCATCCGCTCGCAAGTCTCAGCCGCGCAGCACGCCGCCCGTCTGCTTGCCGACATTCTCGACGATGCGCTTGGCCAGCGTCTCGAAATCCTCGTCGGTCAACGTCTTCTCGACCGGCTGGATCGACACTTCGATGGCGATCGACTTCTTGCCTTCGCCCAGCGACGCACCTTCGAACACGTCGAAGACCGAGACAGCCGTGATCAGCTTCTTGTCGGCGGCAAGCGCGGCACGTACCAGCGCGCCGGCCTCGACTCCCTTGTCGACGACGAAGGCGAAGTCGCGTTTCACCGCCTGGAAGGCGGACAGGTCCAGCCTGGGCTTGGTCTTGGTCGGCTTGGCCTTCGGCTCGGGTACGGCGTCAACGAACACCTCGAAGCCGCAGAGCGGCCCCGAGACATCGAGCCCTTCCAGCGTCTTCGGATGGAACTCGCCGAACGTGCCGAGCACGGTCTTCGGGCCAAGCTTGATCGTTCCGGAACGGCCGGGATGGTACCAGGCGGGTCCGCCGGCCTCGATCTGCAGCCGGTCGACCGGTGCGCCACAGGCTTCGAGTGCGGCGATCGCATCCGCCTTGGCGTCGAACACGCCGACCGGGCCCGAATTGCCGGCCCAGTTGCGGCCGGAGCCGTCGAGCTTTGCCGTGCCGCGACGCACGCCGGCGGCGACGCGCCGCTGCTGGTCGGCGCCGTCGCCCTCATAGGTGCCCGAGACCTCGAACAGCGCCACGTCGCCGATGCCCTTGTCAGCGTTGCGCTGCGCGGCCGAAATCAGCCCCGGCAGCAGCGAGGGCCGCATGTCGGACATGTCGGCGGCGATCGGGTTGGCAAGCTTCAGCGCCGTCTGGCCGCCGCCGAACAATTCGGCGTGTTTGGCCGGGATGAACGACCAGGTAACGGCCTCCATCATGCCGCGCACGGCAAGCGAACGCTTGGCGGCACGGGTGCGGATCTGCAGCGTGGTCAGGATCTTGCCGTTGACCACGTCATGCGCGCCGAGCGGCTGCGGCGCGATATTGTCGACGCCATGGATTCGCATGACCTCCTCGACCAGATCGGCCTTGCCGTCGACATCGGGCCGCCAGGACGGCACCGTGACGTCGACGACGTCGCCCGATCCCTGCGCGTGGAAGCCGAGACGCGACAGGATGTCGAGGCTCTCCGCCTTTGGCACCTCGATACCGGTCAGCCGTTTCACTTCCGACAGCGGAAGCGACACGATCTTCGGCTGATGCCCGGCATAGCCGGCCACCTCGGCCTCGGTCGGCGTGCCGCCGCAGAAATCGATCACCAGCTTGGTCGCCAGTTCGATGCCCGGCACCATGAATTCAGGGTCGACACCGCGCTCGAAACGGTAGCGCGCGTCGGTGATGATGCCGAGCGTGCGGCCGGTGCGGGCCGTGGTGATCGGGTCCCAAAGAGCGGATTCGATCAGCACGTCCGTCGTGTTCTCGTCACAGCCGGAGTGTTCGCCACCCATGATGCCGGCAATGGACTCGACGCCATTGTCGTCCGCGATCACGCACATCTCCGGCGTCAGCGTGTATTCGCGCCCGTCGAGCGCCTGCACCTTTTCGCCATTCTTGGCGCGGCGCACCACGAGGTTGCCGGCGACCTTGGCGGCATCGAAGACATGCAGCGGCCGTCCGCGGTCGAAGGTGACGTAATTGGTGATGTCGACCAGCGCGCTGATCGGCCTCAGCCCAATGGCGATCAGCCGCTGCTGCAGCCATTTCGGCGAGGGTCCGTTCTTGACATCCTTGACCAGCCTGAGGGCGAAGCCGGGGCAAAGCTCCGGCGCTTCGATCGTCACCTTCACCGGGCACATGCCGTTGCCGACATGCGGCATGATCGCCCCGCCGACGAGGCGGCCAAGCCCGCTCGCCGCCAGATCCCGGGCGATGCCGTAGACGCTGGTGGCGTCGGGCCGGTTCGGCGTCAGATTGATCTCGATGACCGGATCGTCGAGATGCGCATAGGACGCAAAGCTGGTGCCGACCGGCGCATCCTCGGGCAGGTCGATGATGCCATTGTGCTCGTCGGACAGTTCCAGCTCGCGCTCGGAACACATCATACCATGGCTTTCGACGCCACGGATCTTGCCGACAGTCAGCGTCACGTCGATGCCGGGCACATAGGTGCCGGGCGCGGCGAAGGCGCCGATCAGGCCGGCGCGGGCATTCGGCGCGCCGCAGACGACCTGCACCGGCGGCTTGCCGTCGCCGGTATCGACGGTCAGCACCCGCAGCCGGTCGGCGTCGGGATGCTGCACCGCCGTCAGCACCTTGGCGATGACGAAGGGTTTCAACTCCGCCTTATCGTCGACATGCTCGACCTCGAGGCCGATCGAGGTCAGCCGCTCGACGATTTCGGCCAGCGTGGCGTCGGTTTCAAGGTGATCCTTGAGCCAGGAGAGGGTGAATTTCATTGGGCTGTTCCGTGGTAGCTGGCAGCAGGAGTCTTCAGGGCCGTCACGCGCTCAGGCCTCCGAACAGCGTCGGCATGTCCAGCGGCCGGAAGCCGTAATGCGACAGCCAGCGCACATCGGCGTCGAAGAAGGCGCGCAGGTCGGGCATGCCGTATTTCAGCATGGCGATGCGGTCGATGCCCATGCCCCAGGCAAAACCCTGGTACTCGTCGGGATCGAGCCCGCCGGCCCTGAGCACATTGGGGTGCACCATGCCGCAGCCCAGGATCTCCATCCAGTCGGAGCCTTCGCCGAAGCGCACTTCGCCGGGCCTGGAGCGGTCGCACTGGATATCGACCTCGAGGCTCGGCTCGGTGAACGGGAAGAAGGACGGGCGAAAGCGCATCTTGACCTGCGGCACTTCGAAGAAGGCCTTGCAGAACTCTTCCAGCACCCACTTCATGTTGGCGACGTTGGCCGATCTGTCGATCACCAGCCCCTCGACCTGATGGAACATCGGCGAGTGGGTGGCGTCGGAATCCTGGCGATAGGTCTTGCCCGGAATGACGATGCGGATCGGCGGCTTCTGCTTCTCCATGGTGCGGATCTGCACCGGCGAGGTATGAGTGCGCAAAAGCTTGCGCTCGCCCTTCTCGTCCGGCTGGAAGAAGAAGGTGTCGTGCATCTCGCGTGCCGGGTGGCCCTCCGGAAAATTCAGCGCGGTGAAATTATAGTAGTCGGTCTCGATATCGGGTCCTTCGGCGATGGCGAAGCCGAGATCGCCGAAGATCGCGGCGATTTCGTCGATGACCTGGCTGATCGGATGGATGCGGCCGCGCTCGGCCGGCGACTGCCGCACCGGCAGCGTCACGTCGACCTTCTCAGCCGCCAGACGGGCGGCGATCGCCACATCCCTGAGTTCAGCCTTGCGGGCCGTCAGCGCCTCGGTGACACGATTTTTCAGGCCATTGATCGCCGGGCCCTTCACCTGCCGTTCCTCGGCGCTCATCGCGCCGAGCGTCTTCAGCATTTCCGAGATTGAGCCCTTCTTGCCAAGCGCCGAGACGCGCACCGCCTCGATCGACGTCTCGTCGGCGGCCGAGGCGATGTCAGCCATCAGGGTATTTTCGAGTGCATCAAGGCCAATGGTTGCGTCGTTCACGATCAAACTCGCTGCGTTGGAAGTCGGCTTAAGTGAAAGTCACTTTAAAAGTGAAATTTCAGGCAGAGACAAAAGAACCCGCGCCAGCCGTGCCAGCGCGGGTTCCCCAAATCAGAATTTCGAATGCTTGGGAAGCGCTGGGCTCGGAGCCCGATCCCGAAAAGTTGCAGACTTTTCGGAAAAGATCGCGCTCCCCGCTAATTTCCCTGGAGCATGATGTTGTCCAAAAAGTCAGAAACTTTTTGGCATCATGCTCTAGGCGACAGCGCTTTCAAAAGCATTCGGAGTGGTGTTCTTGAGGTACTCAAGAGCAACCTTGGCCTTGGCCACCAGGGCGGCGAAAGCCTGCGGCTCGTGGATGGCCATGTCGGACAGGATCTTGCGATCGATCTCGATGCCGGCCTTGTTCAAACCGTCGATGAAGCGGCCATAGGTCAGGCCATGCTCGTGCGTCGCGGCGTTGATGCGCTGGATCCACAGCGCGCGGAACGAGCGCTTGCGGTTCTTGCGGTCGCGGTAAGCGTACTGCAGCGACTTTTCCACCGCCTGCTTGGCGATGCGGATGGTGTTCTTGCGGCGGCCGTAGAAGCCTTTCGCGGCTTTCAGAACCTTCTTGTGCTTGGCGTGCGAGGTGACGCCTCTCTTTACGCGTGCCATGTCATGATCTCCTTAAAAGCAATTCCAGGTGCCTGGCGGCGTTCCGTTCGAAATTGCGTAAAACTGATGCGTGTCCGGACCGAATGCCTTAGAGGCCGTTCGGCAGAAAATTCTTGATGACCTTCTTGCCATCCGGTTCAGCCAGAACCATCGTGCCGCGGGCATTTCGAATGAACTTGTTGGAACGCTTGATCATGCCGTGACGCTTGCCGGCCGCAGCCGACAGGACTTTACCCGTACCTGTGATCTTGAACCGCTTCTTGGCGGCCGATTTGGTCTTCATCTTGGGCATTTTGCTACTCCGTATTGTTGGCGCACGATCGCGCTTCTTGTTCGCTCCGGGCCGACCAAAGCCCGAAAAGCAAATGAAACCGCCACGGCATGCCCTGCCGGGCGGTTTTCTTGGAACGGCGGTGCTATAGATCAAAGATGGCGCGGGCGCAACACCCTCAGCACCGTGCGACGCACTGTCCCCGGTCAGGGCAGCCTAAACCAGACCGGCAGCATGCCCGACAACTGCGCGCCGTCGATCAGTTCGAAAGCCGGCAGCGCGATCAGGAACACCAGCCCGTCGAGCAGTGTGGTCAAAAGCAGGCTCGGCCTGAAGCTGCCGGTGTCGCCTTCCTGGTAGAGCGAAAGCTTGGGGAAGAAGCGCGGCACGCGTGCCAGATAGTCGGCATAGGGTGCACCGAGCGCCTCCTTGAGGAACTTCTCCTCGCGCAGGATGACGATATGGAAGGCACCGGCGCACAGAACCGCGAAAAGGATGATGCCGGAGAACGAGCCGATCTGCGCGCCGACGCCGGCGGCGGCCACGGTCGAGAACACGTAGAGCGGGTTGCGGGTGATCGAATAGGGGCCGCCGGTCACCACCTCGGAGGATTTGCGCCCGCCTATATAGAGCGTCGCCCAGAGGCGCCCGACGATGCCGAGGAAAATCAAGAGCACGCCGAACATCTCGATCGTTTCGTGCACCGGCGTGTCCGGCGGGAAGGTCGACTGGCCGAACAGCAGCGCCAGAAACAGCACCACCACGAGCACGGCAAGCACCAGTCGGCGCATCTGCTGGTAGTTGCCCAGCCCATGTTTGACGTCCTTGACGTCCGAAACCTTGTCGTTGGCCATGCGGGAATCCGATCGTCGAAGAGCTTTGCCGGCGATCGCAGCTTTGAGCTAAGAAATAAGGCGTCCCGCCGATCGCCGGGACGCCCTGTAGCACAATTCAGGCGGATTTGGATCGCGATATCCGGGCCTGACGTCATCGTGATCCAAGTGCGTTCCGCAAACCTTAGCGCGGCGCCAGCACCATCATCATCTGGCGGCCTTCGAGCTTCGGCTCGGCTTCCACCTTGGCGATGGTCGCCACCTCCTCGCGCACCTTGTTCAGAAGCTGCATGCCGAGTTCCATATGCGCCATCTCGCGGCCGCGGAAGCGCAGCGTCAGCTTGACCTTGTCGCCTTCCTCGAAGAAGCGGCGCACCGCCTTCATCTTGGTTTCGTAGTCATGGCTGTCGATGTTCGGGCGCATCTTGATCTCCTTGATCTCGATGACCTTCTGGTTCTTGCGCGCCTCGGCCGCCTTCTTCTGGTTGGCGTATTTCAACTTGCCGAGATCGAGGATTTTTACGACGGGGGGGACCGCGTTGGGCGATATTTCGACGAGATCGAGCCCGGCCTCTTCGGCGAGCAGCAATGCATCGTTGATGGAAATATCGCCGCGATTCTGGCCGTCGGCGTCGATAAGCTGGACCCGGGGAACCCGGATGTCACGATTGGAGCGCGGCCCATCCTTGGTCGGCGCCGCTGCTTTGAAAGGTCTGCGAATGGTCGTGGTCTCCTTGGCCGTTTCGTTCGGGATTTGTCGGTCTTGATACGTGGACGCGCCAATGTGGTGAGCGCGCGGGCGGAGTCAATAGCACAGCATTGACAGAAAATCACCCTGATCGCTGGCCTGCACCAAACAAAGAAACAGCGCGAGTACTTTTCGCCACGCCTCCGGCTGTGCCACAAGGACCGCGTGCCAAAAGACGGGCCTGAGGAAAAAACCATGATCGCCACGCCCCCATCCTCTCTGGCTCCAACTTTTCTGGATGTCGACGGATCTGATATCGCGGTGCGCCATTCAGCCGGCTCGACGCCCGGCGTCGTCTGGCTCGGCGGCTACAAGTCGGACATGCTGGGCACGAAGGCCGAGACGCTGTCGGACTGGGCGGCAACGGAAGGCCGGGCCTTCCTGCGGCACGATTATTCCGGTCATGGCGAATCCGGTGGCGCCTTCGCCGACGGCACGATCTCGAAATGGCTTGCGCAAAGCCTTGCCGTCTTCCGGCATTTCGCCAAAGGCGATCAGATCCTGGTCGGCTCGTCGATGGGCGCCTGGATCGCGCTGCGCATGGTGCAGGAATTGCGCAAGGCGGGCGACGCAAACGTCGTCGGCCTGGTGCTGCTGGCCCCGGCGCCGGATTTTACCAGCGACCTGATCGAGCCGGTGCTGACCAAGCCACAGAAGCGCGATCTCGCCGAAAAGGGCTTCTTCGCGGAACCCTCGGATTATTCCCCCGAGCCTTACGTCTACACCCGCGCCCTGATCGAGGATGGGCGCGATAACCGGGTGATGACCGGGCCGATCGACACGCATTGCCCGGTTCACATCGTGCAGGGACTGGCCGACGCCGACGTGCCGTCGAGCCATGCCTTGAGGCTGGTCAGTCTGCTGCCGGCCGACGATGTCACGCTGTCGCTGATCCCTGACGGCGACCACCGCCTGTCGCGGCCGCAGGATCTCGACATGCTGGTGCGGGCGGTCGGCGATATGGCCAGGCGAGGCCAGTGACGATGCGCCTGTCCATCCCGATCTCCGCCTTCGTCGCGGCCATCGTCGGTTTCGGCGGCACGCTGGCCATCGTCATTGCCGCCGCCAAGGCGGTCGGCGCGACGCAGGTCGAGACGGCAAGCGGTGTGACGGCGATCTGCCTGGCCATGACCGTCGAGTGCCTGTGGCTGTCATGGCGCACGAAAATGCCTGTCATCACCGCCTGGTCGACGCCAGGCCTTGCACTGGTCGCCGCCTCGAGCGGCTTCTCGATGGGCGAGGCCGTCGGCGCCTATATCGTCACGGGCGTGCTGCTGGTCGCTACCGGCCTGTTTGGGCCGCTGACCCGGCTGATATCGAGAATACCGGCTTCGGTCGCCTCCGGCATGCTGGCCGGCATCGTCGTCACCTTCGCCATCAATGCCATGAAGGCCATTCCGGCGGACCCTTGGCTCATCCTGCCGCTGATCGCGGCATTCTTCGTCATCCGGCTGTTCAATCCGGCGCTGTCGGTGCTGGCGGTGCTGGTTGGCGGTGGCCTTGCCGCCTTCCTTACGGGCCGTGTCGGCGGCCTGCCCGCGCCCGAACTGTCGACACTGACGTTTATCGCTCCCCATTTCACCGCCAAGGCGATCATCGGCCTGGCGCTGCCGCTCTACCTCGTCACCATGGCTTCGCAGAACCTGTCGGGGCTGGCGGTACTGCGGGCGGCCGGCTACCACCCTGAACCTGGCCCGCTGATCGGCGTCACCGGCCTGTTTTCGCTCCTGTCGGCACCATTCGGTGCCGGAACCACCAATCTGGCCGCGATCTCGGCGGCCATCTGCACCGGCCCTGACGTCCATCCCGATCCCGCCGAGCGCTGGAAGACCGGGCCGTTCTACGCGCTTGCCTATCTCGTCTTCGCAATTTTCGGCGCTTCGCTGGTGGCGATCTTCGCCGTCCTGCCGCAGACCCTGATCGTGCTGGTGGCGGGACTTGCGCTGATGGGGTCGCTCGCCAACGCGCTGGCGATCGCGCTGAAGGACGAGAGCGAGCGCATGGCCGCAACCGTCACCTTCGTCGTGACCGCCTCCGGGCTGACGCTGTTCGGTGTCGGCGCCGCATTCTGGGGCCTGATCGCCGGGTTGGTCGTGCTTTTCCTCGATATGCTCAAAAAGCGATAATCATTTCAGGCCCTTGTTCGGTTTTGGCGGACATTGTCTTGAATCGCCGTTTTCGCCTTCCCATTTCGATTCCACGCAGCCGGTTCTGGCTGTCTCCAACCGAAGGAATGGGAGAAAATGAACACATCTGCATTGATCCGCCCGGCCTGGACGCCGGCGACCATCGCGTTGATGGTGATCGGTTTCATGGTGTTCTGGCCGCTCGGCTTCGCCATGCTCGCCTACATCATCTGGGGCGACCGGCTCGAGGGCTTCAAGCGTGACGTCAACCGCGCGACCGACGGCATCTTCGCCGGCTGCCGCCGTGGCTCCGACAAGGCCGCGCGCTGGGGCAACGGCTCCGCCCGCACCGGCAACGTCGCTTTCGACGACTGGCGCGAAAAGGAGCTTGAGCGTCTGAACGAAGAGCGCCGCAAGCTCGACGAGATGCTGACGCAGTTCGACGAGTATGCCCGCGAATTGCGCCGCGCCAAGGATCAGGACGAGTTCGACCGGTTCATGGCCAACCGCAACAAGTCGACCGCGCCGGCCAAGACCGATCCGAGCACCGGAACGACCCCCACCAAGCGTGGCAAAGGCTCGAACCTGCTCGACGACTGAAGCCCGGCGACAGGGCCAAGGTATGATGACGGCGTCGCGCGAGCGGCGCCGTTTCTTTTTTGTTCTATTCGTTCTCCTCGAATCGCGTATCGTCCCGCCATGACCATCGGGTTCTTCCGCAATCTGACGAAGCCCAAACCCACGCCTGTGGTGGAGCGGGAATATTGCGTCGCCGGCCGCACGCTGCCGCTCAAGATCGTCGAGAGCGCCAGGGCAAAGCGTCTGACGCTGCGCATCGATTCCGGCGGACAGGGCCTGCGCATAACCGTGCCGCCGGGCCTGCGCCGCGGTGAAGTGGACAGGTTCCTCGACCGCCACCAGGGCTGGCTGGAACAGCGGCTGGCCAAGGTGCCGACGCGGCCGCAGGTGCGTCCGGGCATAAAGATTCCGGTGCGCGGCGTGGCCCACCGTATCGTGCATGAGCCGTCAAAGCGCGGCACTGTCACCATATCGCGCGACGACCGTGGCCCGCTGCTGATCGTGCATGGCGACCGCATCCATCTGCCGCGTCGCATCGCCGATTTTTTGAAGCGCGAGGCCAAGAAGGAAATCGAAAAGCTGGTCGTCAAGCATACGGAGGCGCTCGGCAAACGCGCCAAGGCGATCCGCTACAAGGACACCTCCAGCCGCTGGGGCTCCTGCACTTCGGAAGGCAATCTGTCCTTTTCCTGGCGCATCATGATGGCGCCGCAGCCTGTCATAAACTACCTCGTCGCGCATGAGGTGGCGCATCTCAAGGAGATGAACCACGGGCCGAAATTCTGGAAATTGTGCGAAAAGCTCTGCCCCGACACCGATCGCTGCAAGGATTGGCTGAAGCGCAATGGCGGCGCCCTGCAGGCGATTGTGTTCGAGTAGGGCGCCTCAATCATCATTCGCCGCATTGAGCTCATCCGGCCGCAACCCTTCGTCGCCATGGTGCGGCCAGGGTAGAAAGTTCCGGTCGAAAGCTTCGCCGCCGAAATAATCCAGCGCTCGATGCGCCTCGGCGCCATTGAAGGCGGCCCTGTCCATGAGGTGCGCTATGACCTCGCGCGCCTGCGCGATCTTCTGCTTCAGTTCGGCAACGGTCTGGTCGGCCATGGCTGTGCTCCCGCCTTGCATGCTGTCCAATCCATAGGTAGCGCCTTTGGCCCTGCCGGCAAACAGCATGCTTTTTCTCGACTCTTGGCGCTTTTCGTGCCAATTCCCGCGCCATGGCGCTCGACATCAAGATCTGCGGCTTGAAGACCGACCAGGCAATGGCCGCGGCCCTGGCCGGCGGCGCCAGCCATGTCGGGTTCATTTTCTTTCCAAAAAGCCCGCGTTATGTTGAGCCGGCCGAAGCCGGCCGTCTGCGCGAAGCGGCTCGTGGCAAGGCCTTGGCGATTGCCGTCACCGTCGATGCCAGAGACGCCTTCTTCGACGAAATCGTCGAAAAGCTGCAGCCCGACATGCTGCAACTGCACGGCTCCGAAACCCCCGAGCGAGTGGCTGAACTGAAAGCCCGCCATGGGCTGCCGGTGATGAAGGCGTTGCCGCTCAGCGAGGCCGCCGATCTCGAACGGATAAAGCCGTTTGTCGGCATCGCCGACCGGTTCCTGTTCGACGCCAAGCCGCCAAAGGGCTCGGAGCTGCCGGGCGGCAATGGCGTCGCCTTCGACTGGCGCATTCTCGCCGGCCTTGACGCCGGGATCGATTACATGCTTTCCGGTGGGCTCAACGCCGCCAACATCGGCGATGCCCTTAGGCTTGCCAATCCGCCCGCGATCGACATTTCGTCAGGCGTGGAAAGCGCCCCGGGCGTCAAGGATCCGGCGCTGATCGAACAGTTTTTCCGGGCCGTCAGGGCCGCGCGGGACGACCGCGCTGCCTGAACAAAATTTCGAACCCTGAGCATGTCCCGGAAAAGTGGGAACCGGTTTTCCGACAGGACATGCTCAAAGTACAGATCTAGGAGATCGGCGATGAACAAGCCGGCGACACCCAATTCCTTCCGCACCGGACCCGACGAACAGGGCATGTTCGGCATTTTCGGCGGTCGTTTCGTTGCCGAAACGCTGATGCCGCTGATCCTCGACTTGGAAAAAAACTGGAACGAGGTCAAGAACGATCCGGAATTCAGGGCCGAACTGACCGGTCTTTCGACCCATTATGCCGGACGGCCGTCGAAGCTCTACTTCGCCGAGGGCCTGACCAGGCATCTTCGTGAGGTTTCCTCGGCGAAGGGCCTCGGGGGCGGCGCGAAAGTCTATTTCAAGCGCGAGGATTTGAACCATACCGGTTCGCACAAGATCAACAACTGTCTGGGCCAGATCCTGTTGGCCAAGCGGATGGGCAAGAAGCGCATCATCGCGGAGACCGGTGCTGGCCAGCATGGCGTGGCGTCCGCGACCGTCGCGGCCCGCTTCGGTTTTCCCTGCGTCGTCTATATGGGCGCGACCGACGTTGCCCGGCAGAGCCCCAACGTCTTCCGCATGAAGCTGCTCGGCGCCGAAGTGCGGCCCGTCACCGCCGGCCACGGCACGCTGAAGGACGCCATGAACGAAGCCCTTCGTGATTGGGTGACCAATGTCGAGGACACCTATTATTTGATCGGCACCGCGGCTGGCCCGCACCCCTATCCGGAAGTGGTGCGCGATTTCCAGTCGGTGATCGGAACCGAGGCGCGCGCGCAGATCCTCGAACAGGAGGGGCGGCTGCCCGACACCATCATCGCCGCCGTCGGCGGCGGGTCCAATGCCATCGGCATGTTCCATCCCTTCCTCGATGACAAGGAAGTTCGGATCATCGGCATCGAAGCCGGCGGGCGCGGCCTCGACGGCATCGAGCATTGCGCCTCGATGAATGCCGGCTCCCCCGGCGTGCTGCACGGCAACCGCACCTATCTCCTGCAGAATGCCGACGGCCAGATCATGGACGGCCATTCGATTTCGGCCGGCCTCGATTATCCCGGCGTCGGCCCGGAGCATTCCTGGCTGCGCGACTCCGGGCGTGTCGACTATGTGCCGATCCTTGACGACGAGGCGCTCGAGGCCTTCAAGCTGACGACCCGCGTCGAAGGCATCATCCCGGCGCTGGAATCCGCGCACGCCATCGCCCATGCGGTCAAGATCGTGCCCGCCATGGACAAGGACCAGATCGTCATTGTCAACCTGTCCGGCCGTGGCGACAAGGACGTGCACACGGTGGCCTCGATGCTGGGCATGGAGATCTAGGCCCTTTGGACCGTTCGACCTGGGAGTTGATTATGAGCAAAATTCGTCCAAAGGGCCTGACATGACAACCCGCATCGACCGCCGCATGACGAAGCTGAAGGCCGAAGGCCGCCCGGCCCTCGTCACCTATTTCATGGGTGGCGACCCCGACTATGCAACCTCGCTGTCGATCATGAAGGCGCTGCCCGGCGCCGGCTCCGACGTCATCGAGCTCGGCATGCCGTTTTCCGACCCGATGGCCGACGGCCCGGCGATCCAGGCGGCGGGCCTCAGGGCGCTCAAAGGCGGCCAGACGCTGGTCAAGACGCTGAAGATGGCGTCGGACTTCCGCGCCGGCGACGATGAAACGCCGATCGTGCTGATGGGCTACTACAATCCGATCTACATCTACGGCGTCGACCGTTTCCTGAAGGACGCGATCGCCAGCGGCATCGACGGGCTGATCGTCGTCGACCTGCCGCCGGAGATGGATGAGGAACTCTGCATCCCGGCGCTGAAGGCTGGCATCAATTTCATCCGGCTGGCGACGCCGACCACCGACGACAAGCGCCTGCCCAAGGTGCTGCAGAACACATCCGGCTTCGTCTACTACGTGTCCATGACCGGCATCACCGGCTCGGCGCTTGCCGACACCGGCAAGGTCGCCACAGCGGTCCAGCGCATCAAGGGTCACACCAACCTGCCGGTCTGCGTCGGGTTCGGCGTCAAGACCGCCGAACAGGCGCGCGTGATCGGGGCCAACGCCGACGGCGTGGTCGTCGGCACGGCGATCGTCAACGCGGTCGCGAACGTGCTGGGGCCGAACGGTGAAAAGACCGCCGATCCGGCGGAGGCAGTCGCCACGCTGGTCAGCGGCCTTGCGCAAGGCGTGCGTTCGGCCCGCCTTGCTGCCGCCGAATAGTTTCCCTACGTCTTTACCCAACTCTTCGTCAGGACAGGAGCCGAAGCGATGAACTGGATCACCAATTACGTTCGCCCGAAGATCAATTCGATGCTCGGCCGGCGCACCGACATGCCCGAGAATCTCTGGATCAAGGATCCCGAGACTGGCGAGATGGTGTTCCACAAGGACCTGGAATCCAACCAGTTCGTCATCCCGTCTTCCGGCCATCACATGAAGATCTCGGCCAAGGAGCGGCTGAAATTCTTCTTCGATGACGGCAAGTACGAGACCCTGGACAATCCCAAGGTCATGCAGGATCCGCTGAAGTTCCGCGACGAGAAACGCTATGTCGACCGGCTGAAGGACGCCAAGGCCAAGACCGGCCTGGAAGACGCCATCATCAATGCGCTGGGGACCGTCGAGGGCTTGCCGGTGGTGGTGACGGTGCAGGATTTCGCTTTCATGGGCGGTTCGCTCGGCATGGCTGCGGGTGATGCCATCGTGCATGGCTTCGAGGTCGCCTTGCAGCGCAAGCGGCCGTTGATCCTGTTCGCCGCCTCCGGCGGCGCGCGCATGCAGGAAGGTATTTTGTCCCTCATGCAATTGCCGCGCACCACGGTTGGTGTCGATAGGCTGAAGGAAGCCGGCCTGCCCTACATCGTCGTGCTGACCAACCCGACCACCGGCGGCGTCACCGCCTCCTATGCCATGCTGGGCGACGTGCACATCGCCGAGCCCGGCGCGCTGATCGGTTTTGCCGGGCCGCGTGTCATCGAACAGACCATCCGCGAGAAGTTGCCGGACGGCTTCCAGCGCTCCGAATATCTGATGGAGCATGGCATGGTCGACATGGTGGTGTCGCGGCTGGAGCTGCGGGAGACCATCGCCCGCCTGTTGAAGATGCTGCTCAAGATGCCGGAAGAGCAAAAGCCTCTGGAACCGGAAATCCTGCCGCCGGCCGTGGTTGCCGCCGACGTCCGGCCGCAAGCTTGACGCTACACCGACCTAACGCGAGACTGGCCTGACGTGAGACTGGCCTGACGCGACATTGGCCGCCGCGAACAGCGATTGCGCGGCATCCGTTGCACGCTGTAGCCTTTTGATAGCCGTGGTCTTTGCGGGAGCGATTCTGGCTCCAGGCCATGCACGGGATTTGCCATGACGACGCTTGCCGCGGACCGCGAAATCGAAGCCCTGATGGCGCTTCACCCGAAGGGTTTCGACCTTTCGCTCGACCGCATCACGCGGCTGTTGGAACGGTTGGGCAGTCCGCAGGACCTGCTGCCGCCGGTCATCCACATCGCTGGCACCAACGGCAAGGGTTCCTGCGCCGCCTTCTCGCGGGCGCTGCTGGAAGCCTCCGGCCGGCTCGTCCATGTCCACACCTCGCCGCATCTTGTCAGCTGGCACGAGCGCTACAGGCTGGCCGCCGAAGGCGGCGGGAGGCTGGTCGACGACGACATCTTCGCGGAGGCCATTGCCCGCGTTGCCAAGGCCAATGCAGGCCAGAAGATCACCGTCTTCGAAATTCTCACCGCCGTCACCTTCATCCTGTTTTCGGAACATCCGGCCGATGTCGCGATCATCGAGGTCGGTCTTGGCGGCCGGTTCGATGCCACCAATGTCATCGCGCGGCCCGCCGTGTCGGTGATCATGCCGGTGTCGATGGACCATGAGGCCTATCTCGGCGATCGCGTCGAACTGATCGCCGCCGAAAAGGCCGGGATCATGAAGCGTGGCTGCCCGGTGGTCATCGGCGCGCAGGAAAGCGAGACGGCGCTGCAGGTGCTGATCGACGCCGCCGAGCGGCTGGAATGCCCGACCCTAGTCTACGGGCAGGATTTTCTCGCCTTCGAGGAAAATGGCCGCATGGTCTACCAGGACGATGATGGGTTGATGGATTTGCCGCCGCCGCGGCTGCCCGGTCGCCACCAGTTCGCCAATGCGGCCGCCGCGATCGCCGCGGTCAAGGCGGCCGGCTTCGAGATCAGCCACCGCGCCGCCGAGAAGGCAATGACCAACGTCGCCTGGCCGGGCCGCATGCAGAAGCTGGCGCAGGGCCGGCTGGCGGAACTGGCGCCTAGGGGCGCCGATATCTGGCTCGACGGCGGCCATAATCCTGGCGCCGGCGTCGTCGTCGCCGAAGCGCTGGCCGAGCAGGAAGAAAAGAACCCGCGTCCGCTCTTCCTCATTTCGGGCATGATCAACACCAAGGACCAGGCCGGCTATTTCCGCGCCTTCAAGGGCCTCGTCCGGCATGTCTACACCGTGCCGGTGAGCATGAGCGATGCCGGTGTGCCGAATGACGAACTGGCGATCCGTGCCACGGAAGCCGGGCTGACGGCCGAGCCGGTAAGCTCCGTCGCCAGCGCCCTGATGCTGCTGCGCGACACCTGGGACGGCCCCACGCCGCGCATCCTGATCGGCGGGTCGCTTTACCTGGCCGGCGCGGTTCTGGCCGAGAACGGCACGCCCCCAACCTGAGGCCGTCCATTGCCTCGTTATCCCGGGGCGTAGCGAGGAGCGAAGCGAAGCAGCGGTGCGGAATTTCCTTCCGCTGCATTCGTCGAAGGCCGTCACGGCATGGATACCAAGGTCTTCGCGACGGAGCTTCGCTCCTGCTTCGCCCTGGTATGACGAAGTTAAGGGGGCTTCGCTCAACGTCAGGGTTGCCGCTTACTTCAGCTCGATCTCGATAAAAGCGTACTCGCCCTCATTGGCGTTGACGACGTCGTGTTCCACTCCCTCCTTGCGGAAATACGGCGCGCCTTTCTTCATCTCGGCGAAGGTTTCGCCGTCCTTGGTCACCAGCTTCAGCTTGCCGTCCATCAGTGGCACCACGACATAGTCGTGGCCGTGGCGATGCCAGCCGGTGTTGTCGCCCGGTTGAAAGCGGTATTCGGTGACGATGACGCGTTCGTTGTCGATGAAGACGGTGGCCTTGGCGGATCCGGTCATTTCTCTCTCCCTGCTTCTGCTGTCAACAGAGGACATGGAGTGGCCCGATGTGAGGGCCAGAGCGGCGCACCGATGACGCCAACAAAAAGCCCGGCGCGATGGCCGGGCTCAATGCTTGGAATTCAGATGGGATCAGGCGAGATTGCCGTTGACCCAGTGCGACAGTGCGGTCTTGGGCGCGGCGCCAACCTTGATGTCGGCCACTTCGCCGCCCTTGAAGATCATCAGCGTCGGGATCGAACGCACGCCAAACTGGGCGGCAAGCTCGGGATTCTCGTCGATATTCAGCTTGGCGATCTTGACCTTGGCGCCGAGCTCGGTGGCGATGTCTTCAAGCGCCGGTGCGATCATCTTGCAAGGGCCACACCATTCCGCCCAGAAATCAACCACAACCGGCACCTGGGCATTAAGCACGTCAGCCTGGAAATTGTTCTTGTCGACCTTGACGGTGGTCATGCTGAAATCCTTTCGAAATTTTTCGTCCCACCAAATGTGGTGGTTGTCGCGCCCTTCTTCAAGCAGTTCTTGTGTCACGCTCCCGTGAGTCGGGCAAGGGCGTCGTCCAAGGCCCGGGACGGCAGTTCGATCAGCCTTGGCGCTTCGGTGAACAGCAGGACTGCCTTGACCTCCCGTCCGGGATAAAGCGGCTGCAGCAGGGCGCGATAGAGCGCGAGCTGAAGCAGATAGGCCGGCGGGACTTCCGCCAGGGAGGCGGGTGCGGGCCGGTTGGTCTTGTAGTCGACGATCGAGACCGCGTTCGGGGTCACCGCCAGCCGATCGATCTTGCCCGAAATGGAGCGGATCTTGCCCTTGACCTCCAGGCTGCCCATGATCGCGACCTCGGCGCGCGAGGAGGGCGCGAACAGCTGACCGAGGCCGGGGTCGGCAAGGATGGCGATGACCGATGCCAGGGCCTTTTCACGCTCGGCCTCAGGCCACGCCGCACCCGTTCGGGAGAGATAACGCTTCGCAGCGTCCACCCGTGCGTCCTCGGCGATGCCGGGCAGCATCTGCAGCAGTTTGTGCAGGGCGAGCCCGCGCAGCACGGCAAAACCCGGCTCGGCAGCGGCGTCCAGCACCGGCGACGCCTTGTCGACCACCGCTTCCTTGCCTTCCTCGATCAGCGCCGAGGCGCCCGACGGCGACAGGGGACGCGGCAGGTCCTCGAAAGGCGGCAAGGGCCTGAACAGGGTCGTCGGCAAGGGTCCGAAAGCATCGGCCTGCCGTGCCTGTTCGCCCGGACTTGGCGCAACCGGCGGCAGTTTGGTGATGTGGAAACGGTAGACAGGCTCCCCGCCGGCAGGATGCGGATGCTGTTCGCTTTCGGGCGCGCCGCTCAGCGCGCGGCTGACGATCGAATGCCAGGTGCCGGCGTTCGGCGCCCGCTTGCCGTGATAGCCGCAGACGATAAGCCGGTCCTCGGCGCGCGTCATGCCGACATAGAGCAGCCGGCGGTACTCGTCGTCGGCGAGTTCGCGGGCGCGAGCGGCGGCCGTCTTCGAGAAGCCGTTGGCGACGTCGCTGGCCGAACGCCAGAGATAGCCCCTGCCATCCCAATGTCGGCCAGAGCCGTCGAAAGGCATCAGGCGCGGCAAATGCTGGTCGCTGAACGGGGCGGAACCGCCGTCGACCAGGAACACCACGGGCGCCTCAAGGCCCTTGGCCGCGTGCACGGTCATGACCCGGACCTCGTCACGGGTCTGGTCCATCTCGCGCTTGATCTCGGGGCCGGCGTTTTCCAGTGTCGACAGGAAGGCTTCCAGCCCGGGCAGGCCAGTCCGTTCTTCGGCAAGGCAGAAGCTCAGGAACTCATCGAGAATATCGCCGGCTTCCGGCCCGAGCCGCGCGATCATCTTGCGGCGTACGCCATCGCGCGCCAGCAGGGCGGCATAGAATTCGAACACCGGCTTGAAGGCGGCCTCGTCAGCCCAGCCGTCGAGTTGCGCGACCACCGCCGCGAGCGTTTCGCTTCCGCCGGCATGCTGGCGTAGCGATGCCGCCAGCGACACGCCGGACGGCCGTTGCGCGGCGAGCGTGAACAGTGTCTCTTCCGGCAGGTCGAAGACCGGACTGCGCAGCAGAGCGGCGAGCGACAAGTCGTCCTGCGGCTGGATCAAAAGGTGGCCGAGCGCGATCAGGTCCTTGACGGCAATATGGCCCGACAGGCTCAGCCGGTCAGCGCCGGCAACCGGGATGTCGCGGCGCTTGAGCGCGCGGGTCAGCGCGTGGACGAAGCTGTCGCGCTTGCGCACCAGCACCAGCACGTCGCCCGGCCGCAGCCGCTTGCCACGCCCCTCGATGATTTCGCCCTTGCCGATCCAGCCGGCAATGGTGGCCGCGACATTCTCGGCGACGCGCACCGCCGGCGCATGGGCATGGTCGATCGCTTGCGCCCAGTCGTCGGGCTCGTCGACGGCCTCGGCACCGATCGACGGCCAGACCTCGACATAGCCTGGCGCATCGGTGCGGATCGCCTTGTGGTTCAGCGGATCGGGATCGTGGCTGATGCCGCGCCGCACGATGGGATCGGCAAAGACCCGGTCGACGGCGGCCAGCACATCGTCCGTGGAGCGGAACGACCAGGTCAGCTTGAGGTCGGCGAAGGACGCTTCGGCATCGCGCACACGCCCGGCGAACAACAACCGGCTGTCGGCGAAGGAGTCGGGTGCCGCACCCTGGAAGGAGTAGATCGACTGCTTCTCGTCGCCGACGGCAAAGACCGTGCGGTGGACCCGCTCGCGGGCGCCGAAGCCGGCAAAGAATTCTTCCGCCAGCCGCTTCACCACCTCCCATTGATCCGGGCTGGTGTCCTGCGCCTCGTCGAGCAGGATGTGATCTATGCCCTGGTCGAGCTTGTATTGCACCCATGGGCCGGCATCGGGCCGCGCCAAAAGGTTCACCGTGCGGGTGATCAGGTCGTTGAAATCGAGAAAGCCGCGGCCGCGCTTCAGCACTTCGTATCGTGCGATCAGCCAGTCGGCGATGGTCAGGGCCGCGCGGGTGCCCTCCAGCATCCGGAATAGCGCCAGCCGGTCGACAGTCTCCATGATGGCGCTGGCGGCCGACAGATAGCGCTCGGCAAGATCAGGCAGCCGGTCGGTGAGCGCCTTTTTGAACGCCTTTGCCGGATCATAAGGATCGCCGTCGGTCTTGAGGAAGGCTCTTGCAAGCAACTGCAGCCGGCGGAGAGGGTCGCTCTCGGCGAAGGCCAGGCGCGCATAGGGCAGGATGTTGTTCAACACCGACCTGGCGTCGGTGGCTTCGGCTGCCTGGGCAAAGCCGGAAAAATAGTCCGGCAGGAAGCCAGGCAGCGGCCATACAGATGCCGCTATGCCTTCGGCGGTCTGGCCGGGCTGGAAATGGAATTCATCGAACAGCGGCTGGAAGCCGTCACGCCCCACAGCATCGAGGAAATGGCGCAACCCGTCACGCTTGCGCACGATCTCGCCAAGCAAGGCGTCGAGACCGGCTTCACCGCCGCGTTCCAGGATAGTGGCGAAGGCCTCCGCCAAAGTCCTGTCGCCGGCGGCGGAGATCATCTCGCGGCGCGCAGCGGCAAAAAGCGAGGCCTCCATCTGGCTGTCGAGCATTTCGAAATGGGCGGGGATGTTGGCTTCCAGGGGGAACTGATGCAGAACGGATTCGCAGAAGGCGTGAATGGTCTGGATTTTCAACCCGCCAGGCGTCTCCAGCGCCTCGGCGAACAGGCGGCGGGCACGGCGCATGGTGTCGCGATCGGCCCGGCGCCCTTCCAGCGCCTCTATTCTGGCGGCCAGCTCCAGATCACCCAGCGATGTCCATTCCGACAGCGTGGAGAAAACCCGGTTCGACATGTTGGCGGCCGCGGCGCGCGTATAGGTCAGGCACAATATCTTCGAGGGATCGGTGCCGTTGAGCAGCAGCCGGATGACGCGCTGGGCCAGCACGTGCGTCTTGCCCGATCCCGCATTGGCCGACACCCAGGCCGAATTGCCGGGATCGGCGGCCCGCGCCTGGCTCGAAGCCGTATCGCTGGGGATCGGATAGGCTTTCTTCATGCCTCCCCTCCCTCATCCCCGGCGTCGCCGCCGGCGGACCATTCGAGCACGCGAGCGAGGTGGTCGTAATCGCCATCGGTTTCGCCTTCGCGAAACGGCAGCGCGCGTGACAGATAGCCGGTCGCCGGGTCGCCATAATGGATCAGCAGTTTTTCCAGTCGCGCCCAGGCCTCTTCGGCAAGATCGGCGGCGGTGCGTGGTTGGCGGTTGTGTTCGAGTATGGACTCCTCGAACACCTCGCCATTCGGCTTCAACCTGATGAAGGCCAGTTGCGACGGTTCGCGCGTGCCCAAATCCTTGAATGCGCCACGCCTGAGCAGCGCCCCTTCCAACGCCAGTTGCGGCGCCAATAGCGTATGGGCCTGTGCCTTGGAAGGCGATGAGCCCGTCTTGTAGTCCAGAATGTCCGCCATGCCGCCGGCCAGCAGGTCGACACGGTCGGCATAGCCGGACAGCGTTACGCCGGACTGTCCGACCACAGTCTTGCCGGCGCGCTCCTCGGCATGCCGCTGGATGACCGCGTCGGCGCGCGTTCGCTCCCATTCGATGATGTTGGCGGCGAGCTTTTCGAACCGCGGCCACCACACCGCCTCGACATCGGCGGGAAGCGCCGCCTCGGCAAAACAGGCGCGGCCGGCGGCGATGAGCCCGGCCAATGCGTCCGGCCCGCGCGGGTCGGCCACCTCGGACGAAAAGAGATGCAGGATGGCGTGAAACAGCGTGCCGCGCTCCGCCGCACCCGGATCGCGGACGAGCGGATCGAGCGGCGTCAGGCCAAGGATCCTCCGGGCATAGACAGCGTAGGGGTCGCGGCGCAGCGTCTCGATCTCGGTGACAGAGAAATGCGTCGGGCGGACCGAGAGCGGTGGCTTCGGCTGCGGCCGTGGCGCGTAATCCCGCTTCGGCCCCGTGTCGAGCGCGCGCGCCCAGGCGAGCAGTTCATCGCCGCGCCGGCGCAGTGCCGCCGCCTGATCGTTGCCAATGAAGGTGAGCAGCCGCTGCAACCAGCGCGACGGCACGGCGGGCGCGTCGCCGGCACGCGCCGAGCGGGCCAGCACCACATGTCTCGCGCCCATGGCCATCTGGAAATCGTGCGCGGCAAGCCCGATGCGCCGCTCCGGCGGTTCTAGGTCGATGCCGGTCTTCATCAGCCGCGACATGAAGCGGTCGCTCTCCGGCTTGCGCGGCCAGACTCCTTCGTTGAGCCCGCCGATTACCAGCGTGTCGACATCCTGCAGCCGCGCCTCCAGGGCGCCCCAGATGGCGATGTTCCTGTCGGTGCCTTGCGCTGGCTTGACGGTCTCGGGCGCGATCAGCGCCTCCATCACATCGGGCCATTCGATTGCCGCGAACGACAGCCGCGCCGAAGCCGCGACCAGCCCGCGCAGCAGTTCGGCGAGTTTTTCGCCGGCATCGCCGGCGTAGAGTTCGCCAAGACCACCGTCGGCGGAACGGCCGAGATTTTCCAGGGCAACGACGCTGGCTTCGACCAGCTCGGCAAGGCCGGCCTCCGCCTGGCCGCGAAAGGCCGAAAGCGGCGCCAGCGCGTCAGCCAGGCGTGCGAGAAGGGTCCGCGCAACCTCAATGGAGCGCACGGTCAGGCGGGCAAACCAGAACGGCGGCCGGCTGCCGTCGCCTAGCCCGGTGAGGCGGGCCTCGAAAACATCCGGCAGCGAAGCGATGTCGGGGCGGCCGGTGCCGCCGCGCAGCGCCACCAGTTCGACCAATTCCGCCGCGTGGCGCACGTTGACCCGTTCCAGACCCAGGCCAAGCAGGGGATGCTTGAGCAGCGACAGCAGGCCGACCGGATCGCCCGGCCGGAACACCGCTTCGAGCGCCAGCCTGAGCAGGCTGGCCGCCGGCGTGTTGGACAGCGGCGTGCCGCCGGAATCGTCGGCAACGACACCGAAGCGCTTGAGCTCGACCGAGACGCGGCGTGCCAGCGCGCGGTCGCCGGTCACGAGAGCGGCCCTTTGGCCGGGTTCTTCCACTGCCTGCTTGAGCGCGACGGCGATCGCGACGGCTTCGTCGCGCTCGCTTGCCGCCTCCAGCAGCGTCACGTCGGCGAAGGCGCCGGCAATATCGGACGCTGAAAACCCGTTTCGTGTTTCCGCCCACAATTCCGTGGTCTCGGCCGGCCGCAGCGCCTCGCCGACAAGGGCGGCGCGGCGCGCGAGCTTCGGCTCGGCCGCACCGATCTCCTCGACATCGCCGCGCAGCACGCCGATCTTGCCGATCAGCTTTGCCAGGCCGTATTGCGGATGGCCCAGCACGGCTGGACGCGCGCCGGGAGCGACGAGCGCCTGGAAGGAGGCTTCGTCGAGCATCTGGTCCAGCCCGGGCAGCACGATGGCACCGCCGGACAGGCCGGCGATGGTCGCAAGCAGTTCCGCCGTGGCGGGTATGGAGCCGGTGGACCCCGCGGCTATGACCGGCCCGGCGGGTGGATTGCGCCGCAGCCGCGCGGCCTCGGCACGGATCAGGGCGCTGCGATGCGCGGCTGGGTTGGAGCGGTCGCTCTCTGCGAGGAATTTCGGCCAGGCATCGGTGACGATGCCGAGGAATTCGAGCGTGACCTGCCACCATCCGGCAAGGTTGCCACTGACGAGCCCGGCAAGTTTGGCCCAATCGGTGCCTTCCGTCTCGATCTCGTCCATCAGCCCGGCCAGATCGCGCGCCAGCCAGATCGCGTCGGCGGTGGAGGCCGGGACGACGATCTCCTCGGCGAAGAGGACCGCGACATGGGCGGGCAACCGGCGTTTCCACGCCCGCACCAGCGGCGTCAGCAGCAACAGTCTCTCGGTGGCGGGGATCGCGGGCGCGAGATCGATTGCCGCCGTTGGATCGGTCTCGAATGCGGCCTCATCCTCGTCGAATTCGCCGAGCGGCCGGATCACCGGCAGGATCGCCGAACCGCCGCCGCCACGCGCCTTCAGGCTGTCGACGAAGACGCCGCGCAAGGCACGTGCGGCCCGGCGCGTCGGCACATAGATGGTAACATCGGCCAAAGCGAGGGGGTCACCGTCGAACCGAAAGCCGGAGACAAGGCGGCCGTCAAGCAGCGCCTCGGCCAGCGTCGGCAGAAACGGCGCTCCGGAGGGAATGGAGAAAACGCGGCTTGAGCCGCTCATTGCGATCCGATGAGTGCGCCGGCCACTGCGTCTTCGGCGAGCGGAATGGCATCGGGCGTGCCGACGGTTATCCAGTGGCCATGCATCGGCATGCCGAACAGGCGGCCGGCGGCAATCGCCTTGTCGAAATAGGCATTGAGCGAATGCGGTTCGGCGGGTGCGTTTTTGAACAGGCGCGGATGGATGATCGCCGCGCCGGCATAGATCAGGCCAGCGGGATCGCCTTTCGAACGCCGCAGGGCGCCATCCGGCGCCACCAGGAAATCGGTGCTGCCACAGTGCCCTGTCGCCTGATGGAGATCCGCCAGCATCAGCAGAATATCCATTTTCGCGGCGTCCCATGCAAGGGCAAGCCGCCCGAGATTGAGCGGGCCGTGGTCGATCCAGAATGTATCGGCGTTGAGGATGTAGAACGGCTCCTGGCCGAGCTCCGGCAGCGCCTTGACGATGCCGCCGGCGGAATCGAGCAGCCGGTCGCTCTCATCGGAAATGACGACGCGCGGCGCGCGGCGCGCGGCCACATGAGCGACAATCTGTTCGGGAAGGTAATGGACATTGACCACCGCCTTGCCGACGCCGGCCGCCGCCAGGCTGTCGAGGCCCCAGTCGAGCAGCGTCTTGCCGGCGATGCGGACCAGCGGCTTGGGGATAGCGTCGGTGATCGGCCTCATGCGCTTGCCGAGCCCGGCGGCAAGGACGATGGCGGTGTCCGGTTTCATTGTCACAGCGCTCGTTCCTCCAGCAGCCCGTGCGCGCTATAGAAATCCCGCAGGTCGGCGAGCGTGGGATGCGACAGCGCCCGCCTGAGATAATCGCGGATGCGCGGCAGGTGCCTGAGATAATAGGGTTTGCCGTCACGTTTTTCGAGGCGCACGAAAATACCCAGAATCTTGGAATTGCGCTGCGCGGCCATGATTGCATAGGCTTCGAGGAAGCTTTCTTCGTCGAAGCCGCCTGCTGCATGACGCGCGGCGACATAGGCGTCGAGCGTCCGCTTCTCGATCTCGGGCGCCATGGTGACGCGGGCGTCCATGGCGAGCGAGGCGACGTCATAGGCGCAAGGCCCGATCAGCGCGTCCTGGACGTCGACGATGCCGAGCCGGTCGAGGCCGGATCGCTCGCCGCGCCAGATGATGTTAGGCGAGTGGAAGTCGCGCAGCATCAGCGTGTATTCGCTGCCTTGCAGCCGGTCGAGAAGCGCATTCCATATCTTGTGGTAGCCGGAACGCAGCGCCTCGCTTGCCGGCTCGCCCGATATCGCCGGCACGTACCAGTCGATCAGCAGGTCGGCCTCGATCAGCATGGCGTCGCGATCGAAGGGCGGCACGTCATGAACGACGCCGGGAGCCGCCTCCATGCGGTGAGGCCAGGCCTTGCCGTGCATCATGGCAAGCAGTTCGGCCGCCGCCTCGTACCGTTCGGCGACCGGCTCGCCATTGCCGTCGAGGAAACCTTCCGAGCCCAGATGCTCGAGCAGCAGGAAACCCTGGTCGAGATCCTGCGCGTCGATCCTGGGCACCGCGACCCCGGCGGCCAGCAGCGCACGGTCGATGGCGACGAAGGCGGACACCGACTGCGCCGTATGGGCAATCACGGCATAGGGTTTGCCGTCGCGCACGGGCGGGCCGAGCACCAGCCGCGGCGAGTTCATCAGCACGCGCGGCGCCTCGCCGACAAGCGTTACGATCTCGTAGGAGCGGGCCGAGGCATCGCCGATGAAATGCCGGCGCCGCGCTTGCCCCCAGCCGGCGCTCTCCAGAAAACCGCGCATGGCCAGCGAGCGCGCGACACGGTCGAAGGTAACCCCTTGCCCCGACAGTCGGGCCAGCCGGCCCTCGCCATGCTGGACGAGTTCGATCAGCACCGTCGCTTTGGGCAGATAGCCGTCAGCCCGTTCCGGCCATTCGATCAGGGCGGCACCTTGCGCCAGCGCCTCCTCGAAGCCGAGTTCGTCGAGCTCGGCCGCCGAGGACAGGCGGTAGAGATCGAAATGGTGAACCGGCACGCGGGTATCGTAGCTCTGTACCAGCGTGAAGGTCGGGCTCGGCACTTCGAGACCGGCATCGTCGGCCAGCGCCCGGATCAGTGCCCTTGCCAGCGTCGACTTGCCGGCGCCGAGATCGCCCTTGAGCGCCAGCACGTCGCCCACGCGCAGCGCCAACGCCAGATCCTCGCCCAGCCGGGCTGTCTGGGTCTCGTCGGCGAGCAAACGCTCCAGCACCGGTTCCGTCATTGAGCGCGCTACTCGGCCGCTGCGCGGATACCCGGCATGTCGGGAAAGGTGCAGATGACGGTCGTGCCCTTGTCCTTGCCGGTTTCGATGCGAACGGCGCCGCCATGCAGTTCGACAAAGCTCTTGACGATCGACAGGCCGAGGCCGGCGCCGCGCCGGCGGCCCCCATTGGCGCGCGGTTCGAAGCGGCGGAACACCGAATCGAGCACATCGGGCGGCATGCCAGGCCCGTCGTCGTGAACCGAGAACTCGACCCCGTCCGCCAACTGACGGCAGGCCAGCCGGATGGTGCTGGCCTCCGGCGCGTAGTTGGCGGCGTTGCTGAGCAGATTGTAGAGGATCTGGCGGATGCGCGTTTCGTCGCCATGGAACGTCTTCGGCGCGGCGGCGGCATCGACCGCGAGCCGGATCGAATGCTCCTCCAGCCGGTCGGCGACAAGCTCGGCGGCAGCCGCGATGGTGCGGTCCACATGCACCTCGGAAATGTCGAGCTGCATGATGCCGGCATCGACGGTCGCCAGGTCGAGTATGTCGTTGACGATGGTCAGCAGCACCGAGGAGGACGAGCCGACATGTTCGACATATTCACGCTGCTTCTGCGTCAGCGGGCCAGTCGCCGGCAGCGACAGCAGCTCGGTGAAACCGATGATGTTGGTCAGCGGCGAACGCAGTTCGTAGGACACATGCTGGACGAAGTCGTTCTTGAGCTGGTCCGATTTCTCCAGCGCCTCGTTCCTGTCCTTGAGCGCGCGTTCGACATGGACGCTGTCCGTGACGTCGACGAAAGTCATCATCACTTGCCCGTTGGGCAGCGGAATCACCGCGTAGCGCAGCACGGTGCCGTTGTTGAGCTCGGTCTGGCCGTGACGCTCGCGGCGCTCGTCGTCGAAGCCGGTGATGGCGGCGACAAAGCCGGGCCAGGGGCTCTCGACCGCCTGCCGATCTGAGAGCTCGCGTATGGTCGATACGTGCACATTGGGCTTGGCGACTTCCGTGCCCAACCCCCACAGCGTGGCAAAGGCCGGGTTCGACAGCCGCAGCCGGCCATCGGGACCGAACACCGCCACGCCTTCGGCCAGATTGTCGAGCGTTTCGCCCTGGACCCGGACCGCGGTGCGGTAGCGGCTTTCGAGATCCATCTTCTCGGTCAGGTTCTCGAACACCCAGGTGACGCCGCCCTTGGGTTGCGGGTTGGCGACGACGCGGATGGTCTTGCCGTCCGGCAGGTGCCACCAGTGTTCCTGCGATTCGACCGCACGATAAGCGCCGAGCAGGCCTTCCTTCCAGCGGCGCCATTCCGGCTGTTCGGCGATCTTGCCCTCGCTGCGCAGCCGGTCGAGCAAAAGGGCGTTGTCGGGCGCGCTGTGCAGGAAGCCGCTGTCGAGCCCCCACAGTTTCTGGAAAGCCTGGTTGAAGAAGCGCAGCTTCTCGTTCGTGTCGAAGATGGCGACTGCCGTGTTGAGCTGGTCGAGCGTATCGGCATGGCTGCGCACGGTCCGCTCATATTCGCCGCGGATGGCCTCGATGGCGCTGGTGTCGCAGGCAAGGCCGGCCGAACCGTCGGCGCCGGCAAAGTCGGTCACGGCAAACACGCGGCGGTCGCCTTCGATCACCGTCGAAAGCGATTGCTCGAACACCGGATGCGATTTGTGCTGGGCGGCGATGGCCTCGCGCGCCTGGCCGCCGAGGAACTCCTGGGCGTCACGCACGGCGGCTTCAGCGTTCTCGGCTTCGACCGCGTCGGCATAGGCCCGGTTGACCCATTTCAGCCGGCCATGCTCGTCACGCAGCCATGCCGGCATCTTCAGCGCCTCGAGCAGGCCGGTCATCGTGTCATGGTCGGCGGCCAGCCGCTGGTTTTCGATCTTGAGCCGGGCCTGGCTGCGCTGTGTCTCGGACAGCGAGACAAACCGCACCAGCACATGGGCCGCGCTCTTTCGGCCATGCACTTCCAACGGAGCGCCGGCCTGCGATTCCACCACCAGGTCGAACGCCCTGCCTTTTTCCCGCAAACCCGTCACGGCATGTTCGAGTGCCGCCGCCGAGCGCGGCATCAGCCAGCGCCCAAAGGCTAGGAATGCGGCCCGTTCCTCCGGCGCTCCGCTTTCGGTCGGCAATGTGCCGATGAGCTCGGGTTTCTTGTTTTCCGAGGCCCAGACCACCACACGCTGGTCGCGCAGATTGAGCAGCGCTTCCGAACGTCGCAACGCCGCGCTGATATCGGCGACGCGGCTTCTCAGCTCGACATTTTCCGCCGAGGTGCGCGCGCGTTCGCGAATGAGAACGATGGCCGACAGGAATGCCGCTCCCATCACTCCGGCAAAGACGGCTAGCTGCATGACCTCGATCGTGCTGACCGAAAGGCTGGCCGCCACTTCGGCGCCCTGGGCGCATGCAACCCCACCAAGCAGCGGACCGGCAAGTGTGGAGCCGGCAAGCAGCAACCCCGCGCGGCCACGCCACGAAGGGCGCCGCGAGCCAGTGGTCTCCGAATCCTGATGGCCGCCGGAAACGGCCTGTCCCGCGTGAAGCGGGTTTTCCCCCGGCATGTCTTGGTCCTCTTCGCCGCCTGAATGCAAGACCGCCCTGACGCGTGCGCCGGTCCTCGCCCCTGGACCCGCGAATCACAACAATAGCGCCTGCTGGAATCGGCGTGAAGAATCATTCGGCGCAAAAATAATGCCGGGCGAAAAGTCAATCGCCCGGCATCAATATCTTGTAGCAAATTCGGCTTTGGTTAATAGCGGTAGTGTTCCGGCTTGAATGGCCCCTGCGGCGTGACGCCGATATAGGCGGCCTGCTCGCCCGACAGCTCGGTCAGGCGGGCGCCTAGCTTGTCGAGATGCAGGCGTGCGACCTTCTCGTCGAGATGCTTGGGCAGCACATAGACCTGGTTCTGGTACTGCTCGCCCTTGGTGAACAACTCGATCTGCGCCAGCACCTGGTTGGTGAAGGAGGCCGACATGACGAAGCTCGGGTGGCCGGTGGCGTTGCCGAGATTGAGCAGGCGGCCTTCCGACAGGAGGATCATGCGCTTGCCGTCCGGGAAGGTGATCATGTCGACCTGCGGCTTGACGTTGGTCCACTTCAGATTGCGCAGCGACGCAACCTGGATCTCGTTGTCGAAATGGCCGATGTTGCCGACGATCACCATGTCCTTCATCGAGCGCATGTGGTCGAGGGTAACCACATCCTTGTTGCCGGTGGTGGTGATGACGATGTCGGCGGTCGGCGCCGCATCTTCCAGCGTGACCACTTCAAAGCCGTCCATCGCCGCCTGCAGCGCGCAGATCGGATCGACCTCGGTGACCTTGACGCGGGCGCCCGCGCCCTTGAGCGAGGCGGACGAACCCTTGCCGACGTCGCCATAACCGCAGACGACCGCGACCTTGCCGGCCATCATCGTGTCGGTGCCGCGGCGGATACCGTCGACCAGCGATTCCTTGCAGCCATATTTGTTGTCGAATTTCGACTTGGTGACCGAATCGTTGACGTTGATGGCCGGGAAGGGCAGCAGGCCCTTCTTCTGCAACTGGTAGAGCCGGTTGACGCCGGTCGTCGTCTCTTCGGTGACGCCGCGGATCGCTTCCTTCTGCTTGGTGAAGAAGCCCGGCGAAGCCTTCAGGCGCTTCTTGACCTGGGCGTAGAAATATTCCTCTTCCTCGCTCTGCGGGTTGGACAGCACGTCCTCGCCGGCTTCGGCACGGGCGCCGATCAGGATGTACATGGTGGCGTCGCCGCCGTCATCGAGGATCATGTTGGAGAGGCCGCCATCGGCCCACTGGAAGATCCTGTCGGTGTAGTCCCAGTACTGTTCGAGGCTCTCGCCCTTGACGGCGAAGACCGGAATGCCGGTCTCGGCGATGGCCGCGGCGGCGTGGTCCTGGGTCGAGAAGATGTTGCAGGAAGCCCAGCGGATGTCGGCGCCGAGCACCTTAAGCGTCTCGATCAGCACCGCCGTCTGGATCGTCATGTGCAGCGAGCCGGTGATGCGCGCGCCCTTGAGCGGCTTCTTGGCCCCGAATTCCTCGCGGCAGGCCATCAGGCCCGGCATTTCGGTTTCGGCGATATCGAGTTCCTTGCGGCCCCAGCCGGCAAGAGAGATGTCGGCGACCACATAGTCCTTGCTACCCGTCATGGCAGTGCTCCGATGCGAATTGTCTTGCTGTGAATTGATCGTTTGACTTGCGAATTGGTTGCGGATGCGCCCGCGCCGGTCGGCGCGTCGAAGGGCGCGAATTGCCGGCCTGACTAGCAGATCGGGCTTCGCACGACAATGGGATATAAAGAAATCTTTATTCGTGCATGTCTCGGATGGCTGACTTCCGGGTCAGCACTCCTCGCCGAAACGGGAGGCGACGAGCTGCTCCAGCGCGTCCATGACCTCGAGCGCCTCCGGGCCGCTGGCGGTGACGCGGATCGAGTATCCAGGGCTGGCCGCCAGCATCATCAGGCCCATGATCGAGGTGCCGCCGACCTTGACGCCGTCCTTCTCGACATGGACCGAAGCGTTGAAACCGCTGGCAAGCTGGACGAATTTCGCCGAGGCGCGCGCATGCAGGCCGCGCTGGTTGACGATCGGAAACTCCCTGACGATCTGGTCCTTGTCAGGCGACAGCGTACTCATTTGCTGCTCAAAAGCTGGCTGGCGACGTTGATATATTTGCGGCCCGCGGCTTGCGCTTCATCGAGCGCGGCCGCCATGTTGTCGCCCTTGCGGATCGACGACAGCTTGATCAGCATCGGCAGGTTCATGCCGGCGATCACCTCGGTGCGGCCGGACTCCATTACCGAGATGGCAAGGTTGGACGGCGTGCCGCCGAACATGTCCGTCAACACGATTACACCCGCCCCCGTATCGACACGGGCGACGGCGTCGACGATGTCGCGGCGACGCTGTTCCATATCGTCGTCGGCACCGATCGCCACGGTTTCGAAATTGTCTTGTGGCCCGACGACATGTTCGACGGCATGTCTGAACTCGGTGGCCAGTTGACCGTGCGTTACAAGCACGAGTCCGATCATTCTTTGGTGGCTCCCGTCATCGCCGCTTCACAGGCGCATTTTATGCTCGCCAGCCAATCCAGGCGGCGGGAGCGCTATCTTGTCGACGCGCGGCCCGTTGACAAGCCCAAAATTGCGCCGGCCCACGCCATTTTGACGCATTGCAGCAAAAAACCCAGCGCGGATCATAGAAAAGGAGGGATCGACAGCCGCGCCATCACGGCGAGCAAGGCGGCCGCGACATTGCGCTCGGCCAGATCGATGCGCGCCACCGCACAGCCGGCGATGTCGTCGCTTGCATCCTCCTGGAAGCGTGCGATTTCGCCGGCCGGCAACAGGCGCACATGCAGATCGACGACGCAGGCCGGTTCGAACGGCAGGGACCGTGGCCCATGTCCCGGCACCTCGGCAAGGCCTTCGATGGTGCCGGGCGCACGGCACACCAGCCGCCCGGCATGGGCTTCGACGAAGAGCTGATCGTCGCCGACGAGCCGTGAGAACAATCCGCGTTGCAGGCAATGGCTGATCAGCGTCAGAGCCAGCGTTGTCTTGCCCGACCCGGATGAGCCGCTGATGAGAATGCCGCTCTCGCCGATCAGCAGCGCCGTGGCGTGTATGTTGTCAGGCCGCACGTCGCGATCCCTGGCGATTGGCGGTCATCCCTCGGCCGGGAGCGTCACGACGAAGCGTGCGCCCTTGATCTCGCCGGGCTTCGTGCCTGGTATGTTTTCGGCGGTCAACGTACCGCCATGGGCCTCGACGATCTGCCTGGAGATGGACAGGCCAAGGCCGGAATTCTGGCCGAACGCCTCGCCGGCGGGCCGGTCGGTGTAAAAACGTTCGAAGATGCGGTCGATGGCGTCGGCGCGGATGCCGGGACCGTTGTCGTCGACGGTCAGGATGTTGAACTTGCCGGCGCGCGCCAGCGACAGGCTGATGTGGCCATGGTCCTCGGGGACGAAGGAACGGGCGTTCTCGATCAGATTGGTGATGACCTGGCCGATGCGCAGATCGTGACCTACGACGACATAGCCCTTGGCGCCCTGCGGCAGCTTGGCAACCTTGAGCTCGATCTCGACCGCCTTCTTGTTGCGCGTGGTTTCACGCGAAACAGCGACGAGGTCGGTGACGAATTTCTTCAGGTCGACGGTGCCGGCATCTTCGCGCGCCAATTCCGCGTCGAGGCGCGAGGCGTCGGAAATGTCGGTGATGAGGCGGTCCAGCCGTTTCACGTCATGCTGGATGATCTCCATCAGGCGCGCACGGGAGGTGTCATTCTTCGCCAGCGGCAATGTTTCGACAGCACTGCGCAACGACGTCAGCGGGTTCTTCAACTCATGCGAGACATCGGCCGCGAAGCTTTCGATCGCCTCGATGCGCGCATAGAGTGCGTTGGTCATGTCGCGCACGGCAATCGACAGATTGCCGATCTCGTCCTGGCGGTCGGAAAAGTCTGGGATTTCCTCGCGGCTCTTGACGCCGCGACGCACCCGTACGGCCGCCGCCGACAGCCGGCGCAGCGGGTTGGCGATGGTGGACGCCAAAAGCATCGACAGGATGGCTGTGACGAGCGCCGCGATGCCGAAGACGCGCAGGATCGCCTTGCGTTCGGCGGCGACGATCTTGTCGATATCACCGCCTTCGGTCGACAGCATCAGCACGCCGAGCACGGCGCGAAAACGCTGGATCGGCACCGCCACCGAGACGATCTGCTCGCCCTGTTCCGAGACGCGCACGATGGTCGACGGACTGCCCGTCAATGCCTTGACCACTTCCGGGAAGGCGGCGCCGTTGCCGCCGGGCTGTTCGTGATAGACCGGCAGGTCGGTGTTGCGGAAGAAGTCGAAGATGAATTTCTGGACGCGCTCGACAAGGTCGGGCTCCTCCTCCTCGACCGGCGGCAGGTCGTAGCGCAGGA
This sequence comes from Mesorhizobium sp. CO1-1-7, assembly GCF_020164885.1. Taxonomy (NCBI): domain Bacteria; kingdom Pseudomonadati; phylum Pseudomonadota; class Alphaproteobacteria; order Hyphomicrobiales; family Phyllobacteriaceae; genus Mesorhizobium; species Mesorhizobium sp. CO1-1-7. Next base: position 17,668 of record NZ_JAIUHA010000018.1, on the reverse strand, counting down.
TCTGACCGCGCGAATAGAGATGGCGCGAATCGAGCAGCAAATTGGCGTCGCGGTCATAGATGCGGGCTCGGGTGCGGGTCGGCGAGATCAGCCGCCGCAGGACCGGCGCCACGCGCTCGGGATTGATCGGAAAATCCAGATTGTCGAGTTGGTCCGAGCCAGGCCCCAGGCTTTCGCCGGCCTGCAGCTCAAGCAGTTTTTCCGGGTCGATGCTGATCGAATCCGTCTCGACCGTCGCCGACGCCGCAATCGCGCCGGCGATGATTTCGCCCTGCGTCATCAGGCTTTCGACGCGCGCGTCGATCAGCCCGTCGCGGAAGGTGTTGAGATAGAGGATGCCGGTGACGAGCACCGCCAGCCCGGCGAGATTGAGGAAAAGAATACGCCGCGTCAGGCTGGAAAAGATATGGTGGCCGAGGAAGCGGCGCATCGGCACCGTGATTTTCGACACGAAGGAAGGCATGATGCGCGACGGCCGCCTGGCGGCGCCCGCCGGTCTTGTTCGCTGTGCTTCCACTGCCATCGAATAGCAGCTCCCGCTAGTCCCAGGTTTGACGTATGTCGCAGCCCCACACTAGGGACCGCTTCTGCTCGACATACATCAAATTACGCTTCGCGGAACCGATATCCGACTCCGTAAAGGGTTTCGATCATCTCGAAGTCGTCGTCGACAGCCTTGAACTTCTTGCGCAGCCGCTTGATGTGGCTGTCGATCGTGCGGTCATCGACATAGACCTGCTCATCATAGGCCGAATCCATCAGCGCATCACGGCTTTTTACCACGCCGGGACGCTGCGCCAGCGAATGCAGGATCAGGAACTCCGTGACGGTAAGCGTCACCGGCTCACCCTTCCAGGTGCAGGTATGGCGTTCCTGGTCCATGACGAGCTGGCCACGTTCGAGCGAGCGGGCCTGCTGACTCGGCGCTTTTGCCGCGGCCTCGCGGGCACTGGCACGGCGCAGCACGGCGCGCACCCGCTCGACCAGCAGGCGCTGCGAGAACGGTTTGCGGATAAAGTCGTCGGCGCCCATCTTGAGACCGAACAATTCATCGATCTCGTCGTCCTTGGAGGTCAGGAAGATCACCGGCAGGTCGGATTTCTGGCGCATCCGGCGCAGCAGCTCCATGCCGTCCATGCGCGGCATCTTGATGTCGAGGATGGCGAGATTAGGCGGCCTGGCCGCCAGGCCTTCCAGCGCGGACGCACCATCCGTGTAGGTCTCGACACGATATCCCTCGGATTCGAGGGCGATCGACACCGACGTCAGAATGTTGCGGTCGTCATCGACAAGCGCGATTGTTGCCATTTCAAGCGGCTCCCTCATGAGCTGTCCCTTCTGTCGTAGAGAAGGGGCTTTTGCAGGACAAATTAGGTACAAAATGTGGCATAGGCCTTAACCGCTGTCACGCGCGGGGTGCCGCCGGCCACAACCCGACCTCGACATGGATTGGACGAACGAACCTCGCCAATCCTTTGGGCAACCGTAAAACTTTTCGCATATATAAACGATTTAAACAACTTTCAAAATATTTAAATCGATTAATGATTTGATATCATTTGGCTTTTCTGGTTCTGACCATCCTAGCCTGCTTAGTGGGTGTGCCGGAAATACGCCGGCAAAGATGCGGCAAGTCTTGAAAAGGGTCACCAATGTCGGAAGTCGGCAAACGCAATCCTGCCTGCGCGATCGATCGTATCGGTCTGAAAACCTCCGGCACGGTGCGCTACAATTTCGGTGCGGCCGCGCTCTACGAGGAAGCGATCCGGCGCGGTGAAGCCCGGCTGACCGCGCATGGCGCGCTGCTCGCCGAGACCGGCCAGCACACCGGTCGCTCGCCCAAGGACAAGTTCATCGTTCGCGACGCCGCCACCGAGCCGCAAGTCTGGTGGGACAACAACAAGGCGATCTCGCCGGCACAGTTCGACGCCTTGCTCGCCGATTTCCAGGCCCATGCCGGGGACAAGGACCTTTATGTGCAGGATCTGGTCGGCGGTGCCGACGCGGAGCTAAAGCTGCCCACCAGGGTAATCACCGAACTTGCCTGGCACTCGTTGTTCATCCGTAACCTGCTCATCCGTCCCGAGGCGGCCGAACTCGAACACTTCGTGCCCGGGATGACGATCATCGACCTGCCGTCCTTCCGCGCCGATCCCGGCCGCCACGGCAGCCGCACCGAAACGGTGATCGCCGTCGACCTGACGCGCAAGATCGTGCTGATCGGGGGCACCTCCTACGCCGGCGAGATGAAGAAGTCGGTGTTCACCATGCTCAACTATCTCCTGCCGGAGAAAGGCGTGATGCCTATGCACTGTTCGGCCAATGAGGGACCGGCCGGCGATGCCGCCATCTTCTTCGGCCTGTCGGGAACCGGCAAGACCACGCTGTCGGCCGATCCGTCGCGCACCTTGATCGGCGATGACGAGCACGGCTGGGGTCCGCACGGCATCTTCAATTTCGAAGGCGGCTGCTACGCCAAGACGATCAAGCTGTCGGCGGAAGCCGAACCGGAGATATTCGCCACCACGCAGCGCTTCGGCACCGTGCTGGAAAACGTCGTACTCGACGCCGATGGCATGCCGGATTTCAATGACGGCCGGCTCACCGAAAACACACGCTGCGCCTATCCGCTCGACTTCATCCCCAATGCCTCGAAGACCGGGCGCGCCAGTCATCCGAAGAACATCATCATGCTGACCGCCGACGCTTTCGGCGTGATGCCGCCGATCGCCCGGCTGACGCCGGCGCAGGCGATGTATCATTTCCTTTCCGGCTACACGGCCAAGGTGGCCGGAACGGAAAGAGGCGTGACCGAACCGGAAGCGACCTTCTCGACCTGTTTCGGCGCGCCGTTCATGCCGCGCCATCCGTCGGAATACGGCAATCTTCTGCGCGAGCTCATCGCTCGCCACGGCGCCGATTGCTGGCTGGTCAACACCGGCTGGACCGGCGGTGCCCATGGCACCGGCAAGCGCATGCCGATCAAGGCGACGCGCGCCTTGCTCGCCGCCGCCCTCGACGGCTCGCTGAAGGCAGGCGCTTTCCGCACCGACGCCAATTTCGGCTTCGAGGTGCCGGTGGCGGTCCCGGGTGTCGACAGCGCCATCCTCGATCCGCGATCGACCTGGGCCGACAAATCGGCCTATGACCGGCAAGCGGCAAGGCTGGTCGGCATGTTCGCCGTCAATTTCGAGAAGTTCGAAAGCCATGTCGACGCCTCCGTCCTCGGCGCGGCGCCGCACATGCAGGAAGCGGCGGAATAGGCGCAGGCAGGACGTCGGTGCCGTCAGCCGTCGGTGGAGACAGTGACAGACTTCCACACCTCGATTTCCTGCCGGAGACGTTCGATTCTGTCCGACACGAGCTTGAGAGCATCGCTGCCAAGCAGAAGCTGCGGCGGCGGATCACTGGCGTCTACCAAGCCTAAAACGGCGGCTGCCAGTTTATCGGGATCACCGAGCTGCTTGCCGCTCTTTACCTGTCGCGCCTCACGTATCGGATCAAAAAGCGCGTCGTAGTCAGTGATTGATCTCTCTGTGCGGACCATTGATCGCCCAGCCCAATCCGTCCGGAACGAGCCGGGGCAGACCGCGGTCACGCGGACACCGAACGGGGCCATTTCCGAACGCATCACCTCCGATATGCCCTGGAGCGCAAACTTGCTGCCGCAATAGTAAGCAATGCCGGGCATGGTGATCATGCCGCCCATCGACGTGACATTGACGATGAATCCACGACGTCGCTCCCGGAACCGGGGAAGAAAAGCCTTAGCGACGGCGACAGCGCCGAAGACATTAACGTCGAACTGACGCCGCATCTCTTCGATCGGCGACTCTTCAAGCACTCCCTCATGCCCATAGCCGGCATTGTTGATCAGCACGTCAACCGGTCCATGTTCGTTCTCCGCCTGCCTGACCACGTCGGGTATGGCGTCGAATTCCGTTACGTCGCACAGTACCGGTCGAACTGCGGGAAGAACGTCGGCGAGCGCTGCGCGTGATGTCTCCGAGCGAACTGCGCCAATCACCTTATGGCCGATCTGGATAGCCGCGGAAGCTATCGCCAAGCCGAAGCCGGAATTCGCGCCGGTGATAAAGAAGGTCTTCTGTGACATGACTCGCAAGCTTTCCTTGATTGGTGATGAGTTGACAAATATTATGAGGAACCGAGCGTTTCGATCGCGGATTCTCTGAATTTGTTGCCAAATCCTATTCCTCCCAAACACGGACGATCCAAGCTGGTCGAGTTGGCCGGAGCTCTCGCCCCTCGTCGCGGCTACAATCCGACCGCGTTCAGCCGCGTCCGCATACTCCGGACGGAAGCCGTGCTTCACGACATCCCGGTCCTCTATAAGCCAGGCGCGGTGTTCGTATTACAGGGAAGCAAGCAAGGTATCCTCGAAAGGGAAATCTACCTCTACGACGAGGAACACTATCTGGCGGTTTCGGTGCCCGTTCCATTCCGCATGAAATCGATGGCCAGTTCGGAGCGACCATTGCTTGCGGTCTATGTTGAGTTCGATATGCAGATGGCAGCCGAGCTCGCCATGCAAGCGCAGATGCATGCCGAACCGGCGAGCGGCAAGTCGCGAGGTCTCGTGTCAAGCAGGATGGCCCCCGAAATAGAGGATGTCCTGCTGCGCCTCCTTGTAGCACTTCGCAGCCCCGTTGAAGCTCTCGTCCTTGGTGACGGCATTCTGCGCGAACTGCATTACCGGGTGCTGGTCGGCCCGCAGGGCGGTGCAATGCTCGCGGCGCTGCAGCAGAAAGGTACGTCCGGAAGGATTATCCAGAGCCTGGCCTGGTTGCGAGAGAACTACGGTTCTGAAATTTCGATCGGCGATCTGGCAAAAGACGTGGGCATGAGCGTTCCTTCCTACCATGTTCATTTCAAGAGCCTGACCGGCAACAGTCCAATGCAGTACGTGAAGGCGATACGGCTCCACGAAGCACGATTGATGATAGCACGCCAGAACAGGACGATCGCAGAGGTCGCGGCTTTGGTAGGCTACGCGAGCCCGTCCCAATTCAGCCGCGACTTCAAACGGCATTTCGGGCGCACGGCATCGGAAGAGACGAAATGGCTTCGTCGCCATCTTGGCGAACTCGCCTGGGCGTCGTGATCAGGATCGTATATGTCAGTTAGGGGCTGCGCTTTCGATCGGGCCTTTTCTTTTTCGGTCCGCCGCGCCATGACTGCGGCATGCCGATCGACGACGACATCATCATATCGGGCGAAGCCGTGATTCACCCGGGCGACCTGCACGAGGATTTCATCCGCTCGTCCGGTCCCGGCGGCCAGAACGTCAACAAGGTGGCGACGGCGGTGCAGCTTCGCTTCGACGCGCGGAACGCCGAGGGCCTATCGGACCGCGTACGCGAGCGGACCATAAAACTTGCCGGCCAGCGCGCCACCAAGGATGGTGTCATCGTCATCGAGGCCGGACGCTTTCGCACACAGGAGCAAAACCGCGCCGACGCACGGACCAGGCTGGCGGCACTGGTGGCCAAGGCCGCAGAACCGCCGCCGCCGCCGCGCAAGAAGACACGGCCGTCGAAAGGCGCGGTCGAGCGTCGGCTGAAGAGCAAGGCCGGGCGCGGTACGATCAAGAAGCTGCGCGGTCGCGTGGAGAGCGATTAAGCAACACGCAAATCGTGCCCGCAAAACCACTTTCAATTTTGCGTTGCGGATGCGAGGTTTCCCTTATTGCCACAGCAAGGGAGACCTAGAGATGGGTATGTTCGATTTCGTCAAGAACGTCGGCAAGAAGCTCGGCATCGGCGGCGACGAGGAAGCCGCACCCACCGCCGACACGCTCAAGAAAGAGCTCGATTCACACAAGCTCGGTACCGATGGCGTGCAGGTCGTTGTCCAGGGCGATACGGCGGTGCTGAAGGGCGTCGTCAAGGACCAGTCGATCTTCGAAAAGGCGGTCATCGCCGTCGGCAACACGCTGGGCGTCTCCAAGGTGCAGGCTGACGAGTTGCAGGTCGCGCCGGCTTCCGGCACGGCGGCCGCAGCCAAGGAGCCGACTTTCTATACGGTCCAGAAGGGCGACAATCTCTGGAAGATCGCCGAAAAGAGCTATGGCAAGGGCCAGGGCGCCAAGAACACGGTCATCTTCGAGGCGAACAAGCCGATGCTGACCCATCCCGACAAGATCTATCCGGGCCAGGTTCTGCGTATTCCAGAACTTGGCTAATCGCCGGGCATGGTTGTATCAAAACGCTGAAATCAGTGCGCCGCGCGTCCGAAAGGCGCGCGGCGTTGCCTTACCAGCGGCGCTTCAGCGAAGCCGTGATGTTGCGGCCCTGGCCGATGTAGCAATAACCGGAATTGCACACCGTCGCGCGGTCATCGGCAATGTTGCGGACGGCGAAAGCGGCCGAGACACCTTCATACCTCTTGTCGATGGCGCCGAAATCGTAGGACGCCGAGGCATCGAGATAGACGGCGGCATCGTTCTTGGCGGTGTTTGACGTGTCGGTATAGGTCGCGCTCTGCAGCCGCACGCCGGCTCCCACCGAAAGGCCGGGTGCCGCACTGCCCTCGTCGAATTTGTAGTTCGCCCAGAGGCTCGCGACATGTTCGGGGGTGACGGCGGGGACCTTGTCCAACTCCGTCGAGTCAGGGCCGGCGCCCGTGATCTCGGCATGGTTGTAGTTATAGGCCGCGATCACGTCGAGCCCGTCCATGACGGCCGCGCGGGCTTCCAGTTCAAAACCATTGCTGGTGACCTCGCCCAGTGAACGATAGGTGCCCGCATTGGGATCGACGACTACCGGCTTGTTCTTCTCGACCAGATGGTAGGCGACCGCGGACAGCAGGATATCCGTTCCCGGTGGCTGGTACTTGACCCCCAGTTCGAACTGTTCGCCCTTCGTAGGCTGAAGAATGCCGCCGCCATCGGCCGAGCGGTTCGAGATCGGTTCGAATGACGTCGCGTAGCTGGCGAAGGGCGCGACGCCGCTATCGAACAGATAGAGGGCGCCGGCCTGCATGCTGAAGGCGTTCTTGTCCACCGTTTCGGAACCGCCCCCAAAATAGTCGCGCGTCTGCTCGACCCAGGTCTGGCGGCCACCGAGCGTGAAACGCCATTTGTCCAGTTCGACCTGATCCAGCGCATAGACGCCGGTCTGGCTCAGATCCGCGTCGGACGCAGAGAACGTGGTGTCCGGGGTCGGGCCGGAGAAACCGTAGGTCGGGTTGGCAATGTCGAAATCGTAGGCCGGATCGGGCGGATCGAACCCATAGCCGAAGGACGAGGTCAGGTTCGTGTAGTCGAGGCCGAGAAGCAGCGTGTGGGCGAGCGCCCCGGTGTCGAACCTGGCCTCGACCTGGTTGTCGGCCTGGAAAACGTTCATTTCGTCGCGAATTGAGGTCGCATAACGATGCGCGACCGTACCTGTCCAACCGGAAACCGCGAGATAGCGCGACCTCAGGTCGAGATGGGAGTATCGTACATTCTGGCGCACCGTGATGCCGCCGTCGAAATCGTGCTCGAACTTGTAGCCGACCTGCTGCTGCCGGATCTTCTGATGGTCATAGTCGGGGTCGCTCTCGCGCAGGGTGTGGACCTTTCCCGACGGATCGGTGATCACGCCGACATTGGAATCGGTCTCGTCCGCCTGCACCAGCCCATAGATGGTGAAGGACGTCGCGGCGTCCGGATTCCAGGTGAACGACGGCTGCAGCAAATAGCGGTCGTCGGCGATGTCGAAATTGGTGTCGCCGTTTCGCGCCAGGCCGACGATCCTGTAGAGGAAATCGTCACTGCCCTTGGTGACCGGGCCGCCGAAATCGAAGGCGGCCTGCGCCCTGTCCTTCGTGCCATAAAGCAGTTCGACTTCCCTGATCCTGTCCTCGGTCGGCAGCTTGGGCACCTTGTTGACGATGCCTGCCGGCGTTCCCGCGCCGTAAAGCACCGATACCGGTCCCTTGATCACCTCGACGCGTTCGAGCGAATAGGGGTCGGTGCGGAACGTGCCGTAGTTGATATAGGGCTGGCGCAGGCCGTCCTTGTAGTCGCCGAGCGTGGTTGCGTCGTAGCCCCTGATATAGATCTGGTCGAATCGCGGGTCGAATCCGTAAGCGCCGGTGCTGACGCCTGAGGAATAGCGCACCGCCTCGATAATGTCCTGCGCGCCGCGCTCCTCGAGTTCCTTGCGTGTCACCACCGAGACGGAGCGGGGCGTTTCGATGAGGGGCGTGTCCGTCTTGGTCGCACCGGAGCTGCGCTTGGCAGCCACCGTCCTGTCGTCCTCACGGGACGTGTCGCCGCCGGCCTCGCCGCTGACCGTAATGGGCTCGAGCACGGTGGCGCCGCCCGATGCCTGGGTGCCTGCCTGCTGGGCGGAGGCTTGGTAGGCACCAGCCAGCGTCGCCAGGCATGTCGTGGCAAGCAGTCCTCGCCGCGACCAGATGCAGCCCCGTTCGATCGCGTTGAAGCCTTGAAGAAATGTCACTTCCATATCCCTCGCTCTCGTTGGCTGCCTGCGGCTTCGCTGGACGCGGAAGCTGAAAATTCTTGTGTCAACCGGTCCGGTTCTAAATCTTGACTATGTTAGTCATCTTTGTTCGTCAACCGCCATTTGGCCAAGACGAATTCGCTGCGGCCATCCCTCGTAAAAACCACGACCGCTTTCGGGTCGCCGTTTTCGTCTGGCGGTGGCATGCTGAGGCTCCGAACCATTCACATGAGCCAACCCATGCTCTTTCTGCCCAAAGGCATCCGTCACATGCCGGCCCATCTGTCCCGCGCCGTCCAGGAGACGCTGGTCGAGGAGGTGAGAAGCATTGTCCAGCAGGCGCCGCTGTTCGTGCCGGCCATGCCTCGGACCGGCAAGGAGATGAGCGTGCGCATGACCAATTGCGGTCCTCTCGGCTGGGTCACCGACAAGGAACGCGGCTATCGCTACCAGCCGACGCATCCGCTGACCGGAGAGCCGTGGCCGCCTATCCCCGACAGTCTGCTAGACCTGTGGCGTCAGGTGTCGGGCTATCCCAATCCACCGCAGGCCTGCCTGATCAATTTCTACACGCCGGAAGCGAAGATGGGCCTGCATCAGGATCGCGACGAGGCCGATTTCTCGGCACCCGTCGTCTCCGTCTCGCTGGGTGACGATTGCCTGTTCAGGGTCGGCCAGACAACCCGTGATGGCGCCACCAAATCGTTCAGGCTCAAAAGCGGCGATGTCGTCGTGCTTGGCGGCGAGGGCCGTCTTGCCTTCCATGGCGTCGACCGCATCTACCCTTCGACCTCGGCGCTGCTCAAGAACGGCGGCAGGATCAATCTGACGTTGCGGCGGGTGACGAAGCCCGACGAGGGCGCCGTATAGGCGAGGGTTCGCGCCCCGCACGGCGCCGCCGACCTTTGGGCGACCAGCGATAGTTCAGTTCAGCGCAGCGGTGAAAAAATCGCCGAGACCAGATGGAAAGGCAAAGCGCCGTAGGTGGCGACCGTCGCCTGATCGTCCCATTGGCGGAACTGCCGGGACGGTCGCGCTTCCAGCGTCAGGGCATGCTGTCGGCCATCGAACGTAACCTTGCCGCGAAAGCACAGCACCCGCTCTCCACCAGACCGGCTGATGGCCATCGCACGCAGACGCGCGACGTGGTCGTCGCCCACATTGATCTCCATTTCGATGCGGCGCCGGACCGGCGGGACGCTGATCCTGATCGTGATGTCCAGCATCATCTCCCCTGCCGTCGCAGGGCACGGTATCGTCTGCGAGAAGGCCAGGGGCGACTGTCCTTCCAGCGGCTCGCGAGGTGCCTGCCTGCCGCGCCATGCTCTGCCGCGCCATGCCCTGGCGGGCGGCTCCTGCCGCAGCCGACCGCTCTTGCGTCTCAGCCGCAACTGCTTGGCAAAGCCGCGCGACAGCCAGGTCAGCCTGCCGAAGTCGGTTCGCGGCTTGGCCTGCAGCACCGCCGACCAGCGTGCAAGGCCGGTGCGGTCGGCCATGTCCAGCACGCGCGCCAGCACCTTGTCAGGCACCGTCACGCCAACAGCGAGCGCAAGGTAGGAAAGCGCCACCGCCGCGGCAACGGCAAGGCCACGCCTGGCGACGACATCGAGGAACACGTCCCAGTCGACGCCGCCGGTGCGAATGGCCACCGCGCAATCGACCAGCCAATCGCTGTGGGTATGGGCATCGAGCCCGCCATGCGCGATGGCGAGCGCGATGCGATCCGCGGGCGACGGCACCAGCACGCCGACACCGCTGAATTCGGCCGTCGCCGCGCGCTGCCAGATCGCCTGGTCATCCTCGTCGCTTTGCTGCGAGCCGTCATAGGCAAGCTGGTGCAGATCGATATCGCCATAACTGCCCTTGAAAAAATTCATCGAGCGCAGCGACGCCAGCCTTGTCCTCAGATATTGGGGACTCACCCCGGTGGCGATCTGCCAGTCGCCGTCGCGCAGCACGCCGAATGCCGCCGGCATGTCCTGCGGCCGCACCAATATGTCGATGTCGTGCGCCACCCGGCCACGCTGCGCCGAGGCGTTCAAGGCAATGCGGCTGGCACCCTTGATCAGCATCACCAGGCAGCCGGAATCCGTCATCGCCTGCAGCGCCGGTTCGGCCTCGCGCATCGCCATGCGCGACTTGGTCCACAGCATCTTTTGCAGGCCGACAAGGCGCGGATAGGCGGATTGGCCGGCCAATTTCCGGCCGAACCGATCGCAGATCGCGGCCAGCAGCCGGTGTTCCCTGAAGGAGACAAGATCGATGTCGTTCGCGCTTAGCCACTGCATGGCGCAACCGGCGGCCGCGTCCTCATCGACAAGAAGGGCAGCCTTGAGCAGTTGGTCGAGCCCGCCCGTCGGCCAGGACCAGCCATAGTCCGGGAAACGTCGGCTGATGCGGCGAATGCCCGCCATCAGCCCGCGCCGGCCTTGTTCCGGGCCCGTCGCAGCATGGCGAGCCGCGCCACTTCGAGATAGCCGCGGTCGCGCGCCGCATCGCGGCCATAGGACAGGCTGCCGGGCCTGATGCGGCGCAGCGCCAGCACCTCTTCCACCATGTCGAGGGCAAGGCCCGTCTCGCGTGCCCGCGCGATCCAGTCGATCATTTCGCCGCGGCCGCCCGGCGGATCGACGATTGGTCCGACGGTCTCGGCGGCCTCGCGCCGGATCAGCATCGTGGTCCGCGACCAACCGGGTACGATCGCGTCCTCGGGTGCATCGGGCCGGTCATTGCGGAAGTTTCGCAAATGGCAAAAAACGCCCGACGTTGCGGGATGCCTTTCGAGATGCGCGAGCTGTGTTTCGGCCTTGCTCGGCAGCCACAGATCGTCGGCATCGAGCGTTGCAATGAGCGGCGTCGACAAGGCGGCGATGCCCCTTGTCGTGGCGCTCCCAGGTCCGGCATTTGCCTGGCGCAGCAATTGCAGCGGCAGGTCCGTTCCGCCGATCGCCGCCGCGAGATCGTCGCTGGATCCATCGTCGACGATCACCACCAGCTCAGGCCGCACTGTCTGCGCCGCGACCGATCGCAGCGTCTCGGCGATGGTGCCGCTGGCGTTGAAGGCCGGTATGACGACGCCATAGCTCCGCATGCTACATGAAGCGCCAGTTGGCGAGTTCTTTGACATCGAAGATGCCTTCGATCCCGCGCAGTGAAGGGTCGGCCTTGCGCCGTTTCATCGATTTGTGGATGGCCCGCAAGAATTCCCGAAGGGATGTGTCGACCTGCTTTGTCATGTTGCCGGGATGACGTCGGTAGTAAAGCGATACGGTATCCGGCAGGACGAATCTGGGGCCGCTTTCAAAGGTGCGCAGCAGGTAGTCGGTGTCTTCGGCCTGGCCGAAGGCCTCGTCGAAGCCGCCGATCCGTTCGATGAGCTTACGCGAGAAAATGCCTGACGACAGATGAATTCCCCGCACGGTCATGAAATGGCTGCCGGGGCAGGGTTCCAGCAGATCGTCGTCGATGTGTTCGACCATCATCATCAGGGAATAGGTAAGCTCCAGAGCGGGGTCGGCGTCAAAGCATGCGATATCGGCCTTGAATCGTCCCGCAGGCGAGACATCATCCGAATCGAGGAACGACACGAGCTCCGTTTCCGGCGTGAGCAGTCTGAGACCAGCGTTGCGAGCCCGGGTCACGCCCATGTTCTCTTGCCGGAAAAGACGAATGCAGGGGTTCTCGGCCATCATCGAACGCACGGCCTCCGGCGACCCGTCGGTCGAGCCGTCGTCGATCACGATGATGTCGAGATCGGCGGCATCTTGCTGCCGCACGAGCGAGCGCAGCGCCGAGACGACATAGCGCTCGCGATTGTACACAGGCATGATCACGCTGAGCTTCACCGGGCGCCTCGTGTCAGGAAATCCTCGATCGTGCGGGCGATCTCTGCCGGGTCGATGCCGAGGGACAAACGGAAGCACGGCAGGTGGCGCGTCAATTCGCTGAAGAAGCGAAAGCCGCTTTCGCGCTCGCCCGGCATCTGGGCGATGCCGGACGGCGCCAAGGCAATCATGGCATCCCTGCGCGACACCGGCATAATCGAACTTGCTCCGCCTCCGCTGATATGTGGCACCACCAGCGCGACGATGTCCAGCATGGCGGGCACCGGCCGAGGCGCGATATCATGAATATGGAACGTGTGCTTGCCTTGCCAGTTCAGCGGGCCTTGCGCCGTTAGCCGCTGCCGCAGGCCCAGCCGGGCGAAACCTTCCGTGTCCTGCTTCAACGTCGAAAAAAGGGGGCGCGCGGTCACGCCGTCGGTGAGATCGATCAGCACATAGTCGTCGCCGACACTGTCGAGCCCGTTAAGCAGGCCGGCGGCGACGGTCCCCGATTTCCCGGCCCCGCCCGAGCCGGCAAGCAGAATACCGTTGCCGTCGATGCCAAGCGTGCCGGCATGCGTCAGCCGCATGCCGCGCGCGGCATATTCCCAGTGCAGGAAGGCGCGCAGCGGTGCTCCCGGCTCCCAGGGCGGAAAGGCATCGGCCGAGGCCATCAGCTGCACGCCGACGCGGCGGTGCGGATCGTAGACCTGCCAGAAATCCAGGTCGTGGAAATGGTGCCCGCGCAAACCGGCTTCGGCGAGCCGTTTGGCAAAACCGTGCTCGGTGAAATGGGCATCGCCCCAGTGCGCCGGCTCCGGGATGCCGTCAATGCCGGGATGCGCGATGAAGATGCGACCCGTGGACGGTGCCGGCTGATCATGCGCGGGCTCGATGAAAGCATGGCCCAATGCATCGGCAAGCACGCCGTGACCGAGATGCGCGGTCAGTTCAAGCCAGGGCAGGCGAACCTTTCGCATGGTCGGATAGTACGCGGCCGCGCCTTCAGCGGCGGCGATGAGATACCTGGCGTAATCCGGCAAGGTTTCGAGCGTGACGCGCGGCATCAATCGCCTTCCATCACGCTGCGGCCGCCCCGTCAGGAAGCCTGCTTGACCGCCGGCCAGCCGAGGGGTTCCTCGACCTCGTGGATGGGATCAACGACGATCAGGTCGGCGAGGTCGTCGTGAATGCTCACATTGAGCGGCTCGTTCGTGGCGGCAAGCTCGGCAGGCAAATCGCCCGGCAAAGGCTGCGCCGCCGCGTCCAAGCGCACCAGCAAACCCAATTCGAGCAATTGCGATATGAAGCGTTCGAGTTCGGCCTGGCCTATTGTCGAGCCGCCGGCGCTCAGCCCGACCAGAGCCTGGGCGTCCGCGCCGGATGAAAGCGCCTGCCATACCTTGCTGCCGGAATCGGAAAAGCCGAAATATTTGCCATTGGCAAGATTGAGCACCACGGCCTCGCCATCGAAAGATTCGAAAACGATATCCCGGCTCGCTACCGCATAGGCGTGGGAGTCATGCGTCATTGTTGCCCCGTCCTGCATTTCCTGCCCGCCAGCAGGACCGCTTCCACCAACAACGCCTGTAAACTTTCAGGTCTTCCTTGGCAAGGTAACCTTTGCCGGCAACGCGGGACCATTTCCGGGTTCAGTCGAAAGCCGGGCGGATCAAGCCTCGATTTCAAGCGGCGACAATGGCTTGGAACAACAGGCCAGGATGAAGCCATCATCGATCTCATGATCGAGGATGCCGCCATTGTGGCTCATCTCGACGCTGCCGGAGACTTTCTTCACTTTGCAAGTTCCGCAAAGGCCGAATTCGCAGGCGGCCGGTATTCGCACACCCGAGGCGCGCGCCGTCTGCAGCACGGTCTGGCCGGCGACACAGTCGGCGTCGACATCCGAAAGCGCGAAGCGGATCGGCGTCGCGGCTTCGACGCAAATCGCCGCGCCGTCTTCAGCCGGCGAGGCAAACGGCGCTGGGATTTCCTCCATCGCCGGCGCGGCAAAGCTCTCCTGATGGTATTTTGCCATGTCGAACCCGGCGGCCTCCAGCATGCCGCGCACGGCGCGCATGAAAGGGTCGGGGCCGCAGCAGAAGATTTCGCGTTCGCGGAAATCGGGCGCCAGGAGCGGCAGCCGGATGGCGTCGATGCGGCCCATATGGCCGTACCAGCCCTCGCGGCTCGACCGCTCCTCGATCATGAAGCCGAGCGACAGGCCCGGCATATGGCCGCCGAGCAGTTCGAGTTCCTTGCGAAAGATGATCTCTTCCGGGCGCCGCGCGCAATTGACGAAGCCGACATCGGTCCATGGCGCGCAGTCGTTCAGCCAGCGCAGCATCGACATCATCGGCGTCACGCCCGAACCGGCCGAGATGAACAGGTATTTCGCCGCCGGGTGGCTGTGCAGCGAAAAGCCGCCGCCCGGTCCATAGGCCTTGACGTGCGAGCCGGGCGTCAGGTGATCGAACATCCAGCGTGTGCCGACGCTGCCCGCCTGCGCCTTCACCGTCACCGCGATCGAGAATGGCCGTGACGGCGATGATGACAGCGTGTAGGTGCGCATCAGCGGGCCGTCCGGTGTCGGCAATTCCAGCGTCACGAACTGGCCCGGCTTGTAGCGGAACCAGGTCTGGTTGTCGGAGCGGAAGGTGAAGGTCTTGACGTCGGGCGCCTCGTCGCTGACGCCGGTTACTTCCAGCACCTGCAGCCTGTCGTTCCACGGCGCCATCTGGTCGAGGTGGCGATAGAGCCCAAGATCAGTCATGGCGTTCATCCCTGCATACCTTTCATTTTGGGCGTGTCGTGATCCCAAAGCCGCTGCACAGTTTTGGCCGACATGCGCTAGGCGACACTGCGCAGAGCAGGCCGGCCGTCTTCGGAAAGCCGTGGGCCGATAAAGCGCGCGTACCAGTCGACGAACTGGATGACGCCGCCCTCGTGCAGCTCCGAATAGGGACCGGGCTCGTAGGCCGGCGACAGGATGCCGAAGGCGTTTTCCTCGACGATGCGGCGGTCCTGGTCGTTGGTCTCGGTCCAGACATGGGTGAGTTCGGCGAGATCGTAGTCGACGCCTTCCACGGCATCCTTGTGGACCAGCCATTTGGTCGTAACCGCTGTTTCCGTGGCGCTGACCGGCAGCACGCGGAACGTCACCGCATGATCCACGAGGATATGGTTCCAGGTTGTCGGGTAGTGATAGTGCATCAGCGTGCCGATCCGGTCGGCCGAGACGCTGTCGGACAGGTTCTTCTTCACCGCCCGCTTGCCGGTCGTCGTGTAGCTCTGGGCATCGCGCAGCAGCGGCGCGCGGGTGGCGCGGTATTGTCCGGCCGGGTCGATGCGAAACTTGCTGGGCAGGCCAACAGCTTCGCACTTCGCCCAGTGGGCCAGCATCTCCGGATCGCTGTCGGCGCCTTGCACGCCGGTCACGGTCGGCGCTTCCGGGAAGGTCTTGCACAGCTCAGGATGGTTGCCCGCGCAATGGTAGCATTCGCGGTTGTTTTCCCAGACCAGCTTCCAGTTGCCCTTCTCGATGATCGTGCTCTCGAAGGCGATCTTGGCCTCGCTCAGCCGGTGCGGCTGGAGATAGGGCTCGATCATCGCCCGCATCGGCGCGAAGTCGGCGGGCTCCTTGGCCAGGCAGATGAAGACATAGCCGGCGACGCTTTCGCAGGCGACCGGCTTGAGCCCGAACTGGCTCTTGTCGAACCCATCGGCCATCTGGCGGGCGAACAGCAGCCGGCCGTCGAGTTCGTAGGTCCACTGGTGATAGGGACACACCAGTTTGGCGGCCATGCCCTTGTCGGTGTTGCAGACGCGGCTGCCGCGATGGCGGCAGGAATTGTGGAAAGCGTTGATCTTGCCCTGCTGATCGCGCACCAGCACGACCGGATAGTCGCCGATCTGCACGGTGATGAAGCTGCCCGGCTTGGGCAACTCGCAATCATGGCCGATGAACAGCCAGTCGCGATACCAGATCAGTTCCATGTCAAGCTTGAAGTAGTCCGGGTCGGTATAGAAGGGCTGTTCCAGCGAAAGGCCCTGTCTGCGGCCGTTCAAAAGCCTCAGCATGTCGTTGCGCGCGTCCATGTCCTGTCCTCATTTTCAAGGACTGAACTGGTGGTGATGGAGGAAGGACTGGGCGCAAGCCGGCGAAAGCCGGACAACACCATCCGCCCCTTGACCGCCCACCGCGATCAGTCGAGTTCTAGCGATCTCGGGCTGGTTTCCGGGCTCTGGAGTTGTCCTGGCGGACCATCGCGACACCTTCCCAAGCTTTCGCCCAGTGGTCTCCCGTTGCGACTTGAACTCCACCACCGTTGCGGGGGCAGCGCCGGAATCTAACCGGCTTCCCAATTCTCCGCTCCGTCGTCACGCAGCGGCACCTGAGATCGCTCGATCTAATCACGACAGGGTTTGCGACATCGGCACGAAAGCGACATCGCATCCATGCGGCGCGACACGTACGCGGGATCGTCCCGGCGCGGTTGCAGCGGGGGAATCGCCTCTTCTCGCCAGATGCGCGGGCACCGTTTTCGACCCTCAGCGGGCCGGAAAAGGGTTAATGGTTTCGAAAAGTGACTATTAGCAGAGTCTAAAATCGAACCGAACGGTTCGTTTCTGTTGACGGTGCGTGCAGGACGGTGTGAACGCCCAGCCTTCCGACACAGTTGGTGATCGGGTCGTGATCTTATGCAACTATTTGATATCAAATGGAAAAATAAGACATGTAGAAGGCGTTGGTACAATTTCAAGTGGTGGAGTCATGGTCCACGCTGAACAACTTCGTGATTGGAAACGGCAAGGGGGCTCTCCCACATCGGGGCTGTCCGAACGACGCGATTTAATCCCAAGACACGCCGCTAGACGGACGGGAAAAATACTGGAGTACAAAAATGAAAAAGATCATTCTCACTGCCACCGCCCTTCTGGCTATTTCCGGCAGCGCCTTCGCTAGCAGCGACCATTATGGTTCGAACGCCGCGACCCCCACGGCCACTGTCGACAGCTCCTACACCGCTTCGACCAAGAAGTCGGAGCCGGCTGCCCAGACGCCTGTGACGGGCGCCGACCACAACCTCTTCGGCAACAATTAATAGCCATCCCCGGCACGCGGCGGGTGACCCTGCCGCGCTGGTGGACCTACAAATTCAGGAGTATTAAAATGAACAAGATCCTCATTGCTGCCGCCGCCGTTCTGGCCCTCTCCGGCAGCGCTTTCGCGGGCAGCGACAACTATGGCTCCAACGGCGCCAACCAGGCTGCTGCCGCTTCGACCGACAATTCGAACACCGCGTCGATCGGCAAGTCGGCTCCGGCCACCTCGGCGCCTGTCCAGCAGGGCAGCGACCGCAACCTCTTCGGCCA
>NZ_JAIUHA010000017.1:0-62574 GCF_020164885.1 Mesorhizobium sp. CO1-1-7 | reverse complement strand
CGCGAAGAAGACGCTGCCCGTGTTGAAGATGCACGAGAAGCACGTGAAGGAGCTCGGCGCGGTGCATTAGGGGGGCGGTGGCCAGGGCGAGAACGGTTCGAGATCCGCGCTCTACGGCGCCCCCCTCTGTCCTGCCGGACATCTCCCCCTCAAGTGGGGAGATTGGCGCCTTCGGCGCCGGCTCTCTTCCTGGCGCTGTTGAAAATTGGCGAAAGCAGCGACGACAGCCAATCTCCCCCCAAAGAGGGGGAGATGTCCGGCAGGACAGAGGGGGGCGCCGTAGGGCGCTACGTCGGTACGCCCAGGCAAAACGCGCAACTTGGCCCTGTGCCTTCACCGGCCATGCGCTACACTGCCGCCTCACCTCGGGAGCACCCCATGCCCAAGATCGATCTCGCATTCGTGCCCGTGCGCAAGGGCTCGGGCTACCCCGCACCCTTCGACGCCCCGTGCGCCGACCGCACGCGCCGGCGCCTCGGCGATGCCGGCGGGCTCACCGATTTCGGCGTCAATCTGATGACACTGCCGCCCGGCGGCTGGTCGAGCCAGCGTCACTGGCACAGCCACGAGGACGAGCTCGTCTATGTCTTGGAAGGCGAACTGGTGCTGGTCGAGGATGGCGGCGAGACGCTGCTCAAGGCCGGCGACAGTGCTGCCTTCGCCAAGAACAGCGGCAACGGCCACCACATGATCAACCGCTCGCCGGTCACCGCGCGCTACCTGGAAGTCGGCTCGCGCTCTCAGGACGATGTCATCACCTGTTCGGACATCGACATGATGAGCCCGAGTTCGGACGGGCGCTTCCTGCACAAGGACGGCACGCCGTATCCGGGGCAGGGGTGAGGGCAATCGCATAGGGCGGCGCTAGCGCCGCCCTATGCGATTAGCTTGGGCAGGGGTGACGCCTGGACCACATCCCGCCGCTGGCGTTCGCCCGGCAGCCCGCTAAGCTCCCTGCCAACCCAGGGAGCACCACCATGAAAAAAGAAGTCATCGAAGTGCCCGTCATGTCGGACAAGGTGCGGGCGCTCGGCCTGCCCTGCTCGACGGCGGTGAGGGCCAACGGTTTCGTGTTCATCTCGGCGACGCCGCCGGTGGACATGGTGACCGGCGAGATGGTGCGCGGCGACATCGAGGTCCAGACCGAGGCCTCGCTGAAGGCGCTGAAACATTGCCTGGAAGCGGCCGGAACCTCGCTGGAAACGTCGTGATGGTGCGCATCTACGCCGTCAATTCCGGCTTCTACAACGCGATAAACAGGGTGTATGCCCGGTATTTCAGCGTGAACCCGCCAGCAAGGAGCTTTGTGCCGGTGGCGTCTTGGCCGATGGAGTTTGATATCGAGATTGAGTGCGTGGCGGTGGGGTGAGGCGGGAAAGGCTCACTGTCCGTGATAAAGGGTCTTCGGCCCGAGGATCGGTAGATAATCACTGACCGGCACCTTCATCTTTAACTCCTTGCCTGACAGAAGTGCTGGATCAACACAATATTCGCGGGCGCCGAGCTTGCTAATCTCTTCGGCACGCTGTTAGCTTAATTTTGCGGGCTATTCCAATCGACAAATTTGAGTAGGGGGAAAAATGGCTGAATCGGTAGTTCTTGATGCGATGATCAAGCGGGATGATTTTGCGATCACAAACACGGCGCCGTCCTCGGGAGAGCCGATAAAGACTCTGTCTATCGAAACATTGAGTTCAAGTGGAATGCTGGTCCCCCTGCTTAGGAAACCGGATTTTCAACGTGAAACTAATCACTGGTCTCCTGCTCAGGTCGTATCGTTTCTGGAAAGTTTTTTGGACAACGAGCTTATACCCTCAATAATATTGTGGCGGTCTACCCAATTTGTCTTCGTGATTGATGGTGGCCACAGGTTAAGCGCTCTTCGGGCGTGGATCGATGATGACTATGGGGATGGACCAAATTCAATAGGGTACTATTCAAACGAAATTAATAGCGCCCAAAAAAGAATCGCAAAGAAAACACGAGATCTTGTTGAGTTGAAGATTGGAAAGTATTCTCTGTTACGGGATGCTTTGATAAAGCCTGAGAATCACCCTGAGCAGCGCGTTGTTCGTGCAAGAAATATGGCGACAAGGTCACTCTCTCTGCAGTGGGTTGAGGGTGATGCGGATAAGGCTGAAACCTCATTTTTCAAAATAAATACGCAGGGAACTCCCTTAGACGACGCGGAGGAGACGCTGCTCAGGAATCGAAATCGTTCGATCGCAATTGCCGCCCGCTCCATTATCCGGGCAGCCACCGGTCATAAATACTGGTCGAAGTTTTTAGATGATAATCGGACTAAAATCGAAGCTTCTGCTAAGAGGTTGCACGCTCTTTTCTTTAATCCGGAGGTCAATCAACCTATAAAGACATTGGATTTACCCCTTGGCGGTACGAGATCGCCGATCCAGTCCTTAGATATGCTTATGAACTTAATTTCGCTCACGAATGCGGACCAAGGTACAATTCGGCGACCGCTAAGCGAATTTCCCGAAGATCCTGATGGGAGTGAGACGGTTAAGGTTTTGGAGGTGTGCAGCAGGGTTGCTGCTAGATTAACTGGTACGGGTCCAAGTAGTTTGGGACTTCATCCCGCCGTGTATTTTTATACCGAGCGCGGTCGGCATCTTCCAGACTTACTCCTTGGTTTTTTGCTTCTTTGCAGAAATAAAATGCAGAGCAACGACCCTGCCTTCTTTCGCAAATTTACCGAGAATCGAGAAAAGATAGAAGGTTTCTTGATAGAAAATAAGGCAATAATTACCCAAGCCTTGCAAATTGTGAGAAGTAAGAACCGCGTAGAGAAGGTTTCTGATTTGTTTAACTATTTAATACAGTCCTATGCGGAAGGGAAAAATCCAACGGACAATGAGATTATTGCCGTTATTGCACCTAATTCTGTTTCGAAAATTCTGTCGATAACGCAAGGAGCCGATGGGGAGCGTTTTTCTGACGATGCAAAGAGCGCAATATTCATCAGGCAAGCGTTAAAGAACGCAATGAAGTGCCCAATCTGCCACGGTTATCTCGACCCTGCGAAGTCAGGATCTTATGATCATGTAGTGCGGGTACAAGATGGTGGAAAGGGCGGGGATTCCAATGGGCAGATAACCCACCCTTACTGCAATACTGCCATGAAAAATTGACGCCAATCTGACTCATAAGCCAGTGCTGCCTCTCATCCGCCTGCCGGCACCTTCTCCCCGTATAGGGACGGGGAGAAGAGAGCCAATCGCTTACGCAAAATATTCCTGCAGCGGCCTCACTTCCAAACTCCCCGCCTTCAGCGCCGCGATTGCCTCCGCCACCGCAGCAGCCCCTGACAGCGTCGTGTAATACGGCACCTTCTGCATCAGCGTCGCCCTGCGCAGCGATTTGGAGTCCGACACCGCCTTCTGGCCGTCGGTCGTGTTGAAGACGATCTGGACCTGGCGGTTGCGGATGGCGTCTTCGATGTGGGGGCGGCCTTCCAGGACCTTGTTGATCTTCTGGGCGTCGACGCCGTTTTCGGCGAGGAAGCGGGCGGTGCCTGACGTCGCCAGCACCTTGAAGCCGAGGCCGGCGAGGCGCTTGACCGCCGGCAGGATGCCTTTCTTGTCCTCGTCGCGGACCGAGACGAACAGCGTGCCGGAGCGGGGCAGGTCGACGCCGGCTCCGAGCTGGCTCTTGGCGAAGGCCAGCGCGAAATCGCGGTCGAGGCCCATGACCTCGCCCGTGGAGCGCATTTCCGGGCCGAGCAATATGTCGACGCCGGGGAAACGGGCGAAGGGGAAGACGGCTTCCTTGACCGCGATGTGGCCGGGATTCCTGGGGTCGGGCATGGCGCCGTAATGGGCGAAGGCGTCTTCCAGCGTCTCGCCGGCCATGATGCGGGCGGCGATTTTGGCGATCGGACGGCCGATGGTCTTGGCGACGAAGGGGACGGTGCGCGACGCGCGCGGGTTGACCTCCAGCACATAGACCGTGCCGTCCTTGATCGCGTATTGCACGTTCATCAGCCCGCCGACATTGAGCGCGCGGGCAAGGGCTGATGTCTGGCGCTCGAGCTCGTCGACGAGGTCCGACGGCAGCGAGTGAACCGGCAGCGAGCAGGCACTGTCGCCCGAATGGATGCCGGCCTCCTCGATATGTTCGAGAATGCCCGACACGAAGGTCGCCTTGCCGTCGCAGAGGCAGTCGACATCGACCTCGATGGCGCCCGAGAGATAGGTGTCGAACAAAAGCGGGTTCTTGCCCAGCAGCGTGTTGATCTGGCCGGTCTTGTCGTTGGGGTATTTCTGCTTGATGTCCTCCGGCACCAGGCCGGGCACGGTGTCGAGCAAATAGGACTGCAGCATGCCCTCGTCATGGATGATCTGCATGGCGCGGCCGCCGAGCACATAGGACGGGCGCACCACTAAGGGGAAGCCGAGCTCGCCGGCGACGAGGCGGGCCTGCTCGACCGAATAGGCGATGCCGTTCTTCGGCTGGCTGAGGTTGAGCTTGTGCAGCAGCTTCTGGAAGCGGTCGCGGTCTTCGGCCAGATCGATCATGTCGGGCGAGGTGCCGAGGATCGGAATGCCTGCCTTCTCCAGCGCGTCGGCCAGCTTCAGCGGCGTCTGGCCGCCGAACTGGACGATGACGCCGACCAGCTCGCCCGAGGCCTGCTCGGCGCGCAGGATCTCCAGCACGTCCTCCGCCGTCAGCGGCTCGAAATAGAGCCGGTCCGAGGTGTCGTAGTCGGTCGACACGGTTTCGGGGTTGCAGTTGATCATGATCGCTTCATAGCCGGCGTCGCGCAGAGCGAAGGCGGCATGGCAGCAGCAATAGTCGAACTCGATGCCCTGGCCGATGCGGTTCGGTCCGCCGCCGAGAATGACGACCTTCTTGCGCGCCGAGACCTGGGCCTCATTGGCGAGCGCGCCGGCGAAGGGCACTTCGTAGGTCGAGTACATGTAGGCGGTGGGCGAGGCGAACTCGGCCGCGCAGGTGTCGATGCGCTTATAAACCGGATGAACGTCGAGCTTTTCGCGAGTCTTCTGAATCACTTCGGCGTCGGTCTTCGTCAGCGAGGCGAGGCGGGCGTCGGAGAAGCCCATCGCCTTCAGCATACGCAGATTGACGGCGTCGCCGGGAATGCCGTGCTCGCGGATGCGGGCTTCCATGGCGACGATGCCGGCGATCTGTTCGAGGAACCAGGGGTCGATCTTGCACATGGCGTGCACGTCTTCTAGCGACGTGCCCATGCGGATCGCCTGCGCCACCATACGCAGCCGGTCGGGCGTCGGCGTGCCCAAGGCGGCGCGGATGGCGTTGCGGTCGTCGGCGCTGTTGGTTGCGCCGAGGCCAGGGATCTCGATCTCGTCGAGGCCGGTGAGGCCGGTCTCGAGACCGCGCAGCGCCTTCTGCAAAGACTCCTGGAAGGTGCGGCCGATGGCCATGACTTCGCCGACCGACTTCATGGCCGTGGTCAGCACCGGCTCGGCGCCGGGGAATTTTTCAAACGCAAAGCGCGGGATCTTGGTCACGACATAGTCGATGCTCGGCTCGAACGAGGCGGGCGTGGCGCCGCCGGTGATGTCGTTCTCCAGCTCGTCCAGCGTGTAGCCGACAGCAAGCTTGGCGGCGATCTTGGCGATCGGGAAGCCGGTCGCCTTGGAGGCGAGCGCGGACGAGCGCGAGACGCGCGGGTTCATCTCGATGACGACGAGACGGCCATCGGCCGGGTTGACGGCGAACTGCACGTTGGAGCCGCCGGTCTCGACGCCGATCTCGCGCAGCACCGCGATCGAGGCGTTGCGCATCATCTGGTATTCCTTGTCGGTCAAGGTCAGCGCCGGGGCGACGGTGATGCTGTCGCCCGTGTGCACGCCCATCGGGTCGATGTTCTCGATCGAGCAGACGATGATGCAATTGTCCGCTCTGTCGCGGACGACCTCCATCTCATACTCCTTCCAGCCGAGCACGCTCTCCTCGATCAGCACTTCGGTGGTCGGCGAGGCGTCGAGGCCGGACTGGACGATGTCATAGAATTCGGCCCTGTTGTAGGCGATGCCACCGCCGGTGCCGCCCATGGTGAAGGACGGGCGGATGATGGCCGGCAGACCGACATGGTCGAGGGCCTGGGCGGCGATCGCCATGCCATGGCTGATGTAGCGCTGCTTGCGGTCGCCTTCGCCGAGGTTCCAGCGGGTTTCCAGCGCATCGAGTTCGGCGTCGAGATTGTCGGGCTTCTCGGCCTTCAGCGCGGCGCGCTCGGCCTCATGCGTCTTGCGGTCGGCGTTCTTGACGTCGGTGGCGTTGGCCAGCATCGACTTCGGCGTCTCCAACCCGATCGTCTTCATCGCCTCGCGAAACAGCGCGCGGTCCTCGGCCTTGTCGATGGCATGGGCGTCGGCGCCGATCATCTCTACTTGATAGCGCTCCAGCACGCCCATGCGGCGCAGCGACAAAGCGGTGTTGAGCGCGGTTTGGCCGCCCATGGTCGGCAGCAGCGCGTCGGGCCGCTCCTTGGCGATGATCTTGGCGACCACTTCTGGGGTGATCGGCTCGATATAGGTGGCGTCGGCCAGTTCCGGGTCGGTCATGATGGTGGCCGGGTTGGAATTGACCAGGATGACGCGAAAGCCCTCTTCCTTCAGCGCCTTGCAGGCCTGGGTGCCGGAATAGTCGAATTCGCAGGCCTGGCCGATGACGATGGGGCCGGCCCCGATGATCAGGATCGACTTGATGTCGGTGCGTCTGGGCATGTCTATGAATTCCGTTCGGCAGCGGGCTTGCACAAAAAACCGGGACGGGAAGACCCGGCCGGTTGTGCTCGCGATTCTGGTATCAGGCTAGGAGGGCCTTATAGGGAAGAGTTTTGCCCGATGTAACCCCGAAAATGCTGGATTGGGCGGGGCTGCACAGGCTGGGCGCGCGCGTTGGGTTTGAATGGGTATCTTGCAGTGCGTTGGCGCTGCCCCTCACCTGCCTGCCGGCATCCTCTCCCCGTATAGCGACGGGGAGAGGGGTGCTGCCGTCGCCGGTGTCGCCAATCACCGCTGTTGCAAGAAGAGCGCAAGGTTGCGGCCAGCATCTTTCTCCCCGTCATTATACGGAGAGAAATGCCCGGCAGGGCAATGAGGGCGGCGCAAACCCCAGCAATCAGGCAGCCACGGCAAAAGTCGCCGAACTCTAATCCCCCAGCACCACCGTGTCCGTGATCTCGAACCGCTCCGACACGCCGATGCGGATCATGTTGAGTTTGCCTTCCCGGGTGAAGCGGAACTCGCTGCCGGCGTCCGAGCTTGCCGGCAGGCCGGCAGCGAAGGAGATGACGCGGCTGCCGCCATCGGGCCAGGTCACGGTGACGTCGGCCTTGTCCGTGCCCTTGCGCGTCACGCTCGCCGCGCAAGGCGCCATGGGCTGTCCAACGTAGCGGGCGCAGGGAATTTGCAGGGCGCCATCGACGGCCGCCGTGGCCCCGGTTGGCTCTTCGGCCGCGGGTCCGTTTTCAGTTGCAGCCAGCGCCAGGCCATAGGCATCCTGCATGGCGATCTCCGCCGCGGATTTCGGTATGGCTTCGGGGCTGGCCGGTTGGCTCGCACCACCCAGCCGAGCGGTCAGGTCGGGTGCATCGGGCGTCGCGGCGGCGTCGGTGGCCATGGCGGGCGTATCCGCGGCCTCGTCGGGCACGGTCGCCGGATTGACGGGAACGAGGTAGCGCGCGGGAGCCCAGCCGGTGGCTTTGGGATTGTCAGACTCGATCTTGCACCAGGGATGGCCGTCAATGTCGTTGCAGCCGAGGTTCCGTACGCTCGCACCGGCCGCCAGGCGGGCCTCGGTCTTGCCGATCGCCGACGGCTTGGCGCGCACATTGAGCAGGTCGTCGGGGGCGAGCCCGGTGACGACGGAGATGAACGGCGCCTCTTCGGCATGGGCCGGGCCAACAGCCGGCCACGCCGCCATCAGCAGCGGAACCGCAACCAGCGCATGCAAACCTGTTCGGAGCGTAACTGTGCGCCTCATCATCTGGCCGTGCGCCGATACTCGAAATTCCATGCCGCGGCCATCTTGCCGCACGTTAGGCCGATTCTATAAGGGACGACGCGCCGCCATGTAAGCCGGAAATTGAGGCTAATCATGGCGGCAGACCGGCCTGCCGCCTCGTGGTGTACTCGACGGCGATCGTCTCGAAGCGATCCTGCTGGCCGGCGCCGCCCAAGGTAACGATGCCGTAGCGGGGCTAAGCGCATTTTCGAGGGGGCTCCACAGGCTGGCGAAGGACTGGTCGAAAGGGCGACCCTGACAGGGACATGAGTTCCTCCCGCTTCGCGAGGGAAAGGAAATGCGTCAGGCCGACACTTCGATGTCGTGGCCGCCGACGGCCGGCAGGGCGGCGTCGCCCGCGGCCGCGGCGATGACGCTGTCGAGCAGGCCGGGGAAGCGGGCGTCGAGATCGGCGCGGCGCAGCGTGATCATGCGGTTGGTGCCGACCACTTCGGCGCGGGTGACACCGGCCTCACGCAGCTTGGCGAGGTGGTAGCTCAGATTGGTCTTGGAGCCGAGATCGAGGAAGCGGCTGCAGTTCAGCGGCACGCCTTCCTTGCTGGCGAGATAGCGCACGATCGCAAGCCGCGTCGGGTCGCCGAGCACGCCGAGCACAATGGGCAGGCTGATCTGGTCCGTATTGGGGTGTGGCAAGGTCATGGCTGGAACCTAAGCACAGTTCGGGCCGATTTCAACGCGTCGATCCTGCCCGGTCCATACACACTGTTTCTCCAGTTCATGGCCGTCCTGACACAGGGCTGTCAGCATGGTTATGCTATTTTTGCCTGGCTTCATTGACATGATGCCCTTTTATGTCCAATTGTTCAATAACTTTTGAACTAAGGACGCTTTCCCATGGACAAGAGAATTTTCTGGCTTGCGCTCGGATCGTTTGCGATCTCGACCGAAGGCTTCGTCATCTCCAGCCTCCTGCCCGATATCGCCAGGGATGCCGGCATCTCCGTGCCGCTCGCCGGCTCGCTGATCACCGCTTTCGCGCTCGCCTATGCCGTGGGCACGCCGATCCTGGCGACGCTGACCGGCGAATGGGACCGGCGCCGCGTGATCCTGTGGACGCTGGTGTTCTTCGTCGTCGGCAATGTCGTCGCCGCCTTGAGCTCATCCTTCGAAGTGCTGCTCGTCGCACGCATCATCATGGCGCTGTCGTCGGGCCTGTTCGCGGCGACCGCGCAAGGCACGGCGGTGGCGCTGGTGGATGACCATCACCGCGCCCGCGCCATCGCCGTCGTCGTCGGCGGCACCACGGTGGCCGTCGCTGTCGGTGCACCGCTTGGCGCGCTTGTCGCGGCCATCGCCGGCTGGCGCGGCACCTTCTATGCCATTGCCGGCCTTGGCGCGCTGTCCGGCGCCATCCTGTGGTACCGCCTGCCGCGCGGCATCATCGGCACCAGGCTGCCGCTGAAGCGCCGGCTGGCGGCCGCCATGCGTCCCGGCGTGATGCCGATCCTGGTGACGACATTGCTGGCGCTGGTCGGTGCCTTCACCGTCTTTGCCTATGTCGCGCCGCTTGCCATCGAGGGCGGCGGGCTGAGCGAGATCGCGCTGCCCGGCATGCTGCTCGCCTTCGGCGTCGGCGCCGTCATCGGCAACATTGCCGGCGGCCAGGCGGCCGACCGTTTCGGCGCCACGCGCACCGTCGGCTGGTCGCTGGCGTTGAGTGCCGCCATGCTGATCATGCTGTCGGTCATCCCGACCTTCCTGCCGCAGCACATTGCCGGACCGGCGCTGATGGCGATGATGGTGCCGTGGGGCATCGTCGGCTGGGCGTTCCCGCCGGCGCAGGCCAGCCGCATCATCAAGCTGGCGCCGGACGCCGCCCCGATCGTGCTGTCGCTCAACGGCTCGGCGCTCTATCTCGGCGTGGCGGTGGGCGCGGTGGTCGGTGGTGGCGTGCTGCGCTACGGCGCGCCCGCCGATCTCGGCCTGGTCGCGGCGGTGTTTCCGATCGTCGGGCTCGGCATCGTGCTGGCGGGGCGGGTGTTTGCCCGGGCCGTCACCATGCCGGCGGAATAAGGCCGGCTCCGAGGCTTGCATCCTTGTTTTTCGCGGCCGCTTCTTCAGCTGGAAGGAGTGGCCGCGGGCAATTCCAGCTTCAACGCAGCCACTTCATCGAGTGTGGCCCGCAGTTTCGCGGCCTGCTCCGCGCCGATCATGGCCTCGAATTGCCGCTGGGCGACACTCCATAGCTTGATCGCCTCGTCGAGCTTGGCCTGTCCTGATTGCGTCAGCCGTACGCGCTTGACGCGGCGATCGTCCTTGTCGGGGAAGGTTTCGACATAGCCGTCGCGGACCAGGGGCTTCAGCGTGTGGCCGAGCGCCGACAGATCCATGATCAGCGCCTCGGCAATGGCTCCCATCGCCGGTTCGCTGCCGACACTGATCTGGAACAGCAGGCCGAACTGCGTGCCCTTCAGGCCGGAAGGCGCCAGCGCGTCGTCATAGAACCGGCCGAGCCTGCGCGCGGTGCGCCGCAAGGTGGCATTGTTGCAACGGCTAAATCCGTCAGCTTCACTCATGATCGCTCCTTGTGGAGCATCTCCGGCGAAACGCATCGCCTCCAATGCTCTCTCTTGTCACGCAATTCTGGGCGCAGAACCGCTGGGCACTTGCTGGAATTGTCTGGCAGGTGCGCCAGCCTGCCGCAGAAATAGTTTTCGCCGCCGCCGTTGACAAGATGGTGGCATATACCTACTTCGCGAAAAGTGGCATATACCACTAACTCGAATAGCAGCCTGGCCGGCGGATATTTATCCACCGGGGCCGAAGACAGCGAGCACAAGGAACGTGACAATGAGCAAGAATGACAACAAGGGCACGGCGGTCGTCACCGGCGCTTCATCGGGGATCGGCGCCGTCTATGCGGATCGACTGGCGGGGCAGGGCTACGACCTGGTGCTGGTGGCGCGCCGTGCCGACCGGCTGCAGGCGCTGGCCGAGAAGTTGCGCCATGACCACGGCCACAACGTGAGCGTGATCAGCGCCGATCTGTCCGACGACGGCGATGTGCGCCGTGTCGAGCAGTCGATATCAGCCGACGAAACCGTGACGCTGCTGGTCAACAATGCCGGCCTTGGCGGTCAGGCAGTGGTGGCAACCGCCGACGCCGACGCGGCCGAGCGCATGATCAAGGTCAATGTCGTGGCGCTGACCCGGCTGACGCGTGCCGTGCTGCCTGGGCTCCTGGCGCGCAACCGGGGCGGAATCGTCAACATCGCCTCGGTCCTGGCCTTCGACACCTCGTTCGGCGGCATCTACAGCGGCACCAAGGCCTATGTCCTCAACTTCACCGAAGCCCTGCATCGCGAGGTCGCGGGCACCGGAGTGACGGTGCAGGTGGTGCTGCCGGGCGCGACCCGGACCGATTTCTGGGAGCTTTCCGGCGGTGATATCGACCAGCTGCCGAAGGAGATCGTCATGACCGCCGACGACATGGTCGACGCCGCCCTTGTCGGCCTGGCCAGGGGCGAGGCCGTCACCGTGCCGGCGCTTGCCGATACGGGAAAGCTGGACACATTCCTAGGCGCCCGCCAGGCCTTCTACGGCAGCCTGCATGCCGACAAGCCGGCCCCGCGCTACGCGGCTTAGGCTGACGTGGCGGCCGACCGTCAGGCCGTCCGCCACATCGGGATGATCGAGGAGGCGAGCACCAGCGCCAGCACGATGTTGAGCGCGCGCCATTGCCACTCGGCCTTGAGCAGCCGCGCCAGCACCATGCCGGCCACGCACCAGACGGACAGCGAGATGGCGGCGGTGAGGCCGAAGGTCGAGCCGAGCAGCAAAGCGAGTTGTCCCGGACCGTCGGCAAGCGCGGCGAAGGAGGCCGCCGCGCCCAGACCCATCGCCCAGCCCTTGGGGTTCATCCACTGGATGCCGGCGCCGCCCAGAAAACTGTTGGGTTTGGCCATGGCGACATCGAGATTGGGCGGGCCGGCGCGGCCGATCTTGATTGCCAGCCAGACGAGGTAGAGCGAGCCGGCGATCTTCATGGCAAGCTGCAGCGAGGGCATGGCAAGCAGCAGCCCGGCAAGTCCGGCGGCGGCCGCCCCCGTCACGGTCGCGAGACCGGCGGCACTGCCGACCATCAAGGGAACCGAGCGGCGAAAGCCGAACTGCGCACCCGAAGCGGTCGACAATGTCGTGGCGATACCGGGCGTCGCGGTGGCCACGAAGGCAAACAGGATGAGCGGCAGGATCGGCTGGAGCATGGGGCGTCCTTTGTCGGAGGCTTCATGCTAGACTGAACGTGGCATCAGTAAATGCAATGTTTGCGATTATCGTCATTAGCACTTATAATGCCGGTCATGATCCGCAATCTCGATACCAGTCTCATGCGCACCTTCGTCACCGTCGCCGATAAGGCCAGCATGACGGCGGCGGCCAACGCGCTGCACCTGACTCAGGGCGCGGTCAGCCAGCAGGTCAAGCGGCTGGAAGAAACGCTCGGCTGTGGGCTGTTCGAGCGCGACCGGCGCGGTCTGCGCCTGACCCATTCCGGCGAGCGGCTGTTCGACAAGGCAAGGCGGCTGCTCAGCCTCAATGACGAGATCTGGACCGAGATGATGGGGAGCGCTGTTGCCGGACAGGTGCGTCTCGGCGTTCCCTACGACCTTGTCGGCACCTTGCTGGCGCCCATCCTGAAGGCCTATGCCGAGGCCTATCCGCAGGTCGAGATATCGCTGGTCTGCGCCTCCTCGCCGGAACTGGCGGCGGCACTCGGGGCCGGAACCATCGACCTCGCGGTAATCGAGGAGCGGGTCGGCCCGACCTCGGGCGAATGCCTGGCCATCGACCGGCTGGTCTGGGTCGGCGCAAGGGGTGGGGTGGCTCGCGCCAAGCGGCCATTGCCCGTCTCGATCGTTGCCGACACCTGCGCCTTCCGGCCGGTGGTGCTGGCGGCACTCAACGAGCATGGGCTGGAATGGCGCAGCGTGTTCGAGAACGGCAACATCGACGCGACGACGGCAACGGTGCGCTCCGATCTCGCCGTCACCACCTGGCTCGCTGCCACCGTGCCAGCCGATCTCGACATATTGCCGTTCGACACCGGCCTGCCGCCGCTGCCGAATTTCGCCATCAACCTGCACCTGCCGAGGCATGGCGTGAGCACGGCGGCGCAGGAATTCGCACGCCATATACGCGATGGGCTGGCGCGGCGATCGCAGGCTGCTTGATGCCCGAATTTACTTCCAGTTCTTGCGCCGCTCGAGTTCGGCCTGGGATGGCTCGCCCGTGACAAAGGAGCCGACCTTGATTTCGCCCGCGCGCTCATAGGTCGCGATGATGACGCCGGTGGTCGAAGTCTGCGATTTGACAAGCTTGAAAGCGGCCGGCATCGCTGCATCGCCGAACAGCC
Source organism: Mesorhizobium sp. CO1-1-7 (assembly GCF_020164885.1). Lineage (NCBI taxonomy): Bacteria > Pseudomonadati > Pseudomonadota > Alphaproteobacteria > Hyphomicrobiales > Phyllobacteriaceae > Mesorhizobium > Mesorhizobium sp. CO1-1-7. The sequence goes on along the minus strand of NZ_JAIUHA010000017.1, from coordinate 49,187 downwards.
GCTTGCCCTTGCCCAGCAACAGCGGGAAGATCATCAGCCGGATCTCGTCGATCAGCCCGTTGGCGAGCAAGGTCTGAATGAGATTCCCAGATCCCTGGATGAGCAGGTCAGGTCCATCTTCCTGCTTGAGGCGACGCAAAGCCGTGGTGATATCGGGCCCAAGCGCGTGCGTGTTCTGCCAGGTCAAAGTATCCGGCCGATGCGTCGCCACATACTTGGTCGCGGGGTTGAACGCATCCGCGATCGGATCTTTCTGGTAGGGCCAGTACGCGGCGAAGATGTCGTAGGTTCTGCGGCCGAGCAGCAGGGCGAAGGGTTTGGAGAACAATTCCTCCATTGCCGCGCCTCCCACCTCATCAAAGTAGTGGAATGTCCAGCCGCCGAATTCGAAGCCGCCGACCGGATCCTCTTCCGGCCCGCCCGGCGCCTGCATGACGCCATCGAGGCTGACGAAGGTCGCGGCGATGATCTTTCTCATTGTGCTTTCCCTTGCTTGTGTCCACGCCATCGCGGCCGGACTTCAACCCAAGGACGGAGCAACCGCGCCCGTCCCGACAAAGGCCGCGAGATTTGGTCCGCCTCGATAGGTCAGCCGCGGACGCTCACGCCTTTCGACGAGAACCAGACATGCTCGAAGATCGCCGTGGCGGTGCGGTCCGGCTGCCTGTCCTCGACCAGCCAGATCGAGCGGCTGCGCGTGGCCTGCTCGCGTGTTGGGATCTTCGCCGCAAGTTCCGCGAGCGAGGCGCCGAAGCATGGGATGAACCAGGCACGCATGAACGGATTGCAGGCAAAGCCCTTTTCGGTGCGGGTCACCAGCATCGCCAGCGGGACGCGCTCGGCGGGACGCCAGGGGAAGATCATGCGGCCGCCGGGGCGCAACGCTTTCAGCCATCCGGCGGGAGGGGCAACGACACCGGCATTGACATAGATGATGTCGGATGGCGGCAGCGGCGACGTCACGGCATCGCCATGGACAATGGTCGCATTGCCGTAGGTTTCGAGATTCTTGCGCGCCAGCCCGGCCAGGTTTTCGTCGATCTCGAAGGCGGTGACGGTGCCGCTTGGCGAAACCAGTTTGGCCAGCAAAGCTGTGTAGTAACCGCTGCCGGCGCCGATATGCGTGATGGCCTCACCAGGCTTTGGCGCGAGTTTTCCGATCCACATGGCGTGCAGGAAGGGCTCGCCATTGTTGATGCCCTTGTCGGTATCGAGCGCCACCAGAACGTTCTGGCAGATGTGGGCCGGATCGGCGCTTGGCGTGGTGACCGTGCCGTTGCCGGTGATGACCGTCCATGGGCCGGGGCCGAGGAAGGCCTCGCGCGGTACGCTGGCGAACACCTCTTCCAGGCGCGGGTCCGATGAGGCGGCGTTGACCGCCATCAGCCGCGCGTAGAATGTCCTGATGTCCTCGAGGTCGCTCATGGCATCGGGAAGATAGCGCGATCCGGCGGTTTGTCCCGTGATTAAACGGAACTTCAGCCAACCCCGAACATGGTGTCGTAGAGCAGCTTGAAATTGAGCACCAGGATGATTGCCGCGACCACCCAGGCCAGTGCGGCGACCCCGCGCGGGATGGCGAGATTGCCCATCTTCTTCTTGTCGGACACGAACTGCACCAGCGGGACGACCGCGAAAGGCAGCTGCATGGACAACACCACCTGGCTGAAGACCAGTAGCTGGCCAGTGCCCTTCTCGCCATAGAGCGCGGTGACGACCACCACCGGTATGATGGCGAGGCCGCGGGTCAGCAGGCGCCGCGCCCAGTTGGGGATGCGCAGGCGCAGAAAACCTTCCATGATGATCTGGCCGGCGAGCGTTGCCGTCACCGTCGAATTCAGGCCCGACGCCAGCAGTGCCACCGCAAACAGGATCGAGGCGATGCCGAGGCCAAGCAGCGGCGACAGCAGCTTGAAAGCCTGGTCGATCTCGGCGACATCCTGGTGGCCGGTTTCGTGGAAGGCGACGGCCGCGACGATCAGGATGGCGGCGTTGACGAACAGCGCCAGCATCAGGGCGATGGTGGAGTCCGTCGTCGCCCATTTGATGGCATCGCGTTTTCCTGCTTCCGTGCGCTCATAGGCGCGGGTCTGCACGATCGAGGAATGCAGGTAGAGATTGTGCGGCATCACCGTTGCGCCGATGATGCCGATGGCGATGTAGAGCATCGCCGGATTGGTGACGATTTCGGAGGACGGCACGAACATCGAATGCAGGATCGTGCCGGCCGGCGGAGCGGCAACGAAGATCTGGATGGCAAAGCAGCTGAAAATGATGATCAGCAGCGCGACGACGAAGGCTTCGAGATAGCGGAACCCCTTGTTCATCAGGAGCAGAACCAGGAAAGCGTCGAGCGCGGTGAGCATGGCGCCGCCGATCAGCGGGATGCCGAACAAAAGCTGCAGCGCGATCGCGGTGCCGATCACCTCGGCGAGGTCGCAGGCGATGATGGCGAGCTCGCAGGCGATCCACAGCACGAGATTGACCGGGCGCGGATAGTAGGCGCGGCAGGCCTGGGCGAGGTCGCGGCCGGTGGCGATGCCAAGGCGCGCGGCCAGCGCCTGCAGCAGGATCGCCATCAGGTTGGACAGCATGATGATGAACAAAAGCGTGTAGCCGAACTGCGCGCCGCCGGCGAGGTCGGTCGCCCAGTTGCCCGGGTCCATATAGCCGACCGAGACCATGTAGCCGGGACCCATGAAGGCGAACAAGCGGCGGAACCAGACGCCTGATGTCGGCACCGCGATGGAGGAGTTGACCTCGCGCAGGCTGGGCTGATCGTCTTCATCCCGTCTGGCGAACCGCCATGCGGACCGGGAGGTTGTGACGTCTGCTTCTGACATGAAAAGGCTTTCCGCGACTTCCGGAGGATGCCCTCAAGGTATGCCATGGCTCAACATTATGCAATAAGCTATATTTCATTGTCGGTGCTTTTTAGCGTGTCGCGCGATACGTGCGAGGGCGGCACCTCGGATACGCCGGTTGCGCCTCTCTTGGAATGCAAATAAACGGCCTGAAGAATCAGAGCCCGTGCTATAAAGCAGGGACGGCAAACTCCCGAGGAGGAGCGCGCATTGGCGCTGAAGAACAGACCGGTCCCGCGTGAGCCGTTGCTCGATGCCGATGTCCATTCGGAAGGGTTCCGGCAGACGCGCGAAGCGCGCCGCAGCGCGCTTGTCGAGGATTATGTCGAGCTGATCGCCGACCTGATCGAGGACGGCAACGAGGCGCGCCAGGTCGACATCGCCGCGCGTCTTGGCGTCGCCCAGCCGACGGTGGCCAAGATGTTGACGCGGCTCTGCGCCGACGGGCTGGTGTCGCGAAAACCCTATCGCGGCGTGTTCCTGACCGAAGCCGGCCGCAAGGTCGCAGAGGAAAGCCGCATCCGCCACCAGACGGTCGAGGCCTTTCTGCGCTCGCTCGGCGTCAGCGCCGAGACGGCGCGCATCGATGCCGAGGGCATCGAACACCATGTCAGCGCCGAGACGCTGGAAGCGTTCCGCAAGGCGATGACGGCGCGCTGAAGCGCTTCATTGCCGCGTTTTCGACCATTTTAGCCGCTGGAACCGCCGGCGCTTATACGCGTTCCCCTCTCATTGCGCGCCTATCGCGCGCCAGGGAGGAAGCAATGGGCATCGAGCAGGCACCGACCGCAAAAGGCAAGCAGGCAGCCACAGGATTGGAACAGGCGGCCGCCAGGGACGAGCGCAAGACCGAGGCCGAAACGGGACATCCGCTGAAGAAAGGCGCCGATCGTTTCGAGGAACGCTCGAAAAGCTCCGACGGCAAGAGCGCCGGCGCCAAGCAGAAAGAGTAAGCGGCAGCAGTTCTGGACCGATGCGGATGACCATCGAGTGGCGCCCGCCTGAACGCTTTGTCTTTCAGGGACATTCGATCGCCTGGGGCGTCATGGGGGAAGGACCGCCGCCGTCGTTCTCCACGGCACGCCATTCTCCTCGGTCGAGTGGCGCCGCATCGCGCCATGGCTGGCGAAGCAGCGACGCGTCCACTATTTCGACATGCTTGGCTATGGCTGGTCGGACAAGCCGGACGGCGATGTGTCGCGTGGCATGCAGAACGAGCTGTTCGCGGCGCTCTATGCCCACTGGAAGCTGGAACGGCCCGACGTGGTCGCGCATGATTTCGGCGGATCGACCGCTCTGCGCGGTCATCTGCTCAACGGTTTGGAGTTCCGCTCGCTGGCGCTGATCGATCCAGTGGCGATCAGCCCGCAAGGTTCGCCGCTGGTCCAGGCAGCCAGGCAGAACGAGAAGGTTTTTGCCGGGCTGCCCGCATATGTCCACGAAGCGATCTTGCGGGCCTACATCGATGGCGCGACGGACAATTCGTTGCGCACAGACGAGATGCAGGCCTATCTGCGTCCATGGCTTGGCGACGAGGGCCAGAAGGCGTTCTGGAGGCAAGTCGCGCAGATGGACGACAGGTACACGGAGGAGGTGGAGTGGCGATATGGCGAGATTCGCTGTCCGGTCACCATCCTGTGGGGCGAAAATGACGATTGGATCCCGGTAAAGGACGGCAGGGAGCTGGCGCGGCGCATTCCCGGCGCGACGTTTCAGACAGTCCCCGGCGCCAAGCATCTCGTCCAGGAAGACGCGCCGGAGGCGGTCGCCGCCACGGTCCTCCAGTTCTGGCGGAGCCTGGAAGCCGGCTGGGGCGCTGGCAGTGTCTCAGTATGAAATTTGGTGGCGGACCCGCCCGTCTCGACCGGGGCCTCCAGCACATGACTGGCGCTCTTCCCCTGAGCTACGGGCCGCCAACCTGTTTATATCAAGCTACCCGCCTTTTGTAAGGGCCGCGATTGTCGACGTCGCGGGTGACGCCGAGCGCGGGGCCGAGCAAACGGCTGATCGACAGGCCGCCGCGCTCCAGCGCCTGCAAGGTGGCCGGATCGGTAACGGCGACGCTGGCATCGAGCGTCACCGCGCCGGCATTCGCAGCCCGAAGCCTGGAACCCCTCCCAATGCCGGCGATGCGACAGGCCTTGCGGCGCTCCCGGCCAGTGCGGTGGAGCGGCCATGCGGCGCTGCCTGGCCGCAAAAATGCTGTGACTTGGAGCAACCATTGCGATACTTGTTTGTTGGATTGAGCCGGCCCTGCCGGAGCAATGGGGAAGTTTGCAGCACGAGGAGTTGCCATGCTCTGGAGAGGCCGTCGTCAGAGTGACAATATCGAGGACGACCGCAGCGATGGCGGCGGCGGGATCGGTGGTGGTGGCGGCCAGTTCCGCATTCCGATCGGTGGCCGCGCCGGTGGCGGCGGTAGCATATTCCTCGTCATCCTGGTGGTGCTGGCAGGATGGTATTTCGGCTTTGATCCCTCAACGATCCTGGGCGGTGGCGACGGTGGCCTGCTGCCAGGCGGCGGTGGCCAGATATCGGACAACAGCGGCGGCCAGGACAGCGGCGCAACGCCAGCCAATGACGAGATGAAGCAGTTCGTGGCGACCGTGCTCGCCGAGACGGAAGACACCTGGACCGGCATCTTCAAGTCGCAAGGCCTGACCTATGAGGACCCGAAGCTGGTGCTGTTTTCCGGCCAGGTCCGCTCCGCCTGCGGCTTTGCCTCGGCGGCGGCGGGACCGTTCTATTGTCCGGGCGACCACAAGGTCTATCTCGACATGACCTTCTTCCAGCAGCTCGACCAGCAGTTCGGCGCTTCCGGCGAGTTCGCCCGCGCCTATGTCATCGCGCATGAGGTCGGCCACCACGTGCAAAACCTCACCGGCATCATGGGGAAGTTCAACCAGATGCGGCAAGGCATGAGCGAAGCCGATGCCAACCAGCTGTCGGTGCGCATCGAGTTGCAGGCCGACTGCTTCGCCGGCGTGTGGGCGCATTACACCGGGCAGAAGGGCATATTGGAGCAGGGCGACTTCGAAAGCGCGCTGAACGCGGCCAAGCAGATTGGCGACGATACGCTGCAGAAGAAGATGCAGGGCTATGTCGTGCCGGAAAGCTTCAACCACGGCACCTCGCAGCAGCGGCAGACCTGGCTGACACGCGGATACAAGAGCGGCAAGCTTTCGGACTGTAACACGATGAGCGGCCCGCTCTAAGCAGCCGTTTTCGGACATGGACCTGGCGGCCAAGACGCCGTCAGGGAGTGTCAGGATCAAAGCCTCCTGCCTGTTCCCGCATTGTTCCTTTCCGCGGGCTCGCCTATAAGGTGCGTCCGCCCGCGCCCCCAAGGCGGCCAGAGGAGCTTGACCATCATGATCGACCCCAAAACCGCCAAGCGGGGCCTTGCGCTGGTTTTCACCACGCTGCTGCTCGATATCATCGGCTTCGGCATGATCATGCCGGTGCTGCCGGCCTTTCTCAGGGAATTGACCGGCGTCGGCATCAGCGAAGCGGCGATCGAGGGCGGCTGGCTGTTCTTCGTCTATGCGGCCATGCAGTTCTTCTTCGCGCCCATCATGGGCGGCCTGAGCGACCGATTCGGGCGGCGGCCGATCCTGCTCGCCTCGGTGTTGACCTTCTCCATCGACAATTTGATCTGCGCCATCGCCTGGTCCTATCCGATGCTGTTCATCGGTCGCGTCCTGGCCGGCATTTCGGGCGCCAGCTATTCGACGACGTCGGCCTTCATCGCCGATATTTCGAACGACGAGAACCGGGCGAAGAATTTCGGCCTGCTCGGCATCGCCTTCGGCGTCGGCTTCGTCATCGGGCCGGTGCTGGGCGGATTGCTCGGTACGTTCGGGCCGCGCGTGCCGTTCTTTTTCGCCGCCGGGCTCGCCTTCGTGAACTTCCTCATCGCAATGTTCTTCCTGCCCGAAACGCTCGATGAAAAGCACCGCCGCCGCTTCGAGTGGAAACGCGCCAACCCGGTCGGCACGCTTCTGCAGATGCGCCAATATCAGGGCATCGGCTGGATTGGGCTGGTCTTCTTCCTGATGACGCTCGGCCACATGATGTATCCGGCGGTGTGGTCGTTCGTCTCCAACTACCGCTACGGCTGGAGCGAGCAGCAGATCGGCTTCTCGCTCGGCGCTTTCGGCCTGTGCGGCGCCATCATCATGGGCACGGTGCTGCCGCGCGTCATCCCCAGGCTCGGCGAGTGGAGGACGGCGGTCATCGGCCTGACGTTCACTGCGGCCAGCGCCTTCGGCTATGCCTTCGCCTCGCAAGGCTGGATGGTCTACGCGGTGATCGTCGTCGGCTGCCTGGAAGCGCTGGCCGATCCGCCGCTGAGAAGCCTCGCCGCAGCCAAGGTTCCCCCTTCGGCACAAGGCGAATTGCAAGGCGCGATGACCTCGATCTTCTCGATCACCTCGATCGTCACGCCGCTGCTCTATACCGCGATCTTTTCCTGGTTCACCGGCCCCAGCGCGCCCGTCACCTTCGGCGGCGCGCCCTATCTGGTCGGTGCATGCTTCCTGGTGCTGGCGGTCATCGTCTTCGTCACCAAGGTGGCTAGGCCGGCGACAGTCGTGACTGTCACGAACGATGTCGTGGAAGATGGAGCCCAGCTATAAGCCGGAGGCAAGTGAGGGGCAGCGCTGACGGATCGAGTCAAGCCCTTTCCACCAGCAATTCCTCGCCGCGCTTTTCGCGGATGAGGTTGACGAAGCGGCGGAACAGGTAGTGCGAATCCTGTGGGCCGGGCGAAGCCTCGGGGTGATGCTGGACCGAGAACACCGGGCGGCCGGTCAACGCGATGCCGCAATTCGAGCCGTCGAACAGCGAGACATGGGTTTCCTCGACACCCGCGGGCAGCGAGTCGGCATCGACGGCAAAGCCGTGGTTCATCGAAACGATTTCGACCTTGCCGGTGGTGTGATCCTTGACCGGATGGTTGGCGCCGTGATGGCCCTGGTGCATCTTGGCGGTCTTGCCGCCCAGCGCCAGCGCCAGCATCTGGTGGCCGAGGCAGATGCCGAACACCGGAATGTCGGTCTTGAGCAGGTCCTGGATGACCGGCACGGCATAGTCGCCCGTGGCTTCCGGGTCGCCGGGGCCGTTGGAGAGGAAGATGCCGTCGGGCCGCATGGCGAGGATTTCTTCCGAGCCGGTGCTGGCCGGAACCACCGTTACCTTGGCGCCCAGACCGGCGAGCAGCCGCAATATGTTGCGCTTGACGCCGTAGTCGATGGCGACGACGTGCAGCGAAGGGTCGGCCTGTTCGCCAAAGCCTTCGTTCCACACCCAAGGCGTCTCGCGCCAGACAGAAGACTGGCCCGACGTGACCTCCTTGGCGAGATCGAGCCCGATCAGGCCCGACCAAGCGGCGGCACGCCGCTTCAGCTCGTCGAGGTCGAAGACGCCGTCGGGCGCGTGCGCGATGACGGCATTGGGCATGCCTTTTTCGCGGATCAGCGCGGTAAGCGCCCGGGTGTCGATGCCCGAGAGCGCGACGATGCCCCGCTTCTTCAGCCACTGGTCGAGATGGCCGGCGGCGCGGTAATTGGACGGGCTGGTGACATCGGCCTTGATCACGGCACCGACGGCGCCGGCACGAGCGGCCGGATTGAGGTCTTCGATGTCCTCGCCATTGGTGCCGATATTGCCGACATGCGGGAAGGTAAAGGTGACGATCTGGCCGGCATAGGACGGGTCGGTGAGGATTTCCTGGTAGCCGGTAAGTGCCGTGTTGAAGCAGACCTCGGCAACCGCCGAGCCGGTGGCACCGAGGCCGCGACCCTCGATGACGGTGCCGTCGGCCAGCACCAGAAGGGCGGTCGGCTTTTCAGTGGCCCAGGCGGGCGTCATCTCGGCCATGGCGGCACTCCTATCAAGCCGCGCGCTTCCATAGCCCGGCGGGCGTTGGCGCGGCAAACGGCGCGAAGCGGCGAATTCGCGGCCTCCACGCACCCAAGCTTCAGTTCATGCAAGGCTCAGTACATAGGGGAAGGGGACAGGGCGGTCAATGATCATGCGAAAGAGGGCCGCGATTTATTTCATTGAGGAATATCATAGGCTTGCCCTGGCATATCAGGGTTTGCGTTGGCCTGTCCCCGGCGCTATTGTCCGCGCCGACCGAAGGAGAGAGAGCAATGCGCGCGAAAATCGCCGAATCCCTGAAGACCGCGATGAAGGCGCAGGACAAGCACCGGCTGCCGACATTGCGGCTGATCCAGGCCGCCATCCACGACCGCGACATCGCCAATCGCGGTGCCGGCAAGGAACCCGCCAGCGATGAGGAAATCCTGCAGATCCTGGCCAAGATGGTGAAGCAGCGCGAGGAATCGGCCAAGGCGTTCGAGGACGGCAAGCGCCCGGAACTGGCCGCGCAGGAACGCGGCGAGATGGAGATCATCCGCGGCTTCCTGCCGACGCAGCTTGACGATGCGGCGGTCACGGCGGCGGCGCGCGAGGCGATAGCGGCGACCGGTGCGGCCAGCCAGAAGGACATGGGCAAGGTGATCGCGGCGCTGAAGCAGAAATATGCCGGCCAGATGGATTTTGGCAAGGCGAGCGGCATCGTCAAGGCGCTGCTGCAGTAGGGCTTTCTACTCTCGCATCGTCGGCTTCCAACACGGCCACTCGACGCCAAGGCGCGGCTTGCTGTTAGGCCCGAGGTTCCAATGCGCGGCGCAATGCCGGTGCTTCCTGCTGGATATGGTCCCACAAGCGATTGGCGATCGGGCCGTGCGGCCGGTCGCGGCGGCGCGCCACCACCAATTCGTCGGTGCGGCCCGGCAGATGACTGCCGGCTATGGATAACAGCTGGGCGTCGCGCAGCTCTTCCGCGATCAGGAAGTGAGGCAGGTGGCCCCAGCCGAGCCCTTGCAGGATGAGTTCCTTCTTCATGGCCTGATCGGGGACCAGGCATTGCGGCGCGCCCTCGGCCACGAAATAGTCCTGTCGTGGCGAATGCAGGGCGGTGTCGCGCATCACGCACTGGGTGAATGCCTGCATTTTCTCCAGTGTGACCGGTTGGTCGACGCGCTCCGGCAGAAAGCCCGGCGCCACGACGGGAATGAACGACACCTTGCTGAGATCGATCCATTCCACCCGTACGTCGCCCTTGTCGATCCAGTGCAGGATGAGATCGGCTTTGTCGTCAAAAAGGCGTTCCCACGGGCCGCCGACGGCTTCGAAATGGAGATGCAGCCGCGTGCCGGGGCACTGGGCGAAGAACCGCCCAAGCATGCCCAGTACGTGCGGGCGCGGGCAGAGGTCGCCGATCACGACGTGGATATCGCTTTCCTCGCCCATCGAGAGCTGGGCGGCGTGGACGCTCAGGCCTTCCAGTTCGCGCAGCAGCGATTGCGCCCGTCGATGGAACGACAGCCCCGCTTCGGTCGCCCGCACGCGATAGCCGCCGCGATCCAGGAGGACGAGGTCGAGCTGTCGTTCGAGCCTGGCGACGGCGGCGAACACCGCCGGATGCGAGCGATGGAGCAGGGCCGCGGCCGGCTGAAAGCCGCCGCAGCGGATCACCGCGTCGAAGCACTGGAGGTCATGCAAGGTGAATTCGGCCATGTCAGCTTTGATTACAGAGATTGTCCTATCTTTGTAATATCACCAAATCCCAGCCACAGCTACGCTTTGCCTCATTCAACGTTCCAAAAGGATTTTAATCATGAGTGAGCTGAATTTCGTGACTGTCGGTGACGGCACGCGCATTGCCTACCAGCTCGACGGTGACGCTGGGCAACCGGTGCTGGTGCTGTCCAACTCCATCGCCACGACGCTGCACATGTGGGATGGCCAGATCGGCGAACTGTCCAGGCATTTCCGCGTTCTGCGCTACGATTTTCGCGGCCATGGCGGATCGAGCGTGCCGGTCGGCGCCTATTCGCTCGACCGGCTTGGCCGCGACGTGATCGAACTCATCGACGCGCTCGGCCTTGGCCAGGTGCATTTCCTCGGCCTGTCGCTGGGCGGTTTCGTTGGGCAGTGGCTTGGCATCCACGCGCCCGAGCGGGTCGACCGGCTGATCCTGAGCAACACTTCATCTCACCTCTCGCCGGCAAGTTATTTCGACGAGCGGATCGCCGTCGTGCGGCAGGCGCCGGACATGTCGGAAACCGCCGAAGTGTTCCTCAACAACTGGTTCCCGGCCGGCATGGTAGCGGCCAACGAGCCCGTCATCGAGAAATTCCGCGCCATGTTGCTTGAGATCGACCGTCTGGGCCTGGCGGGTCTGTTCGCCGCGGTTCGCGACGCCGACCTTCGCCGCACGGTGGCCCTGATCGACCGGCCGACATTGGTAATCGCCGGCCAGCACGACACGGTGACGGCGGCCAGCCACAGCGAACTGATCGCGGCAGCCGTGCCCGGGGCGAAGCTTGTCGTGCTGCCCGCGGTTCACCTGTCGAACGTGGAATACCCCACCGAGTTCATGCAGGCCGTGCTCGATTTCCTGCACTGAGCCGGAGCAGGGTGCCGTGGGTCCATCTCACGGCTCCTTGCACATCGGCAGTGGCTGCGGGGGCGCCGCCGGATGGTCCTTCTTGTACTGGGCAATGACCGGCTCGAGGGTTTTTCGCGGCCAGAATTTCGGCGTACCGATCTCTTTCAGGCAGGATGCGTTCCAGTAGGTGCCTGAACCGGAATGGCCGTTTGCCACGGCGGCGATGTCGCGCGATTCCGGATAGATATAGAGCGTGGTGGGGTTGTCCTTCACCATCGAGATGAGCTGCCTGGCATCGGCCGGCGACCAGCTGGTGCAGCCATTGCTGCGGCCGCCGGCATAGTCCACCAGCTTGCCGAACGGCACGAAGCCGTCATGGTCGGCATAGGAACTGCTCGGGCTCTTGCGCAGGCACATGCCGCGCAGCACCTGCGCCGCGTGGCCGCCGATCACGCGCTGCCTGGCGTTGGCGGCTTCGCCTTCGCCGTCGAACTGGATGAAGGTGCGCTGGAAAGCCACGTCCTGTTTGGCGCCGATGCGATAATAGCCCTTGAACGAGGTTTTCGCCTCGCGGGTCATGTAGGGACCGCCGGCGGTCAGTTCCGAATCCATGGCATTGCCGAAATTCCTGGCGCAGCGCCTGCCATTGGAGAAATCCACCGTGCCTTTCAGGTTGCGGCCGCCGCCGTGCCCCGACGAAATCGCGCGAAACGACTGGCTGGCTTCGCATACGACATAGTAGCGGCGCCCGAGCACGCCATTGCCCAAATCGCCGGGACGGGTGGCGTCCATGGCGAAGTAGCAGGGGTTCCGGACGACGCCCCGGGCGACTTTTTTCAGGTAAAGCGCGCGCGCCCGCTCCAGCACCACTTGTGAAATCTGGCCATCGCCATCTCCGACATGGGCCTGCAGCCAGGCCGGAATGGCCGATGGCGCGGCAAAGGACCGGGCCGATGCCATCAAGGCCATGACGACGACGAGGAGACCGAGGAACGTAACGACACCCAACGGGACAGATCTCAACCGCACCGGACCCATTCTCCTGTCGAAGCCGTTTGTGATCCCCGCGGAATCACCCGAGGCGATCATAAAACGCGGCGCGCCGCCAGGCGAAACACATCTTGTTTAGCGCACCGGCAAGTAGGCGCGAAAAGACCAGGCCGACGCGCAACCATCCATAAACGGACATGCTGGGTCAAGGCTTGCGGCAGGAGCCTCCATATCTACGAACGCCCGATTTTCGAGCCGGCGCGATTGGGCTATGATCTGATTCTGGCGTGGCCCACGCCTCCTCCCTCCGCCGGGAAAGCATCGTTCATGCGGGGCCATCCAATCACCGGACCGACTGTTCGAGCACCAGGCATAAGGAGGGGTTGCAAAAACTGCTCGCACCAGGAGGTTTTGCGATGAGGCTGTTTTGGCCCGTCTATCATCTGAAGCGTCAAGCCAGGCTGTTGTCCCGCGAGGTGAAAATACCGCTCCACCAGGCGCTCGACCGTATTGCGGCACAAGAAGGTTTCGCGAGCTGGAGCCTGCTTGCGGCGAAGGCCGCGGAAACTGGGCCCGCAGGCAGATTGTTTGCACAACTGGCGCCCGGCGACCTCTTGCTGGTCGGCGCCCGGCCGGGCCAGGGCAAGACGCTGATGAGCCTGGAACTGGCGGTCGAAGCCATGAGGCGCGGCCGGCGCAGCGTGTTCTTCACGTTGGAATATACGCAGGCGGACATTCTCGACCGCTTCCGCGCGATCGGGGTCGAGCCACGGCAATTCGAGGGTCGGTTCGAATTCGACAGTTCCGATGCCATCTCGGCTGACTACATGGTGGCGCGGCTGACCTCGGCCGGAGCCGGCACGCTGGTGGTGATCGACTACCTGCAATTGCTCGACCAGAAGCGGGAAAATCCGGATCTGATGATCCAGGTACGCAGGCTGCGATCATTCGCGCGCGACAGGGGGCTTATCCTGGTCTTCATCGCGCAGGTCGACCGTTCGTACGAACTGTCGAAAAAACCAGTCCCCGATATCGACGATATCAGGCTGCCCAATCCGCTCGACCTGTCGCTGTTCAGCAAGACCTGCTTCCTGAACAAGGGAGAGATACACTTCCAGGCGGCTTGAGCCCCCTGCTGTCCAAGGCTATGCCTGCAGCGTTTTTCAGGAGGCATCGATCATGGTCGAGATCGTCAAACCGGCGCTTGAACATCTGCCGAGCTACAAGGCGGCGCTCGAAAGCGGCTGGTCGCCGGACAATGTGCGGCTCCTGGACGCGACGCGCGAGCAGCTTGCGGCAATAGAGGAAGACCCGGCGGCGTTCCTGGCCAGCCTCGACGATCCCGAAGCCAAGGGGCCGCCCATCGCCTTGCCCGACGGGACACGGGTGCCACGCCTGCCGGGCTTCCGCCGCTGGATCTGGGACGGCGAGGCGGCGGGCTCGATCGGCTTTCGCTGGCAGAAGGGCACGGCGGAACTGCCTTCGCACGTGCTTGGTCATATCGGCTACGCCGTCGTGCCCTGGAAGCGGCAGCGCGGCTACGCCACCGAAGCGTTGCGGCTGATGCTGGACGAGGCGAGGGCGGTAGGCCTTCCCCATATCGAGATCACCGCCAAGCCGGGCAATCCGGCCTCGCACAAGGTGATCCTGGCCAATGGCGGCAAACTCGTCGAGCGCTTCTTCGAGGACGCCGCCTATGGCGGGGTGCAGAGCCTGCGGTTCCGGATCGATTTGTAAGAGGCGGTTTGGAAACTCCACGCCGGCGGCCATCTGATGGCGTTTTCCGCGCCTATCGCCTTTCGGGCTGGTCGCACAGCCAGTCGGCGAGCGATGCGCGATGCGTGCCGGCCCTGCCGGTGAATGCCTCGGCGGACAGCATGGAGTTCAACACCGCCTCCTGCGTCGCCTCCGCCGCCGCCCGGAAGAGAATATCGACGCGTGCTTCGTTGAGCGCGAGCAGCGGCACCAGATCTCGGTTTTCATCGTGGTCGACCGGGTTGCCGGTGCTGAAGGCGATGGCGATGTCCCCGCTGCCATTGCCCCAGAAGGAGCCGAGCCTGGCGATGCCGGCGCCCGCACGGCGCGCCAGGCGCTCGAGCTGGCGGTGTTCGAGCGGCACATCGGTCGCCAGAACGACGATGATCGAGCCGCGTTCGGCCTCGGCCTGCCGCCTGGGGTCGGGCCGGCGCCCATCGGGCAGGACGAGGTCGCCGGCCCTGCCGAAATTCGACAGGACGAGAACGCCAAGATGATGTCCGCCGGCGAGCGCGATTTTCCTGGAGGCCGAGCCGACGCCGCCCTTGAAGCCGAAGCAGCTCATTCCCGTTCCGGCGCCGACATTGCCCTGTTCGAACGCGCCTTCTCGGGCATCCGCCAGCGCGGCAAGGGCATGCTGCTCTGATATCGCCATGGCCTGGATGTCGTTCAAGGGACCGTCATTGCATTCACCGACCACCGGATTGACCGTTCCGGTGGTGCGGCCGATATCGGGGTTCTGGCGGATGGCGTCACGGATCAGCGCCGTGGCGCAGGTGCCGACCGAAAGCGTGTTGGTCAAGAGAATAGGCGTCTCGATGGTGCCGAGTTCCTTGACCTGCATCAGCCCGACGGTCTTGCCGAAGCCGTTGATGACATGGCTTGCCGCCATCACCTTGGTGCGGAACAGGTTTCCGCCATGCGGCAGGATCGCGGTCACGCCGGTGTTGATGTCGCCGTCGCGCAGCGTGCAGTGACCGACGCGCACGCCAGGCACGTCGGTGATCGCGTTTTGCGTGCCCGCCGGCAAGATGCCGCAGGTCAGGCCGAAATCGGCGACAGTCCTTGCCATCTTATTCGGCGGCCGCCGGTACCGGCGGGCCGATGTCGCTGCGCCGTTCCCAAAGATGGGAGATGACAGCCACAATGACGGCGACGAGCATCGCAAAGGCGCCAACAAGCGACAGGCTGCGATAGCCGTAGCCGGCATTGAGCATGGCGGCACCCAGCGATGCGGCCAGCGCGATGCCGATATTGAAGCCGGACGGGATGAGCGAGGCGGCGAGGTTGGAGGCGTCGGCCGTCCAGGCCAGGATGCGGGTCTGGATCGGCGTGCCGATGGCGAAGTTGAGGCCGCCCCAGACGATGATCGCGACGACCATCGGCACGGGATAGGGGCTGACGGCATAGATGATGGTCAGCGTCACCGCCTGCAGGGCAAGCATGGTGATCAGCGACGGCATCAGTTTCCAGTCGGACAGTTTGCCGCCCAGGAAGACGCCAAGCGTGGCGCCGACGCCGTTGAGCAGCAGCACCCAGGGCACCAGGTTTTCGTCGAGCCCGGTGACCTCCAGCAGCGTCGGGGTGATGTAGGTGAACAGGCAGAACTGGCCGAGCATCAGCATCAGCATCAGGATCAGCGAAGTCCAGACCTGCTGGCGCGCCAGGACGCGGACCTCGCTGGCAAGGCTCGCCGACCTGGCCTGATATCCGGTGGTGCGCGGCAGCAAGGCCGCCATGGCGAGCGTTGCCGCCACGCCCAGCGCGCACATCACCCAGAAGGTCGCGCGCCAGCCCCAGATGTTGCCAATGGCGGTGCCGGCCGGCACGCCGATGACGTTGGAGACGGTGAGACCCGACAGGATGACGGCGACCGCCATGCCGCGCTGATCCTCGCGCACAAGGCCGACGGCGACCACCATGGCGACGCCGAAATAGGCGCCATGCGCGACAGCCACGGCAATGCGCAGCAACAGCATCGAGGTGAAGTCGGGTGCCAGCGCGCAGGCCGCCTGACCGAGGGTGAAGACGACGGCGAGGCCAAGCAGCAAGGTCTTGCGCGATAGGCTCTTGGTGGCAAGCGCCAGCAGCGGCCCGCCGATGGCGATGCCGCAGGCATAGCCGGAGACGAGGTAGCCGGCGGAAGGAACCGAAACGCCTAGCCCCTGCGCCACCTGCGGCAGCACGCCGGCGATGACGAATTCGGTGGTGCCGAAAGCGAAGGCGGCGATGAACAGGGCGATGAGCGGCAGCGACATGAAAAGGAACCCCCGAATGCAGGGCTCAAACCATGGATGGCCTTGGCAGGCAATCCAGAAATTTTTGTCGCCGGTTTAGGTTTTCTTGACGGGACCGATCGATCGCAAGCCCTTCAAGTCACGGATTTGCGTCCGTAAGGAATCTTCAGCCATGCCCGCTCATGAAAATAATAGAGCAGCGACTTGGTGAAGACCTCCGTCACCCCGATGGCGGCCGCAAGCTTGATGCTTCCGGTCACCACCAGCGAGATGATCATCGTATCGATGGTGCCGGTCACGCGCCAGGAAAGCGCCTTGGCGAAACTGCGCGAATGGGTATCCATCGATTTCCTCCCGGTGGAAACGGATGCTTAGCCGACGGATGGCTGGATAAGCAAAGGCTAAATTTGGCGCTCTTTCCCGAATGATGGAAGCGTGTTCCAAATCGGTGCGATTGCAGGAAGCTTCCGCCAGTCAGCTCGCCTTCAGCCGCGATCCCGTGAGCAGGCCGCGCTCTTCCAGAACCGGGTAGGCCATCGAGGCCAGCAGCGAGTTGATCTGCTTCAGGTCGCGGATGGTGTCGAGGTGGATCGAGCTGGTTTCGACGCTTTTGGCGGTGCCTTCGCGCAGGCGCATAAAATGGCTGGCGCTGGTTTCCTTCTCGCGGTCGCGCAGCCGGTCCTTTTCCAGCACGAGCTGGCGCGCGGTTTCGGGATCGCGCGAGACAAGGACGTTGAAGGCGAGCCGGGCATT
The DNA here is from genome assembly GCF_020164885.1 of Mesorhizobium sp. CO1-1-7. Lineage (NCBI taxonomy): Bacteria > Pseudomonadati > Pseudomonadota > Alphaproteobacteria > Hyphomicrobiales > Phyllobacteriaceae > Mesorhizobium > Mesorhizobium sp. CO1-1-7. Next base: position 32,127 of record NZ_JAIUHA010000017.1, on the reverse strand, counting down.
GGCCAACACCGAGCCATGGAAGGCGCACAATTCGCTCCAGCCTTCGTCGGTGAATTCCAGCCCGCGGTCGAATTTCTTCTTCACATGCACCAGCATGTTGCGCACGATGATGTCGCCGACCTGCTCGAGCTTGACGCAGGCGCCGATCAGCTCCTGGCAGCGCAGCGCCTCGTCTTCGGTCATCGGATTCCTGGTGACTTTGGCGAGGTAGAGCTTTATGGCCGCGTGCCTGCGGTCGACACGGTCGTCGAGGGCCGCCAGCGCCTTGATCTTGTCCGAGTCGGCGTCCTCATAGAGTTCGATGATGCGCTTGAGCATGATCTCGACCGTCTCGCAGACACGCACCACCTCGCGTGTGGCGTTGGCCAGGGCCTGGCTCGGCACATCGATCGCGCTTTCGTTGAGCGCCGACAGTTCGACGACGTCGAGCGCAGCGGCCGGCGCCGGCTTGGCGCCGAGCGCCACGATCCTTTCGGAGGTTCGGTAGACCAGACCGGCCAGCGGCAGGCCGGCGAGCAGGATGACCACGTTGAACAGGATATGGGCGTTGACGATCTGATCGGCCGCCGTCGGGCCGAGGAAGGCAACATGCGGCCGGAAGATCATGAACAGGATCAGCATGACCAGCGAACCCAGCCCGCGCATCAAAAGGTTGCCGACCGGCACGACGCGCACTTCGGGACTGGCCGAGCGTGTCAGCATCGGCGCGATCAGCGACGAACCGAGATTGACGCCGAGGATGAGGACAAGGCCGAGTTCAGGGCTGATCAGCCCACGGCCGGCCAGCGTCGCCATCAACAGCACCGCCGCGATGCTCGACTGGAACAGCCAGGTGATCATTGCCGCCAGCAGGTACGCGGTGATGGAATCGGTGGAGAAGTAATTGAGGATGACCGGCAGCAGCTGGCTGTTGCGCAGCGGCTCGGACGCCTGGCCGATCATTTCGAGGGACAGGATCAGGAGGCCGATGCCGACCAGGATGCGGCCGGTCTGGCGCCAGTCGCGCCGCTCCGTGGCCATGAACATCACCGTGCCGGCAATGAGGCAGAGCGGCACCAGCAGCGTGAGGTCGAAGGTCAGCAGCTTGACCACCAGAGCCGAGCCGATCTCGGCGCCACGCACGGCCAACTGACCGGCGGCGCCCGAGACGATGCCTGAACCGGCGAAGGAGCCGACCAGCAAGGTGACGGCGGTGGAGCTTTGCAGCGCGATCGCAAGGCCGGTGCCGGCCAGCACCGCCATGATCGGATTGCGCATGGTGGCGCGCAGGCGATGACGCAGCACGTCGCCATAGGCCCGTTCGACGCCGGTCTTGACCATGCGGGTGGCAAACAGCATCAGCGCCACCGCGCCGGCCAGGTGCAGAAGGACGACCGAGCCGCTCATCGCGGCGCCTGCATGGCGGCATGGCGCGCGCGGCGGGCAGCATGGCGACCGGTGGTTAAAGCGAGGGTACGAATCATGGTCATGGCAGCCTTGGAATATAGCCGGAATATTTTAGCCGGGTAATAAAAATTTGTCGATTTCAAGGGCTCGCCGCGAGGCGACGGCCGGTGTCGGAAAATGGACTGGCCCGCAAATGGTTGCACGGGCTTGAGCCGTGGATCGGCCGGACCTGCGAGGGTGTGGGCGCCACTGCTTGCGATGATGTTCAAATCTTCTGGATAAGCGGCGGGATTCATTACACAATTGTAATGCTGGCGTTCAGTTTCGGTTCATCCCCTGGCCGCTATTCCTCTGGCATCGGCAACCAAGGAGACTTCCGATGAAACGCATTGTTCTTTCCGCTCTGGCTTTCTCGATGCTGGCCGCCACCTCGCTCACCGGCCAGGCAGCGCCGATGAACGCTCCGGTCGCGCCGCAGTCGAACTACACCAAGGTCGATTGGCAGAGGCCCGGCGACCACAGGGATATGAAAAAGCGTGTGTTCAAGAAGAAGGTCGTGGTGAAGCGGAACAACTGGCGCAATGGCCAGAAATATTCCGGCTGGAGGCAGCACCGGCCGATCCGCGACTATGGCCGCTACGGCCTGCACCGTCCCGGCCGCGGCCAGGAGTGGATCCGCGTCGGCAACGACTATGTGCTGGTCGGCATCCTCTCCGGCGTCATCTTCGGTGCGCTTGCCGCGCAGTGAGTTCCGACTGGTGTCGGACTGAAAAAGAAAGGCGGTCCGCAATGGCCGCCTTTCTATCTGGCCTGTGGAAACCGGGCATCGTCCGCATTAGGGGTCGTCTGAAATCGCGGGCATGATTATATGGTGGGGAAACGAGTTCCCTAATGCGCTTTCCACCCGCCTTTCTCGACGAGATCCGCGACCGCGTGCCGATTTCATCGGTTATCGGCCTGCGCGTCGCGTGGGATCGCAAGAAGACCAATGCCTCGCGTGGCGATTATTGGGCGTGCTGCCCGTTTCATGGCGAAAAGAGCCCGTCTTTCCACTGCGAGGACAAGAAGGGGCGTTACCACTGTTTCGGCTGCTCGGTCTCGGGCGACCATTTCAAGTTCCTCACCGAACTCGAGGGACTGAGCTTTCCCGAGGCGGTCGAGAAGATCGCCGACATGGCCGGCGTGCCGATGCCGGTTCGCGATGCGCAGGAAGAACGGCGCGAGAAGGAACGCGCCAGCCTGACCGACGTCATGGAAATGGCGACCGTCTTCTTCCAGGAGCGCCTGCAAGGGCCTGAAGGCGCCAAAGCCCGCGCCTATCTGCGCGACCGTGGGCTGACGCCCGCGACGCAGCAGTCGTTCCGGCTCGGCTTCGCGCCCGACAGCCGCAATGCGCTGAAGGAACATCTGGCGGCCAAGGGCGTGCCGAAGGCCGATATCGAAGCCTGCGGGCTGGTGCGCCATGGCGACGATATCCCGGTCTCCTATGACTGGTTCCGCGACCGCATCATGTTTCCGATCCCGGATTCGCGCGGCAAGATCATCGCCTTCGGCGGTCGCGCGCTGGCGCCCGACGCGCTCGCCAAATACATGAACTCGCCCGACACCGAGCTCTTCCACAAGGGCAATGTCCTCTACAATTTCGCCCGCGCCCGCAAGGCATTGGCGAAAGGCGGTACGGTCATCGCCGTCGAGGGCTACATGGACGTGATCGCGTTGGCGCAGGCCGGCTTCGAGAATGTCGTGGCGCCGCTCGGCACCGCGCTTACCGAAAACCAGCTCGAATTGTTGTGGCGCATGGCGCCGGAGCCGATGCTGTGCTTCGACGGCGACAAGGCCGGGCTGAAGGCGGCGTGGCGGGCCGCCGACATGGCGCTTCCGTCGGTACAGGCCGGACGCTCGGCGCGCTTCGCGCTGCTGCCGGAAGGCAAGGATCCCGACGACCTGGTCAAGGCCGAGGGGCCGGATGCCTTCCGCGCCGTGCTGGCCGATGCGCGGCCGCTGGTCGACCTCCTGTGGATGCGGGAGACGGCGGGCGGCGTCTTCGACACGCCGGAGCGGCGGGCGGAATTGGGACAGACGCTGCGGGAACTCAGCAGCCGCATCCGCGACGAAAGCACGCGCTACCACTACCAGCAGGAAATGCGCGAACGGGTGCTGAGCTTCTTCGGCTCCCAACGCAATGCGCGCCAAGGCCGCCAGGACTGGAAACCGAGGCAGGGCAAGGCAGCCGCACCCGGTGGCCAATTCGCCAAGCCTGGCGGCGGCCGCATGGCGATCACCGAAAGCCTCGGCCAGTCGGCGCTGGTCAAGCGCGGCAGCGAAGGGATGTCGGTGCGCGAGGCGACGATCATCGTCGCCTTGATCAACCATCCGGCGCTGATCGACGAGAACTTCGCTCATGTCGAGTTCCTCGATCTCGCCAATTCCGATCTGACCCGGCTGCATGCCGCCATCCTCGACGCGATGGCGCATGACATGGCCAACGACCGCCACGCCGTGGTGGCGACGATCGAGCGCGCCGGCTGCGCCGAGATCTGGGAGCGCGCCGTCGGCCTGATCAAGCGGGCGCGGCAATGGCCGGCGCTGGAGACGGCGGCGCTCGAGGATGCCCGCGACGCCCTGAACCAGGCGTTGCACTTGCAGCGCAGCGCGCGCACCTTACATAAGGAACTGAAACAGGCGGAAGCGGCGCTGGAGGCGGACCCTTCGGACGAAAATTTCCGCCATCTGATCGAAATTCAGGCGCAGTTTCAGGATGTACAAGCGACGGAAGCGCTGATCGAAGGATTTGGCGTTTCGTCGGGCAGGGCTGGGCGAGCCTAAGTGCAGCTGAGTGCAGGAATGAAGGCGCGGCCGCGCTTCCCTTGGGGGCGCGGTGCGCTAAGTCGGGTAATTGATTCGCTTTTTTCATGCGAATCATGCCAGAGGCGCTTGACCTTCGGACAGAATGACGGAATCAGGACGATTCGAAACGTTAACCCGCACCCGCGTCGACGGGAAACAAGCGATGCAAGGTACTTGGTCACTGGACAGGCGGCCCGCCTGCCACAGATATCAGGGTTAATCTGGACTTAATGTATGCCGCCCAAGAGTGAAACCCGGTTTTGGGGCAACGGCATGCACCAAACAAAAGAGTGGATGCAGTTTGTGGGCCGGGTAAGGCGCGTTTAGAAAAACGGGCGTATCCGATTTGACTGGTCCGACAGCTTACGCGGCCCCGATGGCCGGCCGCTAGGAGAAGATAAAGACTATGGCGACAAAGGAAAAGGAAGAGGTCGAGACCGAACGCGAAGGCGCCACCGATGGGCCTCTGCTCGACCTTTCCGATGATGCTGTCAAGAAGATGATCAAGGCCGCCAAGAAGCGCGGCTATGTCACCATGGACGAGCTGAATTCGGTGCTGCCTTCCGAGGAAGTGACCTCCGAGCAGATCGAGGACACGATGGCGATGCTGTCCGACATGGGCATCAACGTCGTCGAGGATGACGAACAGGGCGAAGAGGCCGAGGCCGGCGACACCGCCGCCGATGCCGAGGAAGACGCCAACGAGCTGGCCGAGCAGACCGGCACCGCGGTCGCCGCCACCACCACCAAGAAAGAGCCGACCGACCGCACCGACGATCCGGTGCGCATGTATTTGCGCGAGATGGGCTCGGTCGAGCTTCTGTCGCGCGAAGGCGAAATCGCCATCGCCAAGCGCATCGAGGCCGGGCGCGAGACGATGATTGCGGGCCTGTGCGAAAGCCCGCTGACCTTCCAGGCCATCATCATCTGGCGCGACGAGCTCAACGAATCCAAGATCCTGCTGCGCGAGATCATCGACCTCGAAGCCACCTATGCCGGCCCCGAAGCCAAGCAGGCGCCGGTGGTCGAACGCGTCGAGGAAGCCCCCAAGGTCGAGGAAAAGTCGCGTCGCGGACGCGATGACGAAGACGACATCACCAATGTCGGCGCCGACACGCGCGGCATCGGCGATGATGACGAGGAAGACGAGGACGAGGCGAGCCTGTCGCTGGCGGCGATGGAAGCGGAACTCCGCCCTCAGGTGATGGAGACGCTCGACGTCATCGCCGACACTTACAAGAAGCTCAGGAAGCTGCAGGACCAGCAGGTCGAGAACCGTCTGGCCGCCGCCGGCACGCTGTCGCCCAGCCAGGACCGCCGGCTGAAGGAGCTGAAGGACCAGCTGATCAAGGCGGTGAAGTCGCTGTCGCTCAACACGGCGCGTATCGAGGCGCTGGTCGAGCAGCTCTACGACATCAACAAGCGGCTGGTGCAGAACGAGGGCAAGCTGTTGCGCCTGGCCGAAAGCTATGGCGTGCGCCGCGAGGAATTCCTGAAGGAATATCAGGGCTCGGAACTCGACCCCAACTGGACGCGTTCGATCGCCAACCTGACCTCGCGCGGCTGGAAGGAATTCACCAAGAACGAGAAGGACGCGATCAAGGATTTGCGCGCCGAGATCCAGAATCTGGCCACGGAAACGGCCATTTCGATCCTGGAATTCCGAAAGATCGTCAACCAGGTGCAGAAGGGCGAGCGCGAAGCCGCGATCGCCAAGAAGGAAATGGTCGAGGCCAATCTGCGCCTCGTCATCTCCATCGCCAAGAAATACACCAATCGTGGCCTGCAGTTCCTCGACCTGATCCAGGAAGGCAATATCGGCCTGATGAAGGCCGTCGACAAATTCGAGTACCGCCGCGGCTACAAGTTCTCGACCTACGCGACATGGTGGATCAGGCAGGCGATCACGCGTTCGATCGCCGACCAGGCGCGCACCATCCGCATTCCGGTGCACATGATCGAGACGATCAACAAGATCGTGCGCACCTCGCGCCAGATGTTGCACGAGATCGGCCGCGAGCCGACGCCGGAGGAACTGGCCGAGAAGCTCGCCATGCCGCTCGAAAAAGTGCGCAAGGTCTTGAAGATCGCCAAGGAGCCGATCTCGCTCGAAACGCCTGTGGGCGACGAGGAGGATTCGCATCTGGGCGATTTCATCGAGGACAAGATGGCGATCCTGCCGATCGACGCGGCGATCCAGGCCAATCTGCGCGAGACCACCACGCGCGTTCTGGCTTCGCTCACCCCGCGCGAGGAGCGCGTGTTGCGCATGCGCTTCGGCATCGGCATGAACACCGACCACACGCTGGAAGAGGTCGGCCAGCAGTTCTCGGTCACCCGCGAGCGTATCCGCCAGATCGAAGCCAAGGCGCTGCGCAAGCTCAAGCACCCGAGCCGCTCGCGCAAGCTGCGCAGCTTCCTCGATAGCTGAGTTCATTTTTGTCGCGAACAGTTAAGGGCGCCGATCGGCGCCCTTTTTCGTTTCGGGCGTCAAAGCAACGGCACGTTCAGCCGCGCGCCCTTGACGGTGATGCCGCCCCGGTTGCCGATCTCTATCGAGCCATAGCGCTGCCGGAAGCAGTCCGGCAGCGGACGGTCGCCGGGGACCGACAGCCACAGGCGCAGCATATGGCGCTGCTTGTCGGGATCCGGCCAATCGCGAAAGCCCATGCGATCGTGAAGCAGCGAATGATTGTAGACAAACTGCATGTCGCCGGGCTGGAGCCGCATAGACAGGTTCAGCCTGACATCATTGGCAAGGCTGTCGAAAAGATCCAGCGCCTCGACATGGGCTAGAGTGAGGCGCATGGCATCGGGGAAGCGCTGCGCGCTGTCGATGTACTGACGCTGATAGATGCCGGTCAGCAGTCCGGCATGCCAGTTGAGCACCGGGATTTCGAAGTAGGGCTTTTCGCCTTCCGGGATCTCGCCACGCCGGTCGGTGGCAATCGGATCGAACAGCAGGCGGACCAGATCGGGCCGTCTCTTGCGCATCTCGTTGTAGATCGTCACCGTGCTCACCAGCAGGGACTCGCCGCCCTGCATGGCATCGCGCAGGCAGAGCAGGCCGACGACATCGGCGGAATCGGTGTGGAATGTCTGGCGCTCGGATGTCTGGTAGATGCGCGTCGCGGTGTTTCTGGCGTCGGCACCGATGTCGCGGACATGGCCGAGTATATGGCCCTGGGCATTCTGGGACCGAGCGCTTCCCAGATGGGCGCCAACCCCGCGGAAGATCGTTGCCGCCATCTCGGTGGAATATCTCTCGACCGGGAGACCGCGCAGCACCTCGAAGCCAATTCCGGCAATCAGTTTTTCGCGAAGCGCGGCAAGGTGGCCGGCAAGCCGGGGCAAGGGGAAATCAGCCTTGGTCAGACTGCCGATATCGTGCGAGCCGGCGAGAAAGCCGGTTGCGGCAGCTTCCAACTCCGCGACGTCCTCTGGCTCCAGGTCGACCAGCCATTTTTCAGGACGCTTCGCCATGTCCTCGCCGATCCAGGCGGCGGGAATTTCGATCTGTTCCGGCGGCAGCTCTGATGTCTCGCGCATGAAGCTCTCCTGCGGCTGGATTGGCCCCGGATGGGGTATTTGCCGGCCTGGGGGCCACGACGGAGATTGCCGCAATCCGGCGGGTTTTTAAACCGGCTTTACCTGAACGCAGCCGGCTGATTTGCGGTTGATGCCTGCCAGCGCCTTTGTTGTGTCGGCTGGCGGGAGGTCGCGCCCGCTCGGCATTGGGTTCCCGCGCGGTAGCGCTTGCAGGATGTCGGCACTGGGAGGATACTTCGGCGTCGGATGCATTTTCGGGCGACAACCCCGGAAGCCCGCCCCGGTCGAGGCCATGTCGACAAACCAATGGCCTGAGTGCCGTGCTCCGCGGCCCCGGAGAGAGGCCTACCATGACGACCTACATCATGCTGATGAACTGGACCGAGCACGGCGCCAAGAACGTGCGCGACTCGCCCAAGCGCCTCGACGCCGTCAGGAAGCAACTGGGCGAGATGGGAGGATCGTTCAAGTCGTTCTACCTGACCATGGGCGAATTCGATATGGTGGCGGTGGTCGAGGCGCCCGACGATGCGGTGCTGGCGCGTTTCGCGCTGATGCTGGCCGCGGGCGGCAATATCAGGTCGCAGACGATGAAGGCTTTCCCGGAGCTCGCTTACCGCGAGATCATCTCGTCGCTTGGATGATAGTATCCGCCTTGCGCAAACAGGTCGGCACGGCCAATCCCGCATCGGTCCATTGCGCGGCGATTGACGGACGCCTGACAATCAAGAAGGACAAGGCCGGCAACGGGTTTTGCCACCTGCCCAACGGGCGCCTCTGTGAAGAGTGGGCGCTGTTTCGCGACAACAGACGCGTCGGGCCGTCATGCATCGGAACTGAGGCGCGGACTTCCCTTGGGCGATCTCGCAACCGTGCCTGGCGGTGTGGTCGATGACATGGCGTGCCATCATGATAGGGTGAGCCATGACCCATTCCCATTCGCATCTTTGGCCCGGCGTACCGCTTGCCCTCGGCTCAGCCGTCTTGTTCGGCGCGACGCCGCCCCTGTCCAAGCTGCTGCTCGACAGCGTCAATCCGTTCATGCTTGCGGGCCTGCTATATCTCGGCGCGGGCCTTGGCCTTGCCCTCTATCGCCTGTTGCGCGACCGGCAAGCCAATGCCGGCGAGGCGCGACTGGCCGCCGAGGATATTCCATGGCTTGCACTGGCCATCGGCATGGGCGGCATTGTTGGACCGGTCCTGCTGATGTTCGGCCTCATCCTCAACACGGCATCCAGTTCTGCATTGCTGCTCAACCTCGAAGGGCTGGCAACGATGGCGATCGCCTGGCTCGTCTATCGCGAAAATGTCGACCGGCACCTGCTTTTCGGTGCCTTCGCCATTCTCACTGGCGCTGTTTTGCTTTCGTGGCAAGGTAATGGCGTCACTTTCAACCTTGGCGCGTTGCTGGTCGCGGGGGCGTGCCTGGCATGGGGACTCGACAACAATTTCACGCGCCGGATATCGGCCACAGACCCGGTGGTGATCGCCATGCTGAAGGGGCTCGTGGCCGGTACCGTCAATGTCGGCCTGGCATTGATCGGCGGCGCCTCGCTTCCCGCCGCGCCGATTGTCGCCTCGGCGGCGGCTGTCGGTTTCTTCGGCATCGGCGTCAGCCTGGTGATGTTCATCCTGGCGCTGCGCCATCTCGGAACGGCGCGCACCGGAGCCTATTATTCGCTGGCGCCGTTCATCGGTGCCTTGCTGGCCATCGTCATGCTCGGCGATGCCGTGACGCTGAAGCTGGCGATTGCCGGGTTGCTGATGGGCGTCGGGCTCTGGTTGCATCTGTCGGAACGCCACGATCACGAGCATGAGCACGAGGCGCTGGAGCATGAGCACAGCCATGTGCATGACGAGCACCACCAGCATCATCATGACGGGCCGGCGACGAAGCCGCATTCGCACTTGCACCGGCATGCGCCGCTGCGCCACAAGCATCCGCATTATCCCGATCTGCACCACCGGCACGATCACGGCTGACACATGTCCAGGCCCGTGCTGACCGTCTGGTACAACACGCGCTGCCCCGTCTACGATGCCGGCATCGGTCGGCAGAAGCGGCGGCTGGTCGAGGCGGTCAAGGCCGGTCGGATCGAATTCCGCGACATCAACCTGGAGCCGGATGCGCTGTCGTCGCGTGGCATCGCGCTGGAGGACATCCGCTGCCGGCTGCATGCGACCGACGCCCAGGGCAGGCTGCTGGTCGGTGCAGACGTGGCCATCGCGGTCTGGCTGACAACGCCTGGCGAGGGATGGCTGGCGCGCCTGTTCGGCAATCGGCTCATGCTGCCGCCGACCCGCATTGCCTACGATCGCTTCGCCGATCTGCTCTACGGCTGGAATCGGCGCAAGGGCCGCTGGTAGCCCACTCACACACCATCCATTCCTGCCGCGCCTGACGCGTGGACGCCACCGCTGGCTAAGATACATCGTAAGATATATCTTGACTCATCGATGGGGTGTGCCTAATTAAGATATATCGTGAGATAGAACTCAAGGAGCAATCAATGCACAAGCACAATTTTGGGCACAATCATTCCGACCGTCATCATTTCGGCGAGCGCATGTTCATGCATATGGCCGGCAAGTTCGGTGGCAGGGGGGGCGGCGGCTTCGGCCCGTTCGGGGGCAGGGGCGGCGGCGGTCGCGGCGGCCCGGGGGACTTCTTTCGCGCCGGGCGCATGCTGGCCGACGGCGACCTCAAGCTGATCACGCTGTCGCTGCTGGCCGAGGCGCCGCGTCACGGCTACGACATCATCAAGGCGCTGGAAGAGCGCACCAGCGGCATCTACACCCCGAGCCCGGGCGTGGTCTACCCGACGCTGACCTTCCTGGAAGAGGCCGGCTATGCCGTGTCCTCGAGCGAAGGCAACAAGAAGGTGTTCTCGATCACCGAGGCCGGGCAGGCGCATCTGGCCGACAATCGCGAGATGATCGACGGCGTGCTCGATCATCTCGAGCGCTTCGGCCGCAAGATGGCCAAGGCGCGCGACTGGTTCGGCTGGAACGACGACGGCGAGGACCGTCGCGGCGGCCGCGGTGGCCGTGGCGAGCGCTCCGAAACGCGCGACGAATTCCGCGCCATCCGCCACCGGCTGCGCGCGGCACTCGGCGAGATCGTCGATGCCCCGGCAGAAAAGCAGGCCGAGGCGATCGCCATTCTGGAAGCCGCCGCCGAAGCGCTGGAAGCGCTGACACATCGCTGAGCCCACGATGCGGCGCGTCTCCTGAAGCGCGAAAGCTCAACAAAAAGCCCGGGGAGATCCGGGCTTTTCTCGTCAGGGCAGGTCGGCATCATTCCTTGCCGACATATTCATTGATCAGCTTCTCGTTGCGCGCCTTCTCGATCTTGGCGGTGGTCTCGGCGGAGATGCGCTCGTCGGTGCGGTACTTGACCAGGTTCACGAGGCTGCCGGTGAGCAGCAGGATGCCCATGGCCCAGTAGCCGATAGCAGGAATGAACCTCGTTCAAGACCTTTTGAACACTGTTCACGATACCCTGGATGTGGTAAACGAAGCGGCGTCGGGTCGAAAACAGCAGGTCATTTGCAAGGCGCGCTCATTCAGAAGGAAAGCATGGCACTCGACAAGGAAGAGACGGGCGAGCGGGTGCTGGCCATTGCCGAAGCGCTGCTCAACGAGGGCGGCATGGACAATCTGAAGGCCAGGACCATTGCCGAACAGGCGGGCATCTCGGTCGGCTCGGTCTACAACTTGTTTTCCGATCTGGACGGGGTGCACCGCGCCGTCAACATGCGCTTGCTCGACCGGCTGGGGATCGCGGGCGCCGCGGCGATGGCCGAGCTTGCCAGGCGTGGTATCACCGACGTGCGCCAACGGCTGATGGCACTGGCAGGCGCCTATGTTCGCTTCGTCGAGGCGCATCCCGGCAGCTGGCCGGCGCTGCTTGCCTTCAACAGGCGGCGTCCGGTGCTGACCGAGCCCGACGTCTACGAGGCGCGGCTCGACCGGCTGTTCGAGATCATCGCCAGCGTGCTTGCCGATGGCGGCTTCGATCTCGACGAGGACACGCGCCGGATCGCCGCGCGAACCCTCTGGTCAAGCGTACATGGCATCGTCACCAGCGGTTATACGGCTAGGTCCGACCGCCGCCAGGCCGATGAGATCGGCCAGCAGATCGAGCTCCTGGTCTCCGTCTTCATCAGGGGACTGGAACGCGGCGGCACATTCGCGCATGCTGGAGGAACAACGTCGTGAATCGCACGCGAACCGCGATCGCCGGCGACAGGGAGATTTGAGCGATGTCTTTTCTGAAGCGTCTTTTCGGCGGCGGCGGTGGCGGCGAAGCGGCCGAGCCTGGAAATGCCGCGCCCGCCAAGCAGGTCGAGCACAAGGGCTTCACGATCAGCGCCACGCCCTACAAGGCTGATGGCCAGTACCAGACCTGCGGCGTCGTCTCCAAGGAGGTCGACGGCGTTGTGAAGGAGCACAAATTCATCCGCGCCGACCGTTTCGCCGGGCTGGACGACGCCGTCGACATCTCGATCAAGAAAGGCATCCAGCTCGTCGACGAACAGGGCGAGCGGATTTTCGGCTAGGGCATGCCGTTCCCGAAGCGAGCCTGGGGTGCGCGTAAGAGGACCGAACCCTCGAGCACCGCGGTCGAAGCGCTCGAGGTCCTACGTCAGCCGGTTTGCATCCAGACGGGTATTATCCACGCTTGTGGATGACGCCGTAAAGCACGTTGCGGTTCTCGCCGAAGTAGACCTGCGCGTCGACTGCGTTGCGGTCGACGCTGGCGTTGATGATGTTCCACATGTCGACCTCCGACCGCAGCAGCAGCACCCAGTCCATGAACGTTTCCCGGTAGCCGGCGTCAGGAGTGCCCTCGGCGTAGTTGGCGAACAGGAAGGTCCCGTTCGGCTTCAGCATCTGCAGGCAGGTCTTGGTGAGTTTCACGGCGACGTTGTGCTGGAGGTAGTCGTAAAGGCCGGAGGCATAGATGAGGTCGAACTTGCCGAGCTTGTGGCCTCTGGTGAGCATAGTGCGCACCGAGCCGTCGATGGCCTCGACCGCGGTGCCCTGGAAGTCGCGCGCGATCAGTCCGACGCTCTGGGGATCCTGGTCGAGCGCGACCCAGCGCTTGAGGCCGCCCTCGGCCAATGCGGCCGAACGGTTCGCCTCGCGCAGATGGCCGGCAGCGATCGCCAGGACTTCCGTTTCGGGTCCGTTCCTGGCCGCGGTTTCATCGACATAGCGGGTCAGCAGATCGCGGCGCTCGCGTGCGGCGACGCATGACGGAACGTTCTGGGTGTGGCTGTAAAGCGCCTTGCCGACCTCCGAGGCGCTTGCGACGCTCTCGGCAACATGCGGGTCGCAATAGATGTAGTCGAGCAACTGCGCGTCGCCGGAATAACCCCTGGGCTTGGTGAAGGACCAATGTGTCAGCGGATCCTCCAGAAAGTACTTCTGGATCGGGTGGTTCTGCGCCACCGGTATCAAGGCCTGCCAAACGTCGGGATGGACCTTGGCGCGCAGCGCGTTGAGAAGCGACAGCAGGCGGCGGACGATCTCGGCGGGAAATTTTTGCTGCTCGACCTGTTGCTGTGTGGCGTGGAGGATGAGCGCCAGCTCCGCGCGAGCGGTTTCGAACGCTTCGCCATGATGCTCGGGCTTTCCTCGACGGAGACCACCGGCGATTGCTTCAGCAGTAATCAGACTCTGGCCGTCAAAGACAGTTTGCACACCAAGGCTCCATAGTTAACAGTCAGTTAACTTATTGCGTAGAATACTCGATTTGCCAACGGCGGCTCCGTTGCATTCTATCGATATGATTAATTTCCCGCTAACCATATCAATTCTTTGGGGTTTTTGAGGGCGGGATTCCGGGTTCGAGTTAACGGAAACTTGTCCTGCGTCATTGCATTTGATCGCGCGGCAAGTCGTGTCGCGCCAAGGAGTCGGTCTGCGTTGGGGGCAGAAGCTGGAAAAGAGTTCAGAACGCGAAATGTCCTTCAGTCGGGATTTGTCGTGAACGAACGCGCGTCATCCGCAGTGGCCGATGCGGTGGATGCGGAACCGCCGCGCCAGGAGCTGGGGGCGGCCGAACTTCGAACCCTTTACCGCACGGAAGCCCAGGCGAAGCGAAGGAAGGAAGCCAGGCCAGGCCTCTGGATCGCCGTCGTCATCTACGTCTTGTTTTCGGCATCGGATCTGCTGCTGATACCCGACGTGGCCGCCCTTACGATCACGGCCCGCTTCGCTGTCGGACTGACTGCACTGTTGGTCCTGGAAGCACAGCTTCGCAGGGGAGCCGCCACCGACTGGCTTGACGTAACCTGCGCCGCGGCCATCATCTTTGGCTATATCGGCTGGCTTTGCCCCGCGTCCATGGGCGCGAACAAGGAAAGCGTCGCCTATTATATGGTCTTTGGCACCATTTTCATGATGAGTGCCAATCTCTTCTTCACATTCCGCTTCAAGGTCTCGATCATAACGTCGACGATAATTTTGTGTATCTTGTATGTGGTGAACTACTTTTTACCCGCTACGCTGATATACAAGATGGTCTTCGGCACCTTCTACGTTTCGTGCTTCACATTCACGTCCTATGTGAACTGGAAGCTGAACGAAGAACGCTACAACGTCTTCCTGAACGCGCTGGAAGCCAAGATCCAGCACAAGGAGGCGACCGAGCGCGGCAAGGCCCTGCTCAGGCTGTCGCGGACGGATCCGCTGACAGGGCTGGAGAACCGGCGCGCGATCGACGAAAAACTGCGCGACTATTGGAACGACTGGCAAAAGCTTGGCCACGGTTTCGCGGCGATCCTCATCGATGTCGACTTCTTCAAGAAGTTCAACGATTGCTATGGCCATCAGGAAGGCGACCGTTGCCTGATCCAGGTCGCCGATGCGCTCAGCGACCTGATCAAGCAACATGATGGCTCCATCGGCCGTTATGGCGGCGAGGAATTCATCGTCCTGGCCCGCATGGACAAGAAGGGCGAGGTCGCGGATCTGGCGGAAGCCATTTGCCGCACGATCGAGAACCTGGCGATCGCGCATGAGTTGCGCCGGGATGGCATCTCGATCGTGACGGCGAGCGTGGGCGCGGCGTTCACCAGGAAGCAGACCGCCGCCAAGCTGGAGAAGATCATCCACGAGGCCGATCGAGCGCTCTATCTTGCAAAAGCCAGCGGCCGAAACTGTGCCCGGCTGTTCGATCCGACCGATCCCCAGAGCAGCGACGAGAGCGAGAACCTGGCGGCCTTGCTGAAGATCGCCATTGGCCAGGACCTCGTTTCGCTCGTCTACCAACCCATCCAGGACGTCGCGTCGGGCGGGTTCGAGGCCGTGGAGGCGCTGATGCGCCTCAAGATGCTCGACGGCACCCTGGTTCCGCCGAGCCTGTTCATTCCCGTCGCGGAACGAACCGGCGCCATCCTCGAGCTCGGGCGCTGGGCAATAAGGACGGTGTGCGCCGAACTCCTGGCGCAGGATCACGTGCGCGTCGTCAGCGTCAACGTCTCGCCGATCCAGCTCAAGACGCCCGGCTTCGCGACGTCGGTCGCGACCATTCTGGGCGAGACCGGCGTAACCGGAAACAGGCTGGCCTTCGAGATCACCGAGGGGCTGGAGATGGAGATGCATTCCGACATCCTGCGCTGCATCAGCGACCTGAAGCTGCTCGGGATCAGGATCTGGCTCGATGATTTCGGGACGGGCTTCGCCGGCCTTTCATGGCTTCGTCTCATCGACTTCGATACGGTCAAGATCGACCGCTCGTTCCTTCACGACTGCGGCACCCCCAAGGGCATGGCAATGCTGCAGGACATCATCGCGCTGGTCCGAAATCGCGGCCACAAGATCCTGGTCGAAGGGGTGGAGACCGAAGAGCAGATGGTCCTCATGCGCCAGTTCGGCATAGACAAGGTCCAGGGCTTTCACGTCGGCCGTCCCGCTCCGGCCGCGAATTTCCAGACCAAGCGGGCCATTCAAAAGCGGCCGTTCACGGTTCTCAAGTCGGCGTGACCGCGAGGTAGCATGGCTTGACCGGCCATTGGCCCGTCAAGCCCGTCTGCCCTCTGGCGACGATTGCAGTGCGGCGATGCCTATGCCGTCTGCAACGCCCTGCGTGGCAGCGGCGGGAAGGCGATCGCTATGCCCGCGGCACCCAGGCCGATAAGCGCCGAGCCGATGAACAGCCAATGGTAGCTGGCATAGGCGTCGAAGATCATGCCGCCGGCAAGCGGCCCTAGCGCCATGCCGAGGCTGGAGAGCATGGTGGCGGCGCCGAATACGGTGCCGAGGATGCGCTGGCCGAAATATTCGCGCGCCAGCACCGCGTAGAGCGGCATGACGCCGCCATAGGTGGCGCCAAAGATGACGGCCAGCATATAGAACTGGTCGAGCTGGCTGATCGAGAGATAGGCGGCAATGACGATCGCCTGGATCGCCAGCCCGGCGATAAGCACCGGCTTCACCCCGAGCCGGTCGGCCAGCACGCCGTAGAGCAGCCTGCCGCCGAGGCCTGCCAGACCCTCGACACTGTAGATCGAGACAGCGGCCATCGGGGCGACGCCGCACAGCATGGCGTAGCTGACCATGTGGAAGATCGGGCCGGAATGAGCCGCGCAGCAGGCGAAGAAGGTCAGCCCCAGCACGATGAATTGCGGCGAGCGCAGCGCCTGGCCGACCGTGAGGCCGGCGCCTTCGGCGGCTCGTGATGCGGCGGCACCCGAGGCGACAGGCTTCGGCGGCTGGCGCACCAGAAGCACGGCGGGCAGCAGAAGCACCCAGGCCAGAATGCCGATGTCGAACATGGCGCTACGCCATTCGTAGGCGGAGATCAGCCAGCGGGCGAGCGGCGAGATCGTCATCGGCGCCACGCCCATGCCGGCCGAGACCAGCGATACGGCCAGTCCGCGATTGGTGTCGAACCAGCCTGACGTCAGCGCGATCATCGGCGCGAAGAAGGCGCTGGCCGCGAGCCCGACGAGCACGCCATAGGTGATCTGGAAGGTGAGAAGCGAACCGGCGCGGCTTGCCAGCACCAATGCCAGCCCGAGCAGCACGGCGCCGATCGTGACGACGATACGGGCGCCGAACCGGTCGGACAGGGCACCCCAGGCGAAACCGCCAAGGCCCATCACCAGGAAATTGAGTGTCATGGCGCTCGAAATGCCCGCGCGCGACCAATTGGTATCGAGCGCCATGGGTTCGAGAAAGATCGCCAGCGAAAACATCGTGCCGATGGCGACACAGGACATCAGCGCGCCAGCCGCGACGATGACCCAACGGTAGGAATGGTTCATGGTTTTCTCCCATGCCGGAACGCGGTCTTGTGGTGGCACGGTCCAGCTTCGCCGTGCCCTTGCGTCCGAAGGACGCCGGCACCAGCGCCCATCCTACAATCCGGTTGCATTTTTTATCCAGTCTGGACGTTAGGGCTTTGACGGATACAGACCCTTGGATTTGCGCTGGCTTGTCCTAGATCGGCAGTTCCGATGTGTATTTGATCGTCTGGCTCGGTACGTCGGTCTTGACGTTCTGCACGCCCTTGATGCGGCTGAGATGCTCCGACTGGAAGCGCCGGTAGTCATCGATGCCGGCGGCCACGACACGCACCATGGCGTCGCAGTCGCCGAGCATGAGATAGCACTCCATCACTTGCGGCAGCTTGGCGACCTCGGTGGCGAAATGTTCGATCGTGTCCTCGTCCTGTGCCTTCAGCCAGATGCGGGTGAAGAAGGTGAGGCCCTTGCCGATGCTGGCCGGATTGATCACGGCGACATAGCGGTCGATGATACCGGCTTCCTCCAGGAGCTTGACGCGCCGCAGGCAAGGCGAGGGCGACAGGCCGACCTCATTGGCCAGATCATTGTTGGCCATGCGGCCGTCTCGCTGCAACGCCCGCAGGATGCGTTTGTCGATGTCGTCGAGCTTCATGGCGTTGAATTCCATTTTCCTGCGGCTTCGCAACAGTGAATGCCAAAATCTGACGAAAGACAACAATCTTCGCAACCAAATTGCGGAGAGCTGTAGGTATGTTTTGCCCCTGACATCACGGGATTTTCAAACGCAGGGCAGGGCGGCTGTGGGGCCGCCCAATGGCAGGGTATGAGCATTTCACAGGCAGTCGAGACGGTCGGCAATGGTTCGGGATCGGAGTTTCGCCGTGGCGTGGCATCCTGCGCGCCGGTGCTGCTCGGCACCATCCCCTATGCGCTGGTGCTTGGCGCCCAGGCCGTGCAGAAAGGGCTGAGCACGGTCGAGTTGTCCATGATGACGGGGCTGAACTTCGCCGGCGGCTCGGAATTCGCGGCGGTCCAGCTGTGGACGTCGCCGCCGCACATCCTGCTCATCGTCGCCATCACCTTCCTGGTCAACAGCCGCCATCTGTTGATGGGAGCGGCGCTCGCGCCGTTCCTGCGCGACCTGCCGCGGCGCAAGGTGTTTCCGGCGCTGTTCTTCCTATGCGACGAAAGCTGGGCGCTGGGCCTGGCCGACGCCAAACAGCGCGCCGCCGCCGGTGTCGCACCGGCCTTCAGCCCGCGCTATTACATGGGTGCCGCGCTGGCGATGTATCTGACCTGGGTAGCCTTCACCACGCTGGGCGCCTTGCTCGGCCCGATGCTGGGCCATGTCGAGACCTACGGTTTCGACATGGCGTTTCCGGCCGTCTTCCTGGTGCTGATGCGCGGCATGTGGAAGGGCGTCGCGGCGGCGCGGCCCTGGCTTGTCAGCCTGGCCGTCGCGGCGCTGGTCTATCTCTTCGTTCCCGGCGCCTGGTATGTCGCGGCGGGCGCGGTGTCGGGGCTGGCCGCGGCCTGGCTGATGGCGGGTGATGCATGATCGACGCAGCGACCCTTCTCACCATCGTGCTGATGGCCGGCGTCACCTATCTGACGCGGATCGGCGGCTATGTCGTGCTGCGCAACCGCGTGCTCAGTCCCCGCGCCACGGCGGTGATGGAGGCAGCACCCGGCTGCGTGCTGATCTCTGTCATCGCGCCGGCCTTCGTGTCGCGCAATCCCGCCGATCTCGCGGCATTGGCCATCACCTTGGTCGCCGCGACACGGCTTTCCATGCTGCCAACCGTGCTGATCGGGGTCGCTTCGGCCAGCCTGTTGAGGCATCTGATCGGCTAGAACGAAAAAAGCAGGCGCGAACGCCTGCCTTTGACAAACCATGGACCGAGAGTCTTACGCTGCAGCCGCGACATCACGGCTGGCGGCAACCAATGCATCGACCGTGGCCGTAGCCTTGGCGAGCGCGGCATCCACCGCGTCAGGTCCCTTGGAGACGCCCTCGATGCGGATGACGTCGACATCGGTCATGCCGATAAAACCGAGCACGCTGCGCAGGTAGGGGACGGCGTGATCGAACTGCACGGCCGCACCTTCGGAATAGATGCCGCCGGAGGCCAGCACGATGTAGACCTTCTTGCCGGTGACGAGACCCTTGGGGCCGTTCTCGCCATAGGCAAAGCTCTTGCCGGAGCGGGCGACGTGATCGACCCAGGACTTCAACGTCGAGGAGATGTTGAAGTTGATGAAGCCGGTGGCCAGGATCACCGTGTCGGCGGCGAACAGCTCGTCAAGCACGACATCGGAAACGCCGACCACTTCGGCCTGGCGCGGGGTGCGGGCATCGGCCGGCGTGTAGATGCCGGTCGCATAGTCGGCATCGATATGCGGCAGCGGGTTGGCGACGAGGTCGCGCACGACCAGCGTGTTCGACGGGTCAGCGGCGAGAAGCTTCTGGGCGAACTCGGTGGCGATGCGGGTCGAGTGCGAGGCAGCGCCGCGCGGGCTCGAGGTGACGAGAAGAATGGACATAGCGGGTCTCTCCAGTGGGATGAATTGTCCCGCCATATATGGGGCATCGACCAATCAGATAAACTGGTATATTTTCGATACGATCCATCCATAAAGTAGATACAACGATGCAGCCCAACCCGACCCTCGACCAGCTCCAAATCCTTGTCGCCGTTGCCGATACCGGCAGTTTCTCGGCAGCCGGCCGCAAGCTCAACCGCGCGCAATCCGTCATCAGCTACGGTATCGCCAATCTCGAGGCGCAGCTCGGGCTGAAGCTTTTCGAGCGCGAGGGCACGCGCGAGCCGCAACTGACCGAGATCGGCCGGGCGATGCTGGAAGACGCGCGGCGCATGATTGGCGTGCTGCAGCGCATGCGCTCGCGCGTCGACGGGCACCATCACGGGCTGGAGGCCGAGGTGGCGCTGGCGGTGGACGTATCATTGCCTTCCCCCGTGCTGGTGCGGGTGCTCAAGGCATTCGAGGCGCGGTTTCCGACCGTGATGCTGCGCCTGTATATCGGCACGCTCGGTCTCATCCCCGATCTTGTCGTCAGCGGACAGGCCGATCTCGGCATTGGCGGCCTGCTAGGCGATGTCGACGTGCATCTCGTGCGCATCGGCTTCATGTCGCTGGTGCCGGCGGCAGCGCCCAATCATCCGCTGGCCCTGCTGCCGAAGCCGGTGGCGCTCGAGGATGTGCGCGAGCATACGCAGCTTGTCGTGATCGACCAGTCCGAGCGCACCAAGGGACGCGATTACGGCGTCTTCGCCTACCGCACGTGGCGACTGACCGACATGCGCACCAAGCACATACTGATGCGCGAGGGGCTCGGCTGGGGCGGGCTGCCGCGCTGGCTGATCGCCGACGACCTGGCCAGCGGCCGCCTGGTGGAACTCGACCTCGAACCCTACAAGGAAGTGAGTTCGCCCCTGTTTGCCATGCACCGCAACGATCGCAGTCCAAAGCCGGCGGCGGCCTGGTTGATCGACCGGTTCAAGCGCGGGCTCGGCTGCTTCAACGAGTTCGAGCCGGGCGAGGTGCCCGAAGAGGAGCCGGACACCGACGGTGATGCGAACGCCGGCGGCTGAATCCTGGAACTCAGCCGAAAATCATTCGATCTGCGTCACCCCGGAAACCACGAGCTGCGCCGTACGGGCGGTCAATTTTCCGCATTTGCGCAGTGTCGGTTTTTCATAGGTCCTTTTCATGTGTCCATCCCAAATGTGAGCCCGCAAGGTGGGTGAGCCAGCCATAACGGGATTGGACGGTTTCGGTTGCCTCGCCATTGCATTCTCCGCTGCGTACAAGGACACGATCACCTGCCTTTCGGAGACTGTTGGGGAACTCCACGCTTCACAGCCGGTCGCGATAATGTCCTTCCACTTTGCTGGTCGTCGCGAAACCAATGTGTCGACCTCCATCTTCTGGTCTCCTCCCATCGCTAAGCCCTGCCGGACCAACGGCACGCGCCTCAGTCGGACTTTCCCAGACCTTTCAGGATAAAGCGAATCTGCTCGCGCAGGCCAGCTTCGTCATCTTCGCCGTGTCGAAGGCGGTGCTCGATCAGAATCGGGTGGAAAAACGGCGTGAAGGCGGTCTTGACCGCGCGCGCTGCTTCCACTGGATCTTCGACCCTGAATTCCCGTGTTTGGATGCCCTCGCGGATAATCGCTTCGAGGATCGTTACCACCCGCTCGGTATGCGCCTTGATGATCGCGCAGTTGTTTTGCATGGCGGCGACAATCATCTCGTGCATGCGCCTTTCCTTGACCAGTGTGGTCTTGCTGTGATGGTGCATCGCGGTCAGGAGTTGGTCGAGTTTCTCCGGGGCCGGCGCGCTCGTGCATGCGATCGCAGAGGCGATCCCGGCGACCTCGTTGACGACCCGCCCGCAGACGGACTCGATGATCGCACCCTTGGAGGGGAAGAAACGATAGACGTTTGCCGTGCTCATGCCGAGTTCGGAGGCGATATCAGCCACCGATGTCTTATGGGTGCCGAGGCGGCGAAACTGCTCGTCCGCCACAGCCAGGATGCGCGCGCGCATCTCGTCGGGATCAGTTCGTGTTCGAACTGGACGGTTCATGCATGTCTCCAGAATTGATGAAGCGAACCGGCCGGACTCGCGTGGGACGATCCTCTGTAAGCGGCAAGTTCGTGCCGTTGGCCTGTGTCCAGGCAGAGCCAACGGGCAAGAATTCGAACCGTCTCCTGCGACAACGGAGCCCTACTCGGCCGCCATTGCTGCCGGCACTTCCGGTTCCTCCGTTGAATTCTCCTGGTCATCCGTGGCCGGCTTGATCCGGAACCACGCGACGTAGAGTGCAGGGAGGAACAGCAGGATCAGCACCGTGCCGGCAGCCGTGCCGCCGATCAGCGTGAACGCCATCGATCCCCAGAAGACGGAGTGCGTGAGGGGGATGAAAGCCAGAACGGCGGCAAGTGCGGTCAGGATCACCGGCCTTGTGCGTTGCACCGTGGCCTCGATGACCGCCTGATAGTCGTCAAGACCGGCGGCACGGTTCTCCTTGATCTGTTCGGTCAGGATCAGCGTATTGCGCATCAGGATACCCGCCAGGCCTATCAGGCCCAGGATGGCGTTGAATCCGAAAGGCTGGTTGAAGGCCAGCAACATCGGTACGACGCCAACGAGACCGAGAGGTGCCGTCAGCATGACCATCGCCATCGTCGAGAAGGATCGCACCTGCAGTATGATGACGATCAGCATGGCGGCGAGCATGGCCGGAAAGACCTTGCCCAGCGCTGTGTTGGCCTTGGTTGCCTCCTCGATCGATCCACCCATTTCGATGCGATAGCCGGCAGGCAGGGATTGAATCAGCGGCTGAAGGGCCGTCATGATCTGCTTGGAAACCTCTGGAGGCTGGGTCGCCTCATTGATGTCCGAGCGGATCGTGATGACGGGTGTGCGATCGCGGCGTTTCAGGATCGGTTCTTCCAGACGAACTTCGGAGTGACCGATCTGGTCGAGTGGAATCTGGCGGCCCTCCCGGCTCATCAGCGAGAAATCCGCCAGACGCGATGGATCCAGTCGCTCGCCGCCGGCGCTGCGGGCCACGATGGGGACGTTGCGGATGTCCTCGCGGACCTGCGTGACCGGGATGCCGGTGAGGAGGAACTGGAGCTGCTGGGCCACTTCCGCCGGCGACAGGCCGATAAGGTTCAATCGGTCCTGATCCGGGATGAAGCGCAGTACCGGCGTGCGATTGCCCCAGTCGCGATTGGCCTGCCGCACGTCCGGTACGCCGCGCATGATGTCGAGAGCTTTTTCGGAGATGATGTACAATTGCCGCGGGTCTGGCCCCATGACCCGGAACTCGACCGGGAACGGCGTGTAAGGTCCGAACACGAGTTGCGTAACGCGGATGTTCGCTTCAGGGGCAAGCCCTGTCGCAACCGCTTCACGGAGCCTGTGCTTCAAGGCCTCGCGCGCGTCCGCGTCCGGTGTCAGGACGACGATCTTGGCGAAGGCGGGATCAGGCAATTCGGGCGCCATGGCGAAGAAGAAGCGGGGAGCGCCCTGACCGACATAGCTCGTGACGATCTTGGCCTCGGGCTGGCCGCCAAGCCAGTGTTCCAGTTTCTCGACCGTGGCGGTCGTCGTCTCGATGCTGGTGCCCTCCGGCAGGCGAACCTCGACCAGCACTTCGGGACGGTCGGATGTCGGGAAGAACTGCTGCTTGAGACCGCTCATGCCGACAACCGAAAGCGCGAAGACGATGCCGACGGCAGCGCAGGTCACGAACTTGTGGCGCACGGCAAAGGTGATGAGCCGGCGGAGGCGCCGATAGTTCGGTGTGTCGTATATGGCGTGAACGCCGCCTTCGACCGGTTTGATCGCGGGCAGCATCTTGACGCCCATATAAGGGGTGAAGAAAACCGCGACGACCCAGGAGACGATGAGGGCGAACCCCACGACCCAGAAGATGTTGCCGGCGTATTCGCCGGCCGTCGAGCGCGCGAAGCCCACCGGCAGGAACCCCGCGATCGTCACCAGCGTGCCCGACAGCATCGGCGCCGCGGTGTGGCTCCATGCATAGGCCGCCGCCTTGATGCGATCCATGCCCTCTTCCATTTTCACCACCATCACCTCGATGGCGATGATGGCGTCGTCGACGAGGAGGCCCAGCGCCAGGATGAGGGCACCGAGCGTGATGCGGTCGAAGAACCGGCCGGTTTCCAGCATGATGAGAAACACGACGGCGAGCGTCAGCGGGACGGCGGCCGCCACGACGATGCCGACGCGCCAGCCGAGGCTGAGCAGGCTCACCAGCAGCACCACGCCAAGCGCCATCGCGAATTTGATCATGAACTCGTTGACCGACGAGCCGATGTTGACGGCCTGATCGCTCACTTTGGCCAGCGTCATTCCGAGAGGCAGCGTCTGTGCGATCGCTGCTGACCTCTCCTCCAGTGCCTTGCCGAGTTCAAGACCATTCCAGCCCTCCTGCATCACCGCCGCGAGCATGATGGTCGGCTCACCCTGGTGACGGATGACGTAGGTGGCAGGATCCTCGTAGCCGCGCCGGATCACGGCGATGTCGGAGAGCTTCAACGTCCGTCCCGCGGCGACGATCGGCGTGTCGGCGATCGTCTGGACACTGTCATAGGCGCCGTCGACGCGGATGAAGACCTGCGGCCCCTCTGTGTCGATCGAGCCCGCCGGTGTGACGGTGTTCTGCCGCTGCAGGGCAGCGACGATATCCTGCGCCGACACGCCGAGGGTTGCCAGCTTGGCATAGGAAAACTCGACGAATATCTGTTCGGGACGTTCGCCGAGGATGTTGATCTTCTTGACGCCGGGCACATGCAGAAGGTCCTGGCGAATGGTCTCGGCCTGCCTGGCGAGTTCCCGCATGGGCAAGCCCTTCGCCTTAAGGGCGTAAAGAGCGAAACTCACATCGGAATATTCGTCGTTGACAAAGGGGCCGAGCACGCCGGGCGGCAGGTTGCGGGCTTCATCCCCGAGCTTCTTGCGGGCCTGGTAAAATTCCTCCTGCACGCTGGATGGCGGTGTGCTGTCCTTCAGTGTGACCGTCAAATAGGCATAGCCTGGCCGTGTCGTCGTCTCCACACGGTCGTACCAGGTCAACTCCTGAAGTCGCTTCTCCAACGGTTCGGCGACGAGGTCCTGCATCTCGCGCGCCGTCGCGCCCGGCCATACGGTCGTGACCGTCAGGGTCTTGATGGTGAAGTTGGGATCCTCCGCACGTCCAAGCATGAGGAAAGCGTAGGCGCCGGCGGCGACGAGCAGAATGATGAAGAAAAGGGTGACGGCTCGCTCGCGAACGGCGATCGCGGAAAAATTGAGGCTCATCAGTTGCTCCTGTTTTCAGAGGCAGTCCTGACGCGAGCGCCTTCCTGCAGGAGATGAGCACCGAGCGAAACGATCGAATCGCCCGAGCTCAGCCCGGAGATCACGGCGGTTTCGCTGGTTACACGAACAAGCTTGACGGGCCGAAAGTGTACGGTCGAGGTTGCGCCGTCCAAACTCCAAACGCCGGTCTTCTGACCGTCGTCCAGCACGGCTCCGAGCGGCACCTGGACTTCCGTTTGACTTGCCTGGCTTGCAAGCCGGATGGTTACCGTCGCGCCAAGCGGTGCTGCCGCGGCCTCACCATCGAGCACATAACGGGCCTCATAGGTACGAGTCTGGGGATCGGCAGCGTCCGACAACTGCCGGAGATGCGCCGTAAAATGCCGCCCATCGCCTCCATACAAGCCCGCCTCGGCTACCGAGCCGATCGCCGGCCGGATCGTTTCGGGAAGCGTGACCACCGCCTCACGGGGGCCGGCGTTCGCGATCCGAACCACGGTCTGTCCCGCGGCGACAACCTGTCCTGGCTCGCCAAGCGTTTCGACGACGGTTCCGTCGGCGTTCGCGTCCAGGACGGAATAGGCCGCCTCGTTTTCCGCGACCTTCGCTTCCGCTTCGGTGGCGGCAAGCTGTGCAGTCGCGGTATCGAGTGCTGCCTTCGCCTGCTCGTAACGCTGCGGGGTTGCGGCCAACTCCTTCTTGACCAGAACCGCATAGCGCTTCTCGTCCGCACTGGTCTGAACCAGGACAGCGCGCGCAGCCGCGACAGCGTTGCGCTTGGCGGTGAGGGCAAGGGCAAGATCGGTATCATCGATCCGCAGCAGCGGTTGGCCCGCCTTGACCTGTTCGCCGACATTTACAAGGCGCTCGATGATCTTGCCGGGTACGCGAAACCCAAGATTGCTCTGCACCCTCGCGGCAATTGTACCCGTGAAGCCGCGTTCGGATCCTGTCACCGCCACTGCCGTCACGAGTCTGACGATCGGTGCTTCCTGCCTCGGGTCAGCCACGACGGCGGCTGCCTGTGTGCGAATGGGAAGCGTGACGAATGCAGCCACCCCAAGCCCCGCGACCAGAACGCTCCCCAGCCCAATAATGAGTTTCTTTTTCATGCCCATCGCCTTCTGTGAAAATAGATTGCATTCGTACTCTATAACTGATATAGATTATGAACGCAATCAAAAAAGGAGACGAATGATGCGTGTGACTCGCAGCCAAGCTGAGCAGAACCGGCAAACCGTGATCGATGTAGCGAGCCGGCTTTTTCGGGAGCGCGGATTCGATGGCATCGGCGTCAAGGATCTGATGGAGGGCGCCGGGCTGACCCAAGGCGGGTTCTACAAGCAGTTCGCGTCCAAGGACGACTTGGTCGCGCAGGCGTCCAGACGGGCATTGGAAAGCGCTGCGAACCGATGGTCGGCGGCGGCCGCGGCGAGCCCTGAGGATCCGCTTGGCGCCGTGATCGACTTCTATCTCAGCACGGGGCATCGCGAGGAAAGGATGGACGGCTGCCCGGTGGTTGCGCTT
This sequence comes from Mesorhizobium sp. CO1-1-7, assembly GCF_020164885.1. Taxonomy (NCBI): domain Bacteria; kingdom Pseudomonadati; phylum Pseudomonadota; class Alphaproteobacteria; order Hyphomicrobiales; family Phyllobacteriaceae; genus Mesorhizobium; species Mesorhizobium sp. CO1-1-7. The sequence continues at coordinate 5,697 of NZ_JAIUHA010000017.1, read as the reverse complement.
GGCTCGGATGCTGCCAGGCAAGGCGCCGAGGTGAAGGCATCATTTGAGGCCGGCATCCGAGAATACCTCGAGATGCTGGGCTCATGGGTTGGCGAGGCGGACGGCGATGCGCCCGGCGGTAAAGCCATGGCCGTTCTCTCGACAATGGTCGGCGCGGTCGTCCTCTCGCGCGCCGTCAATGATCCCGATCTCGCGAAGGCTTTTCTGAGTGCCGCCACCGCTCAGGTTCGCAAAGCCGTCGCGGCTTGAAAGCCGCACGCGCTGGCCAAGTGATAGGAGAATAGATGCGACGGATCGTTGTTACGGGCATGGGAGCGGTCACGCCGCTCGCGGCCAATGTCGAAGCGTCATGGTCGCGCCTGCTGGCCGGTCGTTCGGGGCTTGGAAAGCTTCCGGACGACATGGTGGGGGACCTGCCGGCGAAGGTCGGCGGAATGGTTCCTTCCTTGCTGGAAGACCCCGAAGGTGGCTTCGATCCAGACACCGTCCTGGCGCCGAAGGACCAGCGCAAGGCCGACCGCTTCATTGTCTTCGCGCTGGCGGCTGCGGGAGAGGCGCTTGCCAAGGCCAGGTGGAACCCGGTCTCGGACGATGACAGGGCCCGCACCGCGACGATCATCGCTTCGGGTGTCGGAGGATTTCCCGCGATCACCGAAGCTGTGCGAACCGTCGACCAGCGCGGTGTTCGGCGTCTCTCACCGTTCACCGTGCCGTCGTTCCTGGTGAACATGGCGGCGGGACAGATTTCGATCCGATATGGGTTCAAGGGTCCGCTCGGCGCGCCGGTGACGGCCTGCGCGGCCGGCATCCAGGCGATCGGCGATGCGGCGCGTCTTATCCGCGCCAACGAGGCCGACATCGCGGTCTGCGGCGGAACGGAAGCCTGCATCAATACGGTCAGCCTCGGCGGCTTTGCCGCGGCACGCTCTCTTTCTACATCCTTCAATCATCGTCCTGAGGAGGCCTCCCGCCCGTTCGACATGTCGCGCGACGGCTTCGTCATGGGCGAAGGCGCCGGCATCCTGGTCATCGAGGCATTGAGCCACGCGCTTGCGCGCGGCGCCAAACCGCTCGCCGAACTGGCCGGCTACGGCACGACGGCGGACGCTTATCACATCACCTCCGGCCCCGAGGATGGCGACGGTGCGCGCCGGGCCATGGAGATCGCGATTGCCCAAGCCGGTATTTCGGCACGGGAGGTCCGCCACCTCAACGCGCACGCGACCTCCACGCCAGTCGGCGACTTGGGGGAAATCGCCGCGATCAAAAGGGTCTTCGGAGAAGATTTCGGCATAGCCGTCAGCGCAACGAAGTCGGCGACCGGCCACCTGCTTGGCGCCGCCGGCGGGCTTGGGGCGATCTTCACGGTCCTGGCGCTCAGGGACCAGGTCGCACCGCCAACCCTCAATCTGAGCGCCCCCGATCCGGCAAGCGACGGGATCGACTTCGTCCCAAACCACGCCCGGCCGATGGAGATGGATTACGCGATTTCCAATGGCTTCGGCTTTGGCGGCGTGAACGCCAGCGCATTGTTCCGGCGCTGGACGGACTAGCCGCGGCTTGCGGCAATCGTGATGTCCTGGTCGGGCAGTGGCAGCCGGCGACAAGTTTACGCATGGCGACATCGTCGCCCCGCACCCGGGCGATGACTGCACGATACATTCGCGGGGGCACTTCAGGCGCGCGACAGTCCGTCTATCAGCGCCGTCAGCACGGCACGGTAGTCTTCGCCTGACGCACCGGCCTCGATGGCGAGCGCCGCGCGGTCGAAGGCGGCGGCAAGCAGCGCGGTCAGCGCTTCGAGCGGCAATCTTTTCATCGACTGCGTCCGCATCGCCGCGACAAGACCCTCGCGCAGCGAGCGGTTGCTGTGGCGGTTGTCGATCGTGTCCATGGCGGTGCGGCCGAGCACGGCGGGGCCGTCGAGCAGCAAGAGCCTCGTGCGGCCGGGCGCGCGCATGGCCGTGAGATAGGCATCGGAACCGGCAATCAGCGCATCGCGGGCGCTGAGCGAAGGCGGGGAGGCGCGGTCAATCTCTCGCGCCACCGCCGCGGCTTCCTGTTCGACCACGGCGGCGAAAAGCGCCTGCTTGTCGGCGAAATGGTGGTAGAGCGCGCCGCGCGTCACGCCAGCGGCGGCAACGATCTCCGGTGTGCCGGTCTCGGCATAGGATTTTTCCGTGAACAGTTTGCGCGCCGCCGCGATCAGGTCGGCGCGCGTTGTCTCTGTGCGATCGCGGTTGGAACGACGCGCGGATTCCTGTTGCATACATGCAGCCTGTATGTTAATTCAATTTACATGCAGACTGTATGTTAGTTGACGGGAGAAGGAAAGATGAAGACGACGAGCTACTATCCGGTGCTGATGACCGGCGATGTCGCCGGCACGGCGGCCTTCTATGTCAGGCATTTCGGTTTCCGGCCGTTGTTTGAGAGCGACTGGTACGTGCATCTGCAGTCGGTGGACAACAAGCGCGTCAATCTCGGCATCGTTCAGGGCGACCACGAGACGATCCCCGAGGAGGGGCGGGGGCGGACTTCCGGGCTGCTGATCAATTTCGAGGTCCGTGATCCCGATGCGGTCCATGACCGGATCCTTGCTGCCGGCCTGCCTATCCTGCGAACGCTGCGTGACGAGCCTTTCGGCCAGCGCCACTTCATCACCAGGGATCCCAACGGCGTGCTGATCGACGTCATCAAGCCGACCCCGCCCAGCGAGGAATTCCTGGCGCAGTATGCGGAAGGCGCCAACGGGGGCTTGAACGGCAGCCTCAACTTGCCCGCGCCACCGGCGTCACCGCCACCTGGCTGACGCCGGTGCGGCGCACCACGGTGCACAGCGTCTCGCGGCCGATGCGCTCGGCGTCGAGCATGCGCACGAGGTCGTCGACGCCGGTCACCGGGCGGCCGGCGATTGCGGCGATGATGTCGCCTTCCCTGAGACCCGCCCTGGCCGCCGGGCCGTCCTTCTCGACGCTGCGCAGCCGTACCGCCGTGCTGGTCGAGACCTGCGACAAGAGAGCCGCGCGCCGCGGCAGGTTTACCGTGTCGGCGGAGACGCCAATGAAGGCGCGGCGCACGCGGCCGAAGCGGATGATCTCGGAAATGACGAAGTTCGCGGTGTTGGAGGCGACGGCGAAGGCGATGCCTTGCGCGCCATGGATCATGGCGGTGTTGACGCCGATAACCTCGCCGGCCGACGAGACCAGCGGACCACCGGAATTGCCGGGGTTGAGCGCGGCGTCGGTCTGGATGACGTCGTCGATCAGCCTGCCGGTCGAAGCCCGCATCGAGCGGCCGAGCGCCGAGACGACGCCCGAGGTGACGGTCCATTCGAAGCCCAGCGGATTGCCGATGGCAATCGCGATCTGGCCGCGCCGCAGCCGCTTGGAATCGCCCAGCGGCGCCACGTCGGCGAAGCTGCCGTCAGCGCGCACCAGGGCGATGTCGGTGTCGGGGTCGCGGCCGAGCACGCGGCCTTCGCTGGAGGCGCCGTCCGGCATTGAGACGCGTACCGTCCTGGCGTCACCCACGACATGGAAATTGGTGACGACCAGCCCGTCGGGCGCGATGACGAAGCCCGAGCCATGGCCGCCCGGCCCCCCGATGCGCTCGATGCGGCAGACAGCCGGGCCGATGCGGTCGACCGCTTCGGCAACCGTCGTCGAATAGGCGTCGAGCAATGTCTCGTCCGGTTGGAATTTTGGCGCGGCGAGGGCCATGGGAGGCTCCGTGTTTTCAGGCTTGATCGTGACTATATGTGCGGAGCGGCCGGAACCGCCGCGACCTGACCAGATGGCCAGTCGAACCTGCAACTAGCCGTCAGGCGAGTACCTCCTGGCGTACTGCCGAGCGATATCTGGGGCATGAGAAAACCCAGGAGATCATCATGAGCGACTTCAATCTGAATGCATTTTCCGATGCCATCGCCGATATCGCCGCCAAGGCGACGCCGGGAACGGCAAGCTTCGCCACGCATCATCACCGCACGGCGAGCGCCTTCCACTGGGGCGACGGCTATTTCGTCACCGCCGAGGAAGCCGTCGAGGCCGGCGAGGAGATCGAACTGACGCTGGCCTCCGGCGAGACGGCGAAGGCCGAACTGGTCGGCCGCGATCCTTCGACGGGCGTCGCCCTGCTGAAGCCCGCGGATGCGGCCAGCGCGCCTGTCCTCGATAGAGCCAGCCCCGTTCGGCCAGGCAATATCGCCATAGTCATCGGCAGCAGCCAGGGCGCGGTGCTGGCCGTATCGGGCTCGGTCGGCGAAGTCGGCCCGGCCTGGCGCTCGATGCGCGGCGGCACCATCGACCGGCGCATCAACCTGGCTGTCGGTGCCGGCGGCCGCTTCGAGGGTGGCCCGGTGCTGGACGCCAAGGGCGCGCTGATCGGCATGCTTCTGTTCGGCCCGCGTGGCCGCGCGCTGGTCATGCCCTATGAGACGATCGAACGCGCGGTGGCGACGCTTCGCGAAAAGGGGCATGTCGCACGTGGTTACCTCGGCGCCGGCCTGCATCCGGTACGCGACCGCGACGCGCGTGGCGCAATGGTGATGAGCCTCGACGACAATGGCCCGGCCAAGGCCGCTGGCCTCTCGCTCGGCGACATCATCGTGGCGTGGAACGGCGAGGCTGTGCATGGTCCGCGAGATCTGATCCGCCGGCTCGGGCCCGACAGCGCCGGTGCTTCGGTGAAGCTGGGTGTCGTGCGCGGCGGCGAACAGCGCGACGTCGTGCTGACGATCGGCGAAAAGCCGCTGAGCTGAGAGGACGGATGGAAAGCGACACGCTGACAAGGCCTGACGTGGCGCGCGGCGAACGCCAGCTCGTGGTGCTGATCGCACTGCGCGATGCCGTGCGTGCCGAGCGCTTGTCGGCTTCGCTTGCCATGGCCGACGATCTGCTGCCGGTCGTGGCCGGCGGCGGGGTCGCCGATGTCGCCATCGTCGATGACGCCGTCGCCAACAGCGCGGCCTCTGTCGATCGAGCCGGCGTCGGCAGCATCACGACGCCAAGGGTACTGCTTTCGGACCGCGCGGGCCGGCCGCAAGGCCAGGTGTTTGCGGTGCTGCCGTTGGCCACGGATGCAGCTTTGATCGCCGCTGCCGTCAGGCTGGCCGCCGCCGGCTACCGGGTGTCCGGCGAAGGGCGTTCGATGCCCGATAGGCATGAGGATTTCGACCGCGGTGACGCGGCCAATGGGGATGGAAGCCATAGCGGGTTGTTCGGCGAGGAAACGGTCGACGATGGCGCCGCCGCCCGGCCAGCGCTGTCGCCGCGCGAGGCGGAAGTGCTGGCGCTGCTGGCCGAAGGGGCGCCCAACAAGGTGATCGCGCGGCGGCTCAACATCTCCGTCCACACAGCGAAGTTCCATGTCGCCGCGATCCTGATCAAGCTAGGTGCCGCCAATCGTACGGACGCCATCGCGATCGCGATGCGGCAGGGGCTGGTTCTGGTTTAGGAGTGGATGTCGGGCAAGTCTGACGATTATCTTCAGAGATTGGCGCTGCCCCTCATCCGCCTACCGGCACCTTCTCCCCGTATAGTGACAGGGAGAAGGGAGTTGCCGCGACCTCGGCGCTCCCCTTGCAAAGGTGATGATTGGCGAAGGCCGCGATGAGAGCTGTCCAGCCGATAGATGGGTTACAGAATGAACCGGATACATAGGTAACAGTTCTCCCCCTATGCGTCCGCCGCAGCG
>NZ_JAIUHA010000016.1:0-87487 GCF_020164885.1 Mesorhizobium sp. CO1-1-7 | reverse complement strand
GCCGGTCCTCCGGCGGACAAGAAAACTGTCACCCATGCTATCGGTCCATTCTGTTACCTATCTATCCGGTTCGGACACCGGCACCTTCTCCCCGTATAGTGACGGGGAGAAGGGATCTGGTCGCTACGCCGGCGCCCCTTTGCACCGTTGGCGATTGGCGAAATCGGCGATGACAGCGCCCCTCTCCCCGTCCCTATACGGGGAGAGGATGCCGGCAGGCAGGTGAGGGGCGGCGCAGACATCTCAGTATCAGCAAATTCCTGCGGTACCCAGATCCGGTGAACGCATCGCGTTTTCCTGTGGACCTCCGCCGCCGTTGAAAACGTCGCGGTTGGCGGACCTGATGTCTGCGCTTATGGTCGCCGCTCTTTTCGACGAGAGTGGGAAGACATGGCATCCGACATCAAGCGCATCGCAGGCATCATCGCGGCCGAAATCAAGGCGCGGCCGGAACAGGCGGCCGCGGCGATCGGACTGCTCGATGAGGGGGCGACGGTGCCGTTCGTGGCACGCTACCGCAAGGAAGTGACCGGCGGGCTGGATGACACGCAATTGCGCGACCTTGCCGAGCGTCTTGTGTATCTGCGCGAGCTCGACGCGCGCCGCGACACCATCCTGGGCTCGATCCGCGAGCAGGGCAAGCTGACGCAAGAGCTTGAAACCAAGATCGCGGGCGCCGCGACCAAGGCGGAGCTAGAGGACATATACCTGCCCTACAAGCCGAAGCGCCGCACCAAGGCCGAGATCGCCCGCGAGCGTGGATTGGGGCCGCTGGCCGAAGCCATTCTCAACAACCGTGCGCTGGTGCCCGCGGAAGTCGCGCTCGCCTATGTCACCGGCGAGGTGGCCGATGCGAAGGCGGCGCTCGAGGGCGCGCGCGACATCCTGTCGGAGCAATTCGCCGAAAATGCCGATCTGGTCGGCAAGCTGCGCAGCTACATGAAGGAACGCGCCTTCCTGCGCGCCAGGGTGGTCGACGGCAAGCAGGAGGCCGGCGCGAAATTCTCGGACTATTTCGACCATGTTGAACGTTGGGCGACCGTGCCAAGCCACCGCGCGCTCGCCATGCTGCGCGGCCGCAACGAGGAGGTGCTGTCGCTCGACATCGATGTGGATGCCGATGACAGCTCGCCGGTGAAGCCGGTCGAGCGGATGATCGCCAACGCCTACGCCATCGGTGCCAGCCTGCCAGGCGACCGCTGGCTGATGGAGGTCGCCGGCTGGACCTGGCGCATCAAACTGTCGCTGCACCTGACGCTCGACCTGATGCGCGACCTGCGCGAGCGGGCCGAGGAAGAAGCGATCCATGTCTTTGCCCGCAACCTCAAGGATCTGCTGCTGGCGGCTCCCGCCGGCTCGCGGCCGACGATGGGGCTCGATCCCGGCATCCGCACCGGCGTCAAGGTGGCGGTGGTCGATGGCACCGGCAAGCTGCTGGCGACGACGACGGTCTATCCGTTTCCGCCGAGGAACGATGTGCGTGGCACGCAGGCCGAACTTGCGGCGCTTATCCGCCAGCACAAGGTCGAGCTGATCTCGATCGGCAACGGCACCGGCAGCCGCGAGACGGAGAAGCTGGTCGCCGACATGCTGTCCGACATGCCTTCGGACAGCGGCCCGAAGCCGCTCAAGGTGATCGTCAGCGAGGCGGGAGCGTCGGTCTATTCGGCCTCGGCGACGGCTGCCGCCGAGTTCCCCGGCCTCGACGTGTCGCTGCGCGGCGCGGTGTCGATCGCGCGACGGCTGCAGGATCCGCTGGCCGAACTGGTCAAGATCGAGCCGAAATCCATCGGCGTCGGCCAGTATCAGCACGATGTCGACCAGTACCGGCTCGGCCGCTCGCTGGAAGCGGTGGTGGAGGACGCCGTCAACGCGGTCGGCGTCGACCTCAACACCGCCTCGGCGCCGTTGCTGGCGCGGGTTTCAGGCCTCGGCGCGTCGCTCGCCGATGCAATCGTCGCGCATCGCGATGCGACCGGCCCGTTCGCCAGCCGCAAGGATCTGCTGAAGGTGGCGCGGCTTGGACCGCGCGCGTTCGAGCAGTCCGCCGGCTTCCTGCGCATCGCCAATGGCAGCGAGCCGCTCGATGCCTCGTCGGTGCATCCGGAGGCCTATGGCGTGGCCAAGAAGATCGTCGCCGCCTGCGGCCGCGACGTGCGTTCGCTTTTGGGCGACAGTGCCGCGCTCAAGGCGCTCGACCCGCGCGTCTTCGTCGACGAGCGTTTCGGCTTGCCCACGGTGCGCGACATTCTGGCGGAGCTGGAGAAGCCCGGCCGCGATCCGCGTCCCGGCTTCAAGACGGCGACCTTCGCCGATGGCATCGACGACATCAAGGATCTGAAGCCCGGCATGCTGCTGGAAGGGACCGTAACCAATGTCGCCGCTTTCGGCGCCTTCGTCGATATAGGCGTGCACCAGGACGGGCTGGTGCATGTCTCGCAGCTCGCCGACCGCTTCATCAAGGACGCGCATGAGGTGGTCAAGGCCGGCGACGTGGTCAAGGTGCGCGTCGTCGATGTCGACATCAAGCGCAAGCGTATCGCGCTCTCCATGCGTAAAGATGCCGGCGGGGGCGGTGCATCGAAGGGCGGGCCGCGCGACAATGGCGGCGGCAGGCCGGCGCCACGCGGGCCTACGCCGCAACGCCAGCCGGAGCGGCCGGCACAGCAAGGTGCGTTCGGCGCCGCGCTGGCGGACGCGCTGAAGCGAAAGTAGCTACCACGCCAGAACAGCCGGCTCCTTCTCAAGCTGGCCGAGCAGCCAGTCCCGGAAACTGGCAACCGGCGGATAGCCGCGCTTGTCGTGAGGAATGACAAGGTAATAGGCGCTGCGGCTCTGCATCGGCTGGCCAGGCGCGGGCACAAGTTGGCCGCGCTGCAGTTCGCCCTCGATGAGGATCTGCGGCAAGAGCGCCACGCCGAGGCCCGCCATGCAAGCCTGGGCGGCGGTGGCGAACTGCTCGAATTGCATGCCAGGCCCGGTCGGCGCGCTCAGGCCCTGATGCTCGAACCATTCGCTCCAGGCGCCGGGACGCGTCGTCATGTGCAGCAGCGGCAAGCGGCCGATGTCGGCCGGCGTGGCGATGGCGCGGCCGGCGAGGAAGTCGGGCGACACCACCGGCGCCACCGTCTCGCGCACCAGAAGTGTCGAGTCGGCGTCCGGCCAGTCCGGCAGGCCGTAGTGGATGGCGGCATCCAACCGTTCGCGGGCGAAGTCGAAGCGCCCGACGCGGGTGACGAAATTGATGGTGATGTCGGGATTGTTCTCGACGAAATCGGGGATCATCGGCATCAGCCAACGCGTACCGAAAGTCGGCAGAATGGCAAGATTCAAGATCCCACTATGCCGATTGCTCATCAATCCAAGGGCTGCGTCACGCAACTGGCCAAGCGCCGAGCGTACCGCTTCGGCGTAGATTTCACCTGCCGTGGAGAGCCTTACATTGCGGCTGTCGCGTTCAAACAGCCGGCGGCCGAACTGATCTTCCAAAAGCCTGACCTGGCGGCTGACCGCGCCCTGGGTCAGGTCCAATTCCTGGGCGGCGGCGGTGAAGGAGCCAAGCCGCGCCACGGCCTCGAAGGCGGCAAGGGCGCTGATATTGGGCAAAAGGCGGCGCTGGACACTCATGATCCATTCGTAACGCTCATTGATCCGCGAAGCAATTTCGTTTGATTTTTTCAGGCCACGAGCCGATAAGCCGGGCTTCACCTGTTTCAAGGATCGAGAAGCCATGGCCGACAAGAATGCATTCGTGTGGGACGACCCGTTCCTGATCGAGGACCAGCTTTCGGAAGACGAGCGCATGGTGCGCGATGGCGCTGCCGCCTTTGCCGCCGACAAGCTCGCGCCGCGTATCGAGGAAGCCTATCTCAACGAGACCTTCGACACGGCGATCTTCCGCGAGATGGGCGAGGCCGGCCTGCTCGGCATCAACATTCCGGAGGAGTTCGGTGGCCTCGCCGCCAGCTATGTCACCTACGGGCTGGTGGCACGCGAAGTCGAACGCGTCGATTCCGGCTATCGCTCGATGATGTCGGTGCAGTCGTCGCTGGTGATGTACCCGATCCATGCCTATGGCTCGGACGAACAGCGCAGGAAATATCTGCCCAAGCTCGCCAGCGGCGAATGGATCGGCTGCTTCGGTCTGACCGAGCCGGATGCCGGCTCCGACCCCGGCGGCATGAAGACCCGCGCCGAAAAGACCGCCAGCGGCTACAAGCTCTCCGGCTCCAAGATGTGGATTTCCAACGCGCCGGTCGCCGACGTGTTCGTCGTATGGGCCAAGTTGAAGGGCGAGAACGGCAAGGACGAGATCCGCGGTTTCGTGCTGGAGAAAGGCATGAAGGGGCTATCGGCGCCGAAGATCGGCGGCAAGCTGTCGCTGCGCGCTTCGATCACCGGCGAAGTGGTGATGGAAGGCGTCGAGGTCGGCGAGGACGCGCTGCTGCCCAACGCCAAGGGCCTCGGTGGACCCTTCGGCTGCCTCAACCGGGCCCGCTACGGCATCTCCTGGGGTTCGATGGGAGCGGCGGAAGATTGCTGGCATCGCGCTCGCCAGTATGGCTTGGACCGCAAGCAGTTCGGCAAGCCGCTGGCCGGCACGCAGCTCTACCAGAAGAAGCTCGCCGACATGCAGACCGAGATCGCTCTGGGATTGCAGGCTTCGTTGCGCGTCGGGCGCCTGCTCGATGCAGGCAAGATGGCGCCGGAAATGATCTCGATCGTCAAGCGCAACAATTGCGGCAAGGCGCTCGACATCGCCCGCCAGGCCCGCGACATGCATGGCGGCAACGGCATCCAGATCGGCTATCACGTCATGCGCCACGCGCAGAACCTGGAAACCGTCAACACCTACGAAGGCACCCATGACGTGCACGCGCTGATCCTGGGACGGGCGCAAACGGGGATACAGGCCTTCTTTTGATCCTCGGCTTCGTCATCCTAGGGCGGAGCAGTCGCGAAGCGACGTCGCGGAGACCCTAGGATCCATGCCGCGACACGGAAGCGCTGCTGCGCTGAAGGATGTGTGCACGGCCGAATCGCAACAGAATGACCTCATTCTGCGCCGCTGGTATTCTTCGATCAATGTAACGGCATGGATCCTAGGGTCTGCGCCGCGTCGCTTCGCTCCTTGCTTCGCCCTAGGATGACGACGGGAGAGGCGCTTCCACCAATCATCAGTGCTGGAGACGGTAGCGAGCAACCAGTCGAACCAGATGATATTGTCCGTTCGATAGCCGTTTAATTTAGGTGCACCGCAACATCCCCTTGGAGAATGGCGGCCAGATGTGTCAGGGTTCGGCTGATGAAACGCCGATCTCCGGGGCCCCATGGCAATTCTGGCAGCCGTCTACCACCTGACCCACTATAAATACGACCGGCCGGTGGTTCTCGGGCCCCAAATCATCAGGCTGCAGCCGGCACCGCATTCCCGCACCAAGGTGTTGAGCCATTCGCTCAAGGTCGAGCCGGCGAACCACTTCGTCAATCTGCAGCAGGATCCTTACGGCAACTTCCTCGCCCGTTTCGTCTTTCCGGAGCCGGTGACGGAGCTGAAGATCGAGGTCGACCTCGTCGCCGACATGACCGTCTACAATCCGTTCGACTTCTTCGTCGAACCGTCGGCCGAGGCGTTCCCGTTCGACTATCCCGAGGAGATCCGTGACGACCTCGCCATCTACCGCACGCCGGAGCCGGCCGGGCCGCTGCTCCAGGCGTTTCTGAAAACCGTCGACCGCGGCGCGCCCAACACGGTCAATTTCCTCGTCGATCTCAATGCCCGCCTGCAGCGCGAGATCGCCTATATCGTGCGCATGGAAACCGGTGTCTTCTCGCCGGAGGAAACGCTGGCAGCGGCCAAGGGCTCCTGCCGCGATTCAAGCTGGCTCCTGGTGCAGATCCTGCGCAATCTTGGCATCGCCGCGCGCTTCGTCTCGGGCTACCTGATCCAGCTCAAGCCCGATCTTGTCGCGCTGGATGGGCCGGCCGGCACAGCGGTCGATTTCACAGACCTGCACGCCTGGTGCGAGGTCTATCTTCCTGGCGCCGGCTGGATCGGCTTCGATCCGACCTCGGGCCTGCTCACCGGCGAGAGCCATGTTCCGCTGGCCGCCACACCGCATTTCCGCAATGCGGCGCCTATTTCCGGCATGGCGAGCTTTGCCAATGTCGAGTTCGGCTTCGAGATGCGGGTCGACCGTATCGCCGAGCATCCGCGCATCACCAAGCCGTTCTCGGATGAGAGCTGGCAGGCGCTCGATGCGCTCGGCAACAAGGTCGATGCCGCGCTCGCGGCCGGCGATGTGCGGCTGACCATGGGCGGCGAGCCGACCTTCGTGTCGATCGACGATTTCGAGGCCGCCGAATGGAACACCGCCGCCGTTGGGCCAACCAAGCGCGAAAAAGCCGATGCGTTGATCCGCAGGCTGCGCGAGCGTTTCGCGCCCGGCGGTTTTCTCCACTACGGCCAAGGCAAGTGGTATCCCGGTGAAAGCCTGCCACGCTGGACGTTTTCGCTCTTTTGGCGCGCCGACGGCGAGCCGGTGTGGAGCGACCCGTCGCTGATCGCGCGGGAAGGTAGTTCGGCTGATATCGGCCCGAAACAAGCCGAAAGCCTGCTGACGGCGATCGCCGGCGAACTCGGCATCGACACGTCCATGGTCAGCGAAGCCTATGAGGATCCGGCCGAATGGCTGCTCAAGGAAGGCAAGCTGCCCGACAATGTCGACCCGTCGAATTCGAAACTCGAAGATCCGGAGGAACGCAGCCGCATGGCGCGTGTCTTCGAACGCGGGCTGACCAAGCCGTCCGGATATGTGCTGCCGGTGCAACGCTGGAACAGCCAGGCCTCCGATCCGCGCTGGCGCTCGGAGAAATGGAAGACGCGGCGCGGCCGGCTGTTCCTGGTCCCGGGCGATTCCCCGGTCGGCTATCGTCTCCCACTGGGCACGCTGCCCTATGTGCCGCCGGCGCAATTCCCCTACATCGTGCCCGTCGATCCGTCGCTGCCGCGTGGCCCTTTGCCCGTGCGCGAAGCGATCTTGCCAGCGGCCGCTCCTGCGGAACTCGAAGGCGCCGACGAAATGGCCCGTCGCCAGCAGGCAGCCTCGTTCACGGCGACGACCGGCCAGCAGGAGCGCGTCGAGCAGGAGATCACCGAGATCGGCGGCGCGGTGCGCACGGCACTGTCGGTCGAACCGCGTGACGGCAGGCTGTGCGTGTTCATGCCGCCGGTCGAGGCGCTCGAGGATTATCTCGAACTCGTCGCCGCCGCCGAGAACGCGGCAAAGGCAATTGGCCTTCCCGTGCACATCGAGGGCTACGGTCCGCCGCATGACCCGCGCCTCAACGTCATCCGCGTGGCACCCGATCCCGGCGTCATCGAGGTCAACATCCACCCTGCCTCGAACTGGCAGGACTGCGTGGCGACAACGACGGCGATCTACGACGAGGCGCGGCAGGCGCGGCTTGGCGCCGACAAGTTCATGATCGACGGCCGCCACACCGGCACCGGAGGCGGCAACCATGTCGTGGTCGGCGGCGCCACGCCCAATGACAGCCCATTCCTGCGCCGGCCCGACCTGCTGAAGAGCCTGGTGCTGCAATGGCAGCGGCATCCCTCGCTGTCCTATCTGTTCTCCGGCCTGTTCATCGGCCCGACCAGCCAGGCGCCGCGCTTCGACGAGGCGCGCCACGACTCTCTTTACGAGCTTGAAATCGCGATGGCGCAGGTGCCGCATCCCGACCAGGGTGCCGCACCCTTGCCGTGGCTGGTCGACCGGTTGTTCCGCAACCTGTTGACCGACGTCACCGGCAATACGCATCGCTCGGAAATCTGCATCGACAAGCTGTTTTCCCCGGATGGTCCGACTGGCCGGCTTGGCCTTGTCGAATTCCGCGGATTCGAGATGCCGCCCAATGCGCGCATGTCTCTGGCGCAGCAATTGCTGGTGCGGGCCATCATCGCCCGCGCGTGGAAGAACCCGCTCGACGGGCGCTTCGCGCGCTGGGGCACCTCGCTGCATGATCGCTTCATGCTGCCGCACCATGTCTGGGCGGACTTTCTCGACGTGCTCGACGACCTCAAGCTCAATGGTTTCGAATTCCGGCCCGAATGGTTCGATGCCCAGCTCGAATTCCGCTTTCCCTTCTGCGGTGAGGTGCAGCATGCCGGGATCAAGCTGGAGCTCAGGCAAGCGCTGGAACCATGGCATGTCATGGGCGAGCAGGGCGCGATCGGCGGCACCGTGCGCTTCGTCGATTCCTCGGTCGAACGGCTGCAGGTCAGGACCGAAGGCCTCAATCCGGAGCGTCATGCGATCGTCTGCAACGGCCGCATCGTGCCGATGAGGGTTACCGACAACAGAGAGGTCGCGGTGGCCGGCGTGCGCTTCAAGGCCTGGCAGCCGGCCTCGGGCCTGCATCCGGCGCTGCCGGTCAACACGCCGCTGGTGTTCGACATCTATGACCGCTGGTCCGGCCGGGCAATCGGTGGCTGCGTCTACCATGTCGCGCATCCCGGCGGGCGCAGCTACGACACTTTCCCCGTCAACGGCAACGAGGCGGAGGCACGGCGGCTCGCCCGCTTCGAACCGCGCGGCCACACACCCTCGGGCTATGTGTTGCGCGAGGAACAGCCGGCGGAAGATTTCCCGATGACCCTTGACCTCAGGCGTCCACCAAGACTGTGATCTGACATGGCAAAGGGGAATCACAAAAGGGTGCGCGGCAAGCCGCAGGCCCATAGCCTGCTGGAGCACTACCAGCCGATCGACGGCGTCGTCGACGAGATGGTCGACGCGTCAGGCAATCCCCGTCCGGTCTGGAAGCATTTTGTCGAAGCGCTCGACGACCTCGGGGCCGAAAAGCTCGGCCAGCGCTTCGCCCGCGCCGATCAGTATCTGCGCGATGCCGGTGTCTATTACCGCGTCTACGACAAGGCGGGCGCCAACGAGCGCGAATGGCCGCTGGCGCATATTCCCTTGCTCATCGAGGACAGCGAGTGGCAGGCGGTCAGCGCCGGCCTGGTGCAGCGCGCCGAACTGTTCGAGGAAATTGTTGCCGATATCCACGGGCCGAACCGGCTGGTCGAAAAAGGCATCCTGCCGGCAGGACTGATCGCGGCGAGCCCTGAATATTTGCGGCCCGTGGTCGGCACCAGGCCGGCCGGAGGGCATTTCCTGCACTTCTGCGCCTTCGAACTCGGCCGCGGTCCGGACGGCCGCTGGTGGGTGCTGGGCGACCGCACCCAGGCGCCTTCGGGCGCCGGCTTCGCGCTGGAAAACCGGGTCGCCACCACGCGCGCTTTGTCCGACATCTATGGCGAGATGCATGTGCACCGGCTCGCCGGCTTCTTCCGCCGCTTTCGCGATGCGCTGATCGGCATGGCAAAGGAGAGCGACGGCCGCGTCGCCATCCTGACGCCGGGGCCACTCAACGAGACCTATTACGAACACGCCTATATCGCCCGCTACCTCGGCATCATGCTGCTCGAAGGCGAGGACCTGACCGTTTCCGGCGGCAGGCTGATGGTGCGGACCGTGTCCGGCCTGATGCCCATCAGCGTGCTGTGGCGGCGGCTCGATGCCGCCTTCGCCGATCCGCTCGAGCTGCGCCCGGATTCGCAGATCGGTACGCCGGGGCTGGTCGAGGCGATCCGGCAAGGCACGGTGTCCACCGTCAATGCGCTGGGCTCGGGCCTGATGGAGACGCGCGCGCTGCTCGCCTTTCTGCCCAAGATCGCGCGCGAATTGTGGGGCGAGGAGCTGCTTTTGCCCAGTGTGGCGACATGGTGGTGCGGGCAGGAGACGGAGCGCGCCCATGTGCTCGCCAATATCGACCGCATGGTGGTCGGCCCGGCGCTGTCGACAAGACTTGCCTTCGAAGATGACGGACAGACGAAGCTCGGCTCGGCGCTGTCGGTCGGGGAGCGGGCGGAACTGGTGGCGCGCATCGAACGCGACGGCGAGGCCTTCGTCGGCCAGGAGGCGGTGACGCTTTCGACGACGCCGGTCTATGTCGGCGGCTGGCTGGAACCGCGGCCGGCGAGCCTGCGCGTCTATCTGGCGCGTACGCCCGAGGGCTGGACGGTGATGCCGGGCGGGTTTGCGCGCGTCGGCCTATCGCTCGACCCGACGGCGATCGCCATGCAGCGCGGCGGCCAGGCGGCTGATGTCTGGGTGGTCAGCGACAGACCCGTGGAGCGCGAGACGCTGCTGCCGCAGGAGAGCGACAGCTTCAACCGGACGAGGCCCGGTAGCCTGCCCAGCCGCGCGGCGGAAAACCTGACCTGGCTCGGCCGCTACATCGAACGCTCGGAAGACACGGTGCGTATCCTGCGCGCCTATCACGTGCGGCTCGCCGAAACGTCCGATCCGGACATGCCGCTGCTGGCCGATATCAGGGATTATCTCGAACCGTTCGGCATCGATGTCGAAACGGCGATCCCGCCAGGGCTGATCGGCACGCTCGACAGCGCGGTGTACAGCGCCGGCCAGATCCGCGATCGTTTCTCGCCGGATGGCTGGCTGGCGCTCAAGGATTTGTCAAAAACGATCCATCAGTTCGCCACCACCGTGGCGCCCGGCGACGATGCGACGCGGGCCATGACCGTGATCCTGCGCAAGCTTGCCGGATTCTCGGGCCTTTTGCATGAGAACATGTACCGCTTCGCTGGCTGGCGTTTCCTCGAGATCGGCCGGCGGCTGGAGCGCGGCATCCAGATCGCCAGCACGCTGGCCCGACTGACCAGCAGCAAGGCGCCGGACGGGGCGCTGGACATGATGCTGGAGATCGGCGACAGCGTGATGACCCATCGACGGCAATATCCGGTGCAGGCCGGCCGGCGCACGGTGATCGATCTCCTGGCGCTCGATCCGCTCAATCCACGCTCCATCCTGTTCCAGCTCGAGAGGCTGAAAGCAGAGATAGGGCTGTTGCCGGCGACCGGCGGCGAGGGGCACATGTCGGCGGCGGCCAAGGAGATCCTGCAGCTCAACACGTCCATCGCCATCAAGGAGCCGGCAGACATGACGGTGAGGGCGTTGAACGATCTCGCGGGCGAAATAGGCGGGCTCTACAGCAGCCTCGCCAAAGCCTATTTCGGCTAGAAAGAGATGGCCATGCTGTACGACATCAGGCTTCTGCTCCACTACGACTATGCTGCCGCTGCTGGCGGCGGACGCCATCAGGTGCGCGTGCTGCCGTCGACCATTGACGGTGTGCAGCGTGTCATCGCCGCTTCGCTTTCTTTTTCACCGGCACCCAACGAACGGTCGGATTTTTCCGATTTCTTCGGCAACAATGTCACTTCGATCGCGTTTCGCGACGCCCATGACACGCTCGACATCAGGATGAGCGCGCGTGTGTCGGTGGCGCGGCCCGAGCCGGGGCTCGACGTGTCGCCCGATCTCGGCCGCCTTCGACAGGAGCTGGCCGCCGTGCGGTCGCTTGCGCCTGCCTCGCCGCACCATTTCCTGGCCGCCAGCAGCCATGCGGGCATTGATGCCGCGATCACCGCATTCGCGCGAGACAGCATCGGAAACTCGGCCGCAGGGACGGCGATGAACCTGTGCAATCGCATCCATCGCGATTTCACATACGATGACGAGGCGACCACGGTGCGGACCCGGGCCAGCGACGCCTTCCAGCTGAAGCGGGGCGTCTGTCAGGATTTCTCCCACATCATGATCGCCGGCTTACGCGGGCTTGGCATTCCGGCCGGCTATGTCAGCGGCTTCCTGCGCACCATTCCGCCCAAAGGCAAGCCCCGGCTGGAAGGCGCGGATGCCATGCATGCCTGGGTCAAGGTCTGGTGCGGGCGTGATGCCGGCTGGCAGGAGTTCGATCCGACCAATGGCATGCGGGCCTCCAACGACCATATCACCGTTGGTTACGGGCGCGACTATTCGGATGTGGCGCCCATCGTCGGCGTGCTGAAGACGACTGGCGGACAGGTCGGCGACCAGGCGGTCGACGTCATCCCGGTCGTGCTCGAAAAGGCGTGAAACGGGGCGCACTAACTTGCCGGCGCCGCGAGTTCTCACAAGGATGGGGCAGACTTCTCAAACATCGATGCGGTCACTAGAGCAGCTCACCGGTTCACGGAAAAGGCGAGCCGATCCAAGTCTTTGATTTCGCGCAATTCCGGACGGAAAAGCGCCGTTTCACACTTTTCCTGTAAGTGCTTAGTCTGTATTCGCTTGGAGGGAGAATAGTCTTAGGCTGCCGCGCACAGGCATGAGGTTTGTCATTGAAAGCTGTCAGCGTCGTCATACCCGCCTACAATGCGGCGGCAACGATCGCTAAAACGCTGGCCTCGCTTGGCGGAGAGGCCGGGTTTATCGGCGAGGTCCTGCTGGTCGACGATCAATCGACCGATGGCACAGCCGATGCAGCCCGGCAGGCCGCGGCGCAATCATCCCTGCCTTTGCGTGTGCTGCCCGCCAGTTGCCGCGACGCCGGCGGCGCCCGCAACCTGGCGCTCGACGAGGCAGCCCATCCGTGGGTCTACCTGATCGACGCCGACGACCTGCACCTTCAGGGCGGCTTAAGCTCCTTGCTGTCGCAGGCGCAAACCCAGCCCAAGGCCGACATGATCGTCGGTGCCTTCCGGCGCAGGGTGAACGGCCAGGATCGGCAGATTAAGGTGCCAAACGGCTACACCGCAGCCTGCCTCACCAACGCCTCCGCCTACGTGAAGGGGGATATACGCTCGGTGGCGGTGGGCAGCGTGCTGGCTTCCCGGCGTCTCATCGGCGAGACCCGGTTCCCCGTCGGGCTCGCCTTCGACGAGGACACGCTGTTCTGGGCGCGGCTGATGAGCAAGGCGTCGCTGGTCATGGTTCAGCGCCCCGTCATGATCTACGAAGTTTCAGCGGAGCGTTCGGACGATCGCTTCACGGTCAACCCGGTGCGGCGCTTCCTGGACTGGCGCCGGGAGCTGCGTACGCTCACCGATTGCGGCATCCCGATTTCGGCACTGAAAGCCAGGGAGGGCCTCGTCGCGCTCAAGATCGCCCGTGTCCATTATGCGCGGGGCGACCTGGACATGGCCACGCGCTTTCTCGCAATAGCCTCAGTGGCGCCGAAGCGGCGCTCTGAAGCTTGGCGATGCCTGCGCTACAAATTCAAGCTCGCGGCGCGGCGCCGGCTGTCCCTTCCGCCGACACAGATGCAGCGCGCATTGTAGGCCTGACCGACGCCACCGGGATTGCCTTCTTTTCAGACGGGGTGTGGAACCAGCGGTCAGCCCGCAGCTTATCTACGGATATTTCGCGTGGAGCTTACATGCTGCAGAGAACCGGATCGTCGCGGAGCCGATTGGCCGACGGTGATAGCGTACCCAAGAATGGAGCACAGATTTCCGCCAGGGATGCCGCGCTGACCTATGTCAGCGATGCCGAGCCTGGCATCCGCCGGCTGAAGGCAGGCAAGGGATTCGCTTACAAGGCACCGGACGGGAAAGCGGTCTCCGATGCCGACAGAGCGCGCATCGCGGCGATCGTCATACCGCCGGCCTGGACCGATGTCTGGATTTCGCCCGATCCGAACGGGCATATCCAGGCGACCGGGAGGGATCAGCGGGGGCGCAAGCAGTATCGCTATCATCCGCAATGGGCCGAGGAGCGCGACGGCGCCAAATATTCGAGCCTCGTGGCTTTCGCCGAAAGCCTGCCGGACCTTCGGCGCAGGATCGACAGCGACCTGCGTCGTCACGGCCTGCCGCTCGAACGCGTCGCCGCCGCGGTGGTCTGGCTGCTCGACAACACGATGATCCGCGTCGGCAATGCAGCCTATGCTCGCGACAACAAGAGCTTCGGCCTGACGACTTTGCGGGACCGGCATGTCGATATCAAGGGATCGAGCCTGCGCTTCGCCTTCAAGGGCAAGTCCGGCAAGGAATGGAAATTGAAGCTGGTTGACCGCCGGATCGCGGGGATCGTTCGGGGCGCGCAGGACCTGCCGGGCCAGAAACTGTTCCAGTATCTCGACGAGGACGGCAACAGACGCCCTGTCCGCTCCGACGACGTGAACCACTATATCCGCGAAGCGGTCGGCGATGCGTTCAGTTCGAAGCACTTCCGCACATGGGGCGGCACCATCCACGCCGCGTCGCTGTTTGCACAGACGGAATTGCCTGAAAGCCAGGCACAGCAAAAACGGGTGATGAACAACGTCATCGACAAGGTGGCCGAACGGCTGGGCAATACGCGCGCGGTCTGCCGCCAATGCTATATCCATCCGCAGGTCTTCAAGGCTTGGAGCGAAGGACGACTGCTTGCCGAAATGGCGGAAGCCAACAAGCGCAAGCGATCCATCGAAGGCCTCGATGAGGAGGAAGCGCTCGTGTTGAGATGGTTGAAGACGCAGGAGGACCGATCGGCGGCAATCGGCGGCCGCTGAATCCGCGGCGTCTCGATTTTTTTATCGACGCCATGTCGGCATCGGCCCTACTGTTTCGTCCTTTGCTACAGAAAGGACCGTCCATGCTCTACGCCATCCTCTGCTACGCCTCCGAAGATGTCGTCTGTTCCTGGAGCAAGGAACAGGACGACAAGGTCATGGCCGACCTGCTCGGCGTTCAGGAGAAGTATGCCAACGCCGGCCGGCTTGGGCCCGTGGCGCGGCTTTTGCCGACGACGGCGGCAACGACGCTGCGGAAAGTGAAAGGTGAATCGCTGGTCATCGACGGGCCGTTCGCCGAGACCAAGGAACAGTTCCTCGGTTTCTACACGCTCGATTGCGCCGACCTCGACGAGGCCGTCGAGTTCGCCCGTGAGCTCTCCGAGGTCAACCCAAGCGGCGGTTCCTACGAAATCCGCCCGGTATCGGTGTTCCATCCGACCAGGGTTCCGGCATGACCGAACTCGCCTGGATAAGCTCCGCGATCAGCGCTGCCCGCCCACAGGCTATGGGCGCGCTGCTGCGCTATTTCCGCGATCTCGACACGGCGGAGGAAGCTTTCCAGGACGCCTGCCTCAAGGCGCTGAAGAACTGGCCGCAAAACGGGCCGCCTCGCGATCCGGCGGCCTGGTTGATCTTTGTCGGCCGCAACAGCGGCATCGACGCGGTGCGCAAGCGTGCCAAGCAGGCGCCGATGCCGGAAGAGGACCAGGTTTCCGATCTGGAGGACGCCGAAAGCGACATCGCCGAGCGGCTGGACGGAGCGCATTACCGCGACGACATATTGCGGCTGCTGTTCATCTGCTGTCACCCTGATTTGCCCGCAACGCAGCAGATCGCGGTGGCGCTGCGCGTCGTCTCCGGCCTCACCGTCAAGCAGATCGCGCGCGCCTTCCTGGTCGGCGAGAGCGCGATGGAGCAGCGCATCACCCGCGCCAAGGCGCGCATCGCGGACGCTGGCGTGCCGTTCGAGACGCCGGGCGCGGTCGAGCGCTCCGAGCGGCTCGCTGCGGTCGCGTCCATGGTCTACCTGATCTTCAACGAGGGCTATTCGACCAACAGCGGCGAGGCGCCGGCTCGCGCGCCCTTGTGCGAGGAAGCGATCCGGCTTGCCCGGCTGCTGCTGCGGCTGTTCCAGACCGAGCCGGAGATCATGGGGCTGACGGCGCTGCTTCTGCTGCAGCACGCACGCGCACCGGCACGTTTTGACGATGATGGCGAGATCGTGCTGCTCGAGGACCAGGATCGAAGCCTGTGGAGCCGCAAGATGATCGACGAAGGGCTGGCGCTCGTCGACAAGGCGCTGCGCCATCGCAAGCCAGGTCCCTATCAAGTCCAGGCGGCGATCGCAGCGCTCCACGCGCGGGCCGAGAAAGCCGAGGACACCGACTGGGTGGAGATCGACCTGCTCTATGGCCTGCTCGAGCAGATGCAGCCGTCGCCGGTCATCACGCTCAACCGTGCGGTCGCGGTCGCCAAGGTGCGCGGACCGGAAGCGGCGCTGGCGATGATCGAGCCGCTCGAGCCGAGGCTTTCGGGCTATTTCCATTTCTTCGGCCTCAAGGGCGGGCTGTTGATGCAACTCGACCGGGGCGAGGAGGCACGCATTGCCTTCGACCGCGCCATCGCGCTCGCCAATACGGCGGCGGAAGCTGCCCATATCCGCATGCATATCGACCGTCTGATCAAGGACGGCGCCGTACGCACGCCGGCGAAAAAGGCAAACTGAGCCCCTGCGCCCGGTCGGCCCGAGCATCGCCTGGCTCAATCGTGCAGCCCGGGCTTGGACCATGCCGGGGTGGCGATTTTCCCCTGAAACAGGTAATGGCACGCCATGACAGCCGCTTCCAGCCGCGACGGCGCCGGGAAGGCATGGCAGGCGTTGGCCCGCGCCCTACGAGCGGCGGGATTCTGAAAGGGACAGAAATGACGATAGCGAAGGAAACGGCCGAGCTTCTGGCGAAACTGGGCGTGGCCAAGGAGGCGCTTGACGGCGGCGACCTGATCGTGCGCAGTCCGGTGACGGGTGAGCGGATCGCGGCGCTGAAGACGATCTCGCCGGCCGACGCGGCAAAGACCATCGATGCAGCCCACAAGGCGTTCCAGTCCTGGCGGCTGGTGCCGGGTCCCAAGCGCGGCGAACTGGTGCGGCTGCTGGGCGAGGAACTGCGTACGCACAAGACCGAGCTTGGCCGGCTGGTGTCGATCGAGGTCGGCAAGATCCCGTCCGAAGGGCTCGGCGAAGTGCAGGAGATGATCGACATCTGCGATTTCGCCGTTGGTCTGTCCCGGCAATTGTACGGCCTGACCATCGCCACCGAGCGTCCGGGCCACCGCATGATGGAAACCTGGCATCCGCTTGGCGTCGTCGGTGTCATCTCCGCATTCAACTTCCCGGTCGCGGTGTGGTCGTGGAACGCAGCACTTGCGCTGGTTTGCGGCGATGCAGTGGTATGGAAGCCGTCGGAGAAAACGCCACTGACCGCGCTTGCCTGCGAGGCGATCTTCAAGCGTGCGGTCAAGCGCTTCGGCACCGACGCACCGCAAGGACTGGCACCGGTTCTGATCGGCGACCGTGCGGTCGGCGAGATCCTGGTCGACCATCCCAGGGTGCCGCTGGTTTCGGCCACCGGTTCGACTCGCATGGGCCGGGATGTCGGTCCGCGCCTGGCCAAGCGTTTCGCCCGCGCCGTGCTGGAACTGGGCGGCAACAATGCCGGCATCGTCTGCCCGACGGCCGATCTCGACATGGCGCTGCGCGCCATCGCCTTCGGCGCCATGGGCACCGCTGGCCAGCGCTGCACGACGCTGCGCCGCCTGTTCGTCCATGACAGCGTCTACGACGCCTTGGTGCCGCGGCTGAAGAAGGCTTATCAGAGCGTCTCGGTCGGCAATCCGCTGGAGACCTCGTCACTGGTCGGTCCGCTGATCGACAAGGCCGCCTTTGACGCCATGCAGAAGGCGCTGACGGAAGCGGCCGCGCATGGCGGCAAGGTGACTGGCGGCAGCCGGGTCGAGAATGGTCATCCCGATGCCTATTATGTGCACCCGGCACTGGTCGAAATGCCGAAGCAGGTTGCACCGGTGACGGAAGAGACCTTCGCGCCGATCCTCTATGTGATGAAGTATTCCGATTTCGACGCCGTGCTCGACGAGCACAATGCGGTCGGCGCCGGCCTGTCGTCGTCGATCTTCACCCGCGACTTGCAGGAATCCGAGCGCTTCCTCGGTGTCGACGGTTCGGACTGCGGCATCGCCAACGTCAATATCGGGACTTCCGGCGCGGAGATCGGGGGCGCTTTCGGTGGCGAAAAGGAAACCGGCGGCGGCCGCGAGAGCGGCTCCGATGCGTGGAAAGCGTATATGCGGCGCGCCACCAACACGGTGAATTATTCCAAGGCGCTGCCACTCGCCCAGGGCGTCTCGTTCGACATCGATTGAGAACGCCGGCCCGGTTCGGGTGTCGTTGCACACCCGAACCGTTTGCGACCGGAGGTTGATTGCCGAGTGCAGTTATGCTATCATCTTTCGCATGGTGCCGACATGCGCCGACGACCCGCCGCAAGGCGGGTTTTTTATTTCACGGTTCTTGTGTTTGGCTGGTTGTTGCCAACAGGCAGGTGACGCCGGCGACGCGGTTAAACCGCTCCAAGGCATGTCGCGGCGAATAGGATTCGCCCGACCTGCTGTAAGCCTCTGATTTATGCAGGTCGTTGTCCCGGAGCCGGGTGCCATCCATTAAGTCCCTGTTTTGACGCGATTCCGGGCGGAAACACACCCTTCCTGGAAGTGCTCTGGAAGCGGCCAAAAAGCACGCGCAGGTTGACAACCTTCCGGTTGCTGCAACATCCTGCCGATCTTTGACTCGGAGGTAGTTATGACTGTTTCGATCAACCGCCGCACCTTTTCCATGGGCACAGGAGCTTTGGCTTTGGCCGCCGCCGGCCTTTCGCCAGCGCACGCGCAGCAGGCTTTTTTCCGCATCGGCACGGGTGGAACGTCCGGCACTTACTATCCGGTGGGTGGCCTGATCGCCAACGCCATCTCGGCAACGGGGCCGGCCGGCGTCGAAGGCCTGGTCGCCACCGCCACGTCCTCCAACGGGTCGGTCGCCAACATCAGCGCCATCCAGTCGGGTGCATCCGAATCAGGGTTTACGCAATCCGATGTCGCCTACTGGGCATATTCGGGCACTGGCCTCTATGAGGGCAAGCCCAAGGCCGATGACCTGCGCCTCATCGCGACGCTCTATCCCGAAACGATCCATCTGGTCGCCCGAGCGGATGCTGGCATCAAGACGGTGGCGGACCTGAAGGGCAAGCGCGTTTCCCTCGACGAGCCGGGCTCAGGGACCATTGTCGACGCGCGCCTCGTGCTCGGCGCATACGGGCTGACGGAGAAAGATGTGCAGCCCGAATACCTCAAGCCCGGTCCGGCCGGCGAGCGGCTCCAGGATGGCGCCATGGACGCCTATTTCTTCGTCGGCGGCTATCCGACCGGCGCCATCGTCGAACTTGCCAGCACCAACAACATCACCCTGGTTCCAATCACCGGCCCCGAAGCCGACAAGCTCCTGTCCGAGCAGAAGTTCTTCTCCGCCGACACTGTGCCGGAAGGCACCTACAAGAACGTCGGCGAGACCAAGACCATATCCGTCGCCGCGCAATGGGTGACCAGCGCCAAGCAGACCGACGACCTCGTCTACAAGATCGTCAAATCGCTTTACAGCGACGCGACCCAGAAGGCGCTGCAGGCCGGCCATGCCAAGGGCAAGCTGATCACGCTCCAGAACGCGGTCACCAGCGCGGGCATTCCGTTTCATCCCGGTGCGGAGAAATTCTACAAGGAAGTCGGCGCCCTGAAGTAGGAGCTACCAGCGCGTAGGACCGATGGACGACAGCGAGGCGGGAGGCGTGCTTTCCGCCTCTTTTGCCTGGAAACTCAGGACACGGAACCGGCCATGAGCGACGATGACAAAATCACGCTTTCCGCGATGGAGTTCGATGAGGAGAAAGCTCGCGAACTGGAGGAGAAATTCGACTCCGAAATCCGATTCCGGCCATTGACCCAGGCCGCGGGCTGGCTGGTCGGCTTCCTCCTGGTGGCGTTGTCGCTGTTTCACTACTACACCGCCGGCTTCGGATTGCTGCAGGAGATGCTGCACCGAGGCATCCATCTGTCGATGGTGCTGGCGCTGATCTTCCTCGTCTTCCCGCTGGTGAAGAAGGGTTACGACCAGCCCGCGCAATCCAGCTTCCTGCGGCCGCTTGGCATACCGCTTTTCGACTGGGTGCTGGCGCTCGCCGCCGTGGTGGCCGTGCTGCACGTGCCGATGATCCCGCTCGACGATCTTGCCTTCCGCGTCGGCAACCCCACGACGCTCGATGTGGTGTTGGGCGTTATCCTGATCCTGCTCCTCCTGGAAGCGACGCGCCGCTCCGTCGGCATCCCGCTGCCGATCATCGCGTGCATCTTCATGGCCTACGCACTGTTTGGGCGGTACATGCCGAGCATTCTGGTGCACCCCGGCGCGTCCGTTTCCCAGCTTGTCGATCACCTCTATCTGACGACGCAGGGAATCTACGGCATCGCGCTCGGCGTCGTCGCCACCTACGTCTTCCATTTCGTGCTGTTCGGCGTCTTCGCAACCCGCATAGGCCTCGGCCAGCTCTTCCTCGACTGTGCCGCCTGGGTCGCCGGCCGCTACGCCGGCGGTCCCGCCAAGGTATCGATCTTCGGCTCGGCATTGTTCGGCATGATCTCCGGCTCGTCGGTCGCCAACACCGTCACCGTCGGCTCGCTGACCATCCCGGCGATGATCAAGCTCGGCTACAAGAAACATTTCGCCGCGGCGGTGGAGGCGGCGTCCTCGACCGGCGGTCAGGTCACGCCGCCGATCATGGGCGCGGCCGCCTTCCTGATGATCGAATTCCTCGAACTGCCCTACACGACCATCATTCTGGCCGCCATCGTGCCTGCCTTCATGCATTTCTTCGGCGTGTTCATGCAGGTGCATTTCGAGGCCAAGCGCACCGGCCTCCGAGGGCTCAGGCCGGACGAGATGCCCGACGTCGTCGAGGCGCTGAAGCGGGACTGGCCGACGATCATCCCGCTCGTCGTCCTCATCGGCGTCCTGCTCTCGGGCTACACGCCCTACATGGCCGCCTTCTGGGGCATCACGCTCTGCATCGCCGTCGGCTTGCTAAATCCGCGCCGTCGCATGTCGGTTGCCGACATCGTAGTATGCCTGCGCGACGGCGCCAAATATGCGCTCGCCGTCGGTGCCGCGGCCGCCACCGTCGGCATCGTCGTCGGCGTCGTCACCCTGACCGGCGTCGGCTTCAAGCTATCCTACATCGTCACCTCGACGGCGGGCCAGTTGTCGCTCCTGTTCGGCACCTTCATCCCCGAGTCGATCTTCTCGGCCCAGAGCCTGACGCTGCTGTTCACCCTGCTCATGACCGGCGTGGTCTGCATCCTGATGGGCTGCGGCATCCCGACGACGGCCAATTACATCATCATGGTGACCATCGCGGCACCCGCGCTGGTCATGCTGGGCACCGAACCGATCGTCGCCCACTTCTTCGTCTTCTATTACGGCCTGCTGGCCGACATCACGCCACCGGTGGCGCTGGCCGCCTATGCGGCGGCCGGCATGGCGGGGGCGGACCCGTTCAAGACAGGCAACACCGCCTTCCGGTTAGGGTTGGGCAAGGCGCTGGTTCCTTTCGTGTTCGTCTTCTCGCCGTCCCTGCTGCTGGTGACAAAGGACTTCACCTGGCCGAATTTCTTCCTGGCCTTTGGCGGCTGCGTGCTTGGTATCACCTGCCTCGGGGCCGCCCTGTCGCGCTATCTGCTGGTGCGAACGCGCCCATGGGAGAACGTGCTCTTGGTATTTGCCGCCCTGCTGCTGGTGGCGCCCGAGCTCTATTCCTCGCTGCTCGGCCTGGCGCTCGTCGTTCCCGTCGTGCTGCGCCATTGGAGCGCACGTCATACCGAAGAGGCGCAACCAGTCTGACCAGCGCCGCTCCCGCGCGATCGACGCTTCAAATAGGCCTGCATCAGCTTCACAAGTTGGGAGGTGGCGGGACTCGGCGGTCGGTGGAAAAACACGCTGCAAAGGCGCTGTCGACGACGGCCAGCTTGGCGGCCTGGACGATCATGTATTCCTCGTAGAATCCGTGCGACACCCACATCACCGAATTGCCGCGCTGACCAAGCCAGCCAATGCTACCGAGTTCCTCCGCCGTGCGCAGTTTACGGCTGAGATGGGTCCGCGACAGCTTGAGCCATTTGGCGAAGTCGCCGATCGAAACCACGCCGGTCGGAATTCGCTCCAGCCCGGCATGGTCGGGGTTGATGCCGGACATCAGCCAGTCCATGACGATGCCGCCATTGTTGAGCCAGATGAACAGGGAAAAGGTCTGGTTGGGTTCGCGCACCGGCTTTGAGGCAAGCAAGCCGTCAGCCACCAGGGGCTGCAGCGTGGCGAGCATGTCTGGCCGCTCGAGGAACCTGGCCAGCCGGTTGCCGCCATCGATATGGTCGAGCGTGCGCAGATGGGCTGTTACCCAGCCGGTGAATCGCTCAATCGTCGCCGCCGTCGGTTGCAGGGGATGCGTACGGCCGTCCCCACCCGCCACATACTCGGCGATGTTGTAGTGCAGCATCTCCTTGATGAAGGCGTCCGCCGTGTTGCGGCTGGCCACCGCGTTCTTGTGCACGACCTCGATGAAACGCGACACGGTCAGGTCCTTGCGGCGGTCGTCGGGGTCGCGCCTGAAGTGCATGGCAAGGCCGACATGACCCAATAGCCAGCGTTGCTGCGTGGCAAAGATGGAAGCCAGCCGCGGGCTTTCCTCATAGATGCGGATCAGGGACCGCGACTGTTCCTGAACGTAGCGGTGCAAGGCTGGATGGCCGGCTATGTCTTGCAGATTCAGCGATGATCTCCCGATGCCTTGAATCAACTCGCATGGCGAGATTGCGTTCCCCATTTTCCAGTCTTCGACATCTGTGTCCAGACGTACCAACGAAGAACAGGGCCAGCCAAGACACAGATCCGCGGCAACGGTCATGCGTCTCATTTCGCTGACTGCTTGCTGTGGCTTTAGAACCCTTCCCGTAATCGTTAGCCGAATAGCGAGATCCAGCCGCAGCGTGGCGCAACGGCCGTCAAGGGCCTCACGCCCTACGAATTCATTTGTAAAGCGTGGACCACTCAGCCGAACGTTTCACACTCAATCCGCTCCACCAGATGCCGGGACTAAACACCTAGGTGGGACCGACGCCTTTCACTCGGCCGCCTGTACCCGACCGGTTGTTATGATGGCGCGAATCTCCGACCGGCAGGAACCGCAATTGGTACCTGCCTTCAGCGTGGCGCCGATGGCTTCGACACTGTTGCAGCCGGCCGCCACGGCCGCGGTAATCTGGTTCACCCCGATGTTGAAACAGGAACAGACGGTCGCGCCGGCATCGGGCCGCTCGGCACCGGCACGGCCGGCGACGATCCTGAAGCGTTCGCGCTGGCTGGCGTGGACCTCGCCGAGCTGCTCGGCGGCCCAGCCGCGCGACACCGCGACCGGACCGGGTGCGATGAACAAGGCACCCGCCAGATGCTCGCCTTGGAAGGCGGCGATGCGGTGCTGGCCGGCCTCGCGGTCGTGATAGGCGAGCATTTCGGCATCCGCGGCATCGAAGAGAGAGCCGGCGAAGGCCGTCCAGTCGATATCGTCATTGGCAAAGGCCAGTTCGACCCGCCAGCCGCCCCGGCATCTGGCGGTCGCCCAGTAGTCGGCGGCCATCGTCACGGGCCTTTTGCGTGTCACGGCAAAGCCAAAGGCCCCAGCGGTGAATTTCTCGATGCGGGCGGCGACATGCTTTAGCGCCGGCTGCCCCGACACGGGATCGGCAAGCGACGCTGTCAGCGTGTCGAGCCGGCCCCTGGCGGCGAACTGGTCGGTCCAGTGCATCGGGGCGAACAGGCTGCCCGGGCGCTGGCGCGTTGTCACCAGCACGCGGACCAGCACTTCGCCGCGCGGAGTCGAAACGCGCGCGATGTCGGCGTCGCCAATGCCGTGGCGTTGTGCATCCTCGGGATGGATTTCGACGAAGGGCTCGGCGATGTGCTGGGACAGGCGCGGGCTTTTGCCGGTACGCGTCATGGTGTGCCAATGGTCGCGGATCCGGCCGGTGTTGAGGACGAGCGGGAAGGCGGCGGTGATGCGGGTCTCGACGGTTGGGCGCAGAGCGATGAAGCGGGCCTTGCGGTCGGGCGTGTAGAAGTTGCCGTCGGCGAAGAAACGGGTTGGTTGGCGTTCAATCGAAGTGGCCCCCTCTGGCCGAGTTCCAGCCTGAGCACCCCCTTCTGATTGAAGCTGAGCTTGAGCACCCCCCTCTGGCCTGCCGGCAGGCCAGAGGGGGGGGCCTGGGCTCGGTGCCGGCCAATGGAACGGAGCCAATCCTTCGTAGTCCTCAACATCGATCGCAGCATAAGCGCTGATGTCGAAATCCCGCTCGCCATCATTTTCGAACCCCGACAGCGCGGCGTGCTCGGCAAAGATCCCCGCCGGGCTCTTATGCGCGAACGCCTCGCCAAAGCCCATCCGCCTTGCCACTTCCGCAATGATCCACCAGTCGGGCCGCGCCTCGCCGGGGGCGGCCAAAAACGGCCGCTGGCGCGAGATGCGGCGCTCGGAATTGGTGACGGTGCCGTCCTTCTCGCCCCAGGCCGTGGCCGGCAGCCGGACATGGGCGTGGCGGACCGTGTCGGTCTCGGCCAGCACGTCCGACACCACGACGAAGGGGCAGGCCTTGATCGACGCCTCGACTGCCCCTGCATCCGGCATGGAATCGACCGGGTTGGTGGCCATGATCCACAACGCCTTGATGCGCCCATCGGCCACCGCCTTGAACATCTCGACCGCCTTGAGACCGGGCTCCCCGGCAATCGCCGGCGCCTTCCAGAAGCGCTGCACGCGTTCGCAATGCCCGGGGTTTTCGATCTCCATGTGGGCGGCGAGCATGTTGGCCATGCCGCCGACCTCGCGGCCGCCCATGGCGTTGGGCTGGCCGGTGACCGAGAAAGGGCCGGCGCCCGCTTTTCCGATGCGGCCGGTGGCGAGATGGCAGTTGATGATGGCGTTGACCTTGTCGGTGCCCTGGGACGACTGGTTGACGCCCTGGCTGTAGACGGTGACGGTCTTTTCCGTCCTGGCGAACAGGCTGTAGAAACGGCTAAGTTCGTCCTCGCTGAGGCCCGTGGCGGCAGCGACGCCGGCAAGGTCCAGCGTCGAGGCGGCGAACAGGGCTTGTCCGAATCCGGCCGTATGCGCCGTGATATAGGCACGGTCGAGCGCATTGTGCTGGCCGAGCCAGGCGAGCAGGCCGGTGAACAGGGCGACGTCGCCATCCGGCGCGATCGCCAGATGCATGTCTGCGATGTCTGATGTCATGGTACGGCGCGGATCGACCAGCACGATCTTCATCTCGGGCCGCTTTTCCCGGGCAGCCGCGATGCGCTGATAGAGCACGGGATGGCACCAGGCGAGATTGGAGCCGACCAGCACGATCAGGTCGGCCAGCTCCAGATCCTCGTAGGTTCCCGGCACAGTGTCCGAACCAAACGCGCGGCGATGGCCGGCAACCGACGAAGCCATGCAGAGCCGCGAATTGGTGTCGATGTTGGCCGAGCCAATGAACCCCTTCATCAGCTTGTTGGCGAGATAATAATCCTCGGTCAGCAACTGGCCGGAGACGTAGAAGGCGACCGCGTCGGGGCCATGTTCGGCGATGGTGTGCTGGAAGGTCGAGGCGACGACGTCGAGCGCCTCGTTCCAGCCGGCGGGGCGGTCGTGGATTTGCGGATGGAGCAGCCGGCCGTCGAGGTCGATCGTCTCGGCCAGTGCGGAGCCCTTGGAACAGAGCCGGCCGAAATTCGCGGGATGATCGGGATCGCCGCGGACAGATACCTGCCCGTCCGCGGTGATCTTCGCCAGCACGCCGCAGCCGACCCCGCAATAGGGGCAGGTGGTCCTCACCTCGCGCGCTGCGTCAATCTCCATGGTTCAGGCCGCGCGGCTGGCCAGCGCTTCCAGCGCGACGAACAGGTGCTCGCCCTCCCGCTTCACGGGAATCGTGCGCACGGCGCCTTCGTCGGCGCCAAGCGCCTTACCCGTCTCCAGCGAGATCACCCAATTGTGCAAGGGGCAGGTCACCGCCGCGCCATGGACAATGCCCTGGCTCAGCGGTCCGCCCCTGTGCGGGCAATGGTCGTCAATAGCGAAAACCTGATCCTCGGCGGTGCGAAAGACAGCGATCTTGCCTTGCGGGGTGGCGACACAGCGCGCGCCACGGCGGGGAATGTCGGAGAGGGTGCCGATCGATGTCCAGGTCATAGGTGTGCCTTTGCTTGATAGGATTGCGCCAAGGCGCCCCCCTCTGTCCTGCCGGACATCTCCCCCGCAAGGGGGGAGATTGGCAGCTTGAGCGCAGGCGCATTTTCTTCAGCGCTGGAGATTGGCGAAAGCAGATATGACATCCGATCTCCCCCCTTGCGGGGGAGATGGCCGGTAGGCCAGAGGGGGGTGCCTCGCGCAAACATCTCCATCACTCCGCCGCCTGCGCAAATCCTACCGAAGCCATCGGCCGGAATTCGTGCTTGTCCTTGCCGGACACGCGCTCGGACCATGGATCGACCTGGGCGAACTTCTGCGAAAAGATGAAGCGGTCGTAATAGGCCTTGCGCTTCTCGCCATCGTCCATGATCTGGCGCTTGATCTCGGCGATGCCGATGCGCTTGGCCCATTTGTAGATGCGTTCGAGATAGCGGCCCTGCTCGCGATACATCTGTGTCAGCGCCACGATATGCTCCAACGCCTCGTCCTCGGTCCTGACCAGGCCGAGCACTTCCGTGCCCTTGATGTCGAGCCCGGCGGCGCCGGCGAAATGGATCTCGTAACCGCTATCGACGCAGATGACGCCGACGTCCTTGCAGGTCGCCTCGGCGCAATTCCTCGGGCAGCCCGACACCGCCATCTTGACCTTGGCCGGCGTCCACGAGCCCCACATGAACTTCTCGATGCGGATGCCGAGACCTGTCGAATCCTGCGTGCCGAAGCGGCACCAGTCCGAGCCGACGCAGGTCTTCACCGTGCGCAGGCCCTTGGCATAGGCATGGCCCGAAACGAAGCCGGCCTGGCCGAGATCGGCCCACACCGCCGGCAGGTCCTCCTTGCGGATGCCCAGCATGTCGATGCGCTGGCCGCCGGTGACCTTGACCATCGGAATCTCGAATTTGTCGACGACGTCGGCGATGGCGCGCAGTTCGGCCGCATTGGTGACGCCGCCCCACATGCGCGGCACCACCGAATAGGTGCCGTCCTTCTGGATGTTGGCGTGGACGCGCTCGTTGATGAAGCGCGACTGGTAGTCGTCGGCATACTCGTCCGGCCAGTCGCAGACGAGGTAGTAGTTAAGGGCCGGCCGGCATTTGGCGCAGCCGCAGGAGGTCTTCCACTCCAGCTCCTGCATGACCGCCGGAATGGTCTTCAGTCCCTTGGCCTTGATCAGCCTGCGCACGTCGTCATGGCCGAAAACGGTGCAGGAGCACATGGGCTGCACGGCGGCCGGGTTGTAGGTGTCGCCAAGGGTCAGCACCATCAGCTTTTCGACCAGCCCGGTGCAGGAGCCGCAAGACGCCGACGCCTTGGTGTGGGCGCGCACGTCGTCGAGCGAAGTCAGGCCCTTGCCCGTGATCGCGCCCGTGATCTTGCCCTTGCAGACGCCGTTGCAGCCGCAGATTTCCGCATCATCCGGCAAGGCTGCAACGGCCGCCATAGGGTCCAGCGGGGCACCCCCCTGGTAGGACTGGCCGAAGATCAACGTATCGCGCATCTGCGATATGTCGGTCTGTTTCTTCTTCAGGTCGTTGAACCAGGCGCCGTCCGATGTCTCGCCATAGAGCACGGTGCCGATGATGCGGTCATCCCTGAGCACCAGCCGCTTGTAGACGCCGGCCGAGGCGTCGCGCAGCACGATCTCCTGGCGGTCGTCGCCATCGGCGAAGTCGCCGAGCGAGAAGAGGTCGATGCCGGTGACTTTCAGCTTGGTCGGCGTGTCCATGTGGACGAAGGCGGCGGTCTCGTCGCCGGCAAGCTGATGAGCGGCGACACGCGCCATCTCATAGAGCGGCGCCACCAGCCCGTAGACCATGCCGCCCACCTCGGCGCATTCGCCGAGTGCGTAGATATCCGGGTCGTTGCTGCGCATCCCGGCATCGACGACGATGCCTCTGTTGACGGCAATGCCTGCATCCTTGGCCAGTGCCGCGTTCGGCCGGATGCCTACCGCCATGACGACCAGCGTCGCCGGGATGATTGTGCCGTCGGCGAGTTCCACCCGCTCGACCTTGCCATTGCCGGTGATTGCCTGCGTGTTGGCCTTGGTGACGACCTTGATGCCGCGCTGCTCCACCGCGCGCTGCAGGAGGTAGCCGGCGGCCGGATCGAGCTGGCGCTCCATCAGCGTCGGCATGACGTGCAGCACGGTGACATCCATGCCTTGCGCGTTGAGGCCGGCCGCCGCCTCCAATCCGAGCAGGCCGCCGCCGATGACGACGGCCTTGGCGCGCGACTGGGCGGCGAGCATCATCGCCTGAACGTCGTCGAGATCGCGGTAGGTCAGCACGCCCGGCAGATTGTGGCCGGGCACCGGGATGATGAACGGCACCGAGCCGGTGGCGATGACAAGCTTGTCGTAAGGCTCGGTGACGCCGTGGTCGGAGGTGACGGTCTTCGCTTGCCGGTCGATGGCCATGATCTTGTGGCCCTTGTAGAGGGTGATGTCATTGGCGATGTACCAGCCGTCGCCATGGATGATGATTTCCTCATAGGCCTTCTCGCCGGAGAGCACCGGCGACAGCATGATGCGGTCGTAATTGACCCTGGGCTCGGCGTTGAAGATGGTGACCGCGTAGCGGCCTGGCGCCTGTTCCAGCAGATGCTCCAGCATGCGCCCGGGCGCCATGCCATTGCCGATGATGACGAGTTTTTCGGTCATGGCGTTACTCCGCGGCTTCGACGAAGCGGTGGCGTTCGTAGAGAAACTTCAGCACCGCCTCGCGGCAACGCAGGAATGTCCGGTCGGAGGCAAGTTCGATGCGTCGGCGCGGCCGCGCCAGCGGCACGGGCAGCACCTCGCCGACGGTCGCCGCCGGGCCGTTGGTCATCATGACGATGCGGTCGGACAGCAGCACCGCCTCGTCGACGTCATGCGTGATCATAATCGTCGTCGAACCGAGCCTGGAATGGATGTCCATCACAGCGTCCTGCAGATGGGCGCGGGTCAAGGCGTCGAGCGCGCCGAACGGCTCGTCGAGCAGCAGGATCTTGGGTTCCATGGCAAGCGCCCTGGCAATGCCGACGCGCTGTTTCATGCCGCCGGAGATTTCGGCCGGCCGCTTGTCGCTCGCATGCGCCATCTGCACGAGGTCGAGATTGCGCATGATCCAGTCATGCCGCTCGGCCTTGCTCTTCGAGCGGCCGAAGACTTTCGACACCGCCAGATTGATGTTCTCGTAGACGGTCAGCCACGGCAGCAGCGAGTGGTTCTGGAACACAACGGCGCGCTCGGGGCCGGGGCTGTCGACCTCCTTGTCCTCCAGCAACACCGCGCCGGCGGAAACCTTGGTCAAGCCGGCGATCAGGTTGAGCAAGGTCGACTTGCCGCAACCGGAATGGCCGATGATGGAGACGAATTCGCCCTTGTCGATGGTCAGCCGGATGTCCCTCAGCACATCGCTTACCTGGCTGCCACGAGCGAAGGATTTGTCGATATGGTCGAGCTTGAGATAGGCGGTCATGGCGCTCTCCTCACTTTGCCGTCGTGCCGCGGGTGACAAAGGCGCCGACCGCCGCGACCAGGCGGTCGAGGCAGAAGCCGGTGACGCCGATATAGGCGAGCGCGACGATGATGTCGGGCAGCCGTGACGAATTCCACGCGTCCCAGATGAAGAAGCCGATGCCGACGCCGCCGGTCAGCATTTCGGCCGCGACGATGGCGAGCCAGGACAGGCCGATGCCGATGCGCAGGCCGGTGAAGATGTAAGGCGCAGCGGCCGGCACCATGATCTTGACGAAGAATTCGAGCTGGTTCAGCCGCAGGATGCGGGCGACATTGCGATAGTCCTGCGGGATGTTGCGCACGCCGACGGCGGTGTTGATGATGACCGGCCAGATCGAAGTGATGAAGATCACGAACAGAGCCGACGGGTTGGAGTCGCGGAAGGCGGCGAGCGACAGCGGCAGCCAGGCGAGCGGCGGCACGGTGCGCAGGATCTGGAACACTGGATCGAGGCCGCGCATCGCCCAGATCGACTGGCCGACCAGCGCGCCGAGCGCCACACCGACGACCGCCGCCATGCCGAAGCCGATGGCGACGCGCTGCAGCGAGATCAGCACCCGCCAGGCAAGACCGATATCCTGCGGGCCGTTGTCGAAGAACGGATGCGCGATCAGGTCATAGGCCTCGTTCCACACCTGGCTCGGCGGCGGCAGGCTTGCCGTCGGTGACGAGCAGGCGACCTGCCAGACGACAAGCAGAAGGGCGATGACGATGGCGGGCGGGACGAGAACGCTGGCCACCCTGGTGGCAACCGCCACCGGATCGACACGGCGCCGCGCTTTGGCGGTGAAGGCGACCACCTCGGCTGACTTGGCCGGGAATGCTTTCACCTTGGTGTCCTCGACGGCTTGGATGGACATGTCCTGGGGATACTCCGTGGTGTGCTGGTGCGGTACTGAGCGCCAAACGGCGCTGGCGCCGTTTGCGTTGGGTACAAACGGCCTGACTAAGCCGATGCCTTGATGGTCAGGCTGTCGAGATAGGCCGAGGGGTTGGCCGGATCGAAAGTCTTGCCGTCGAAGAAGGTCTCGACGCCGCGCGAGGACGAGGCCGGGATGTCGCTCGCGGCGACACCGAGTTCCTTGGCCGCCTCGCGCCAGATATCCTCGCGGTTGACCTGGTCGACCAGCGCCTTGATGTCGGTGGTCGGCGCGAACTTGCCCCAGCGGATGTTTTCGGCGAGGAACCAGCTATCGTGGCTCTTGAACGGGTAGGAGACGCCGCCCTTCCAGAATTTCATGTAGAGGTCGGTGGCGCTGGCGACCCGGCCATTGCCGTAGTTGATGTCGCCCTTGAGGCGGCCGATAATGTCGGCGACGGGCACATTCATCCATTGCCGCTTGCCGATGATGGCGGCCATCTCGTCCTTGTTTTCCTTGGCGTCGCACCATTGCTGTGCCGCCATCACCGCCATGACGATCGCCTTGGTGGCGTTGGGATATTTTTCTATGAAGGCGGCGCGCAGGCCGAGCGCCTTTTCCGGATGGCCCTTCCAGAGTTCGCCGGTCGTGGCGGCGGTGAAGCCGACGCCCTGATGGACAAGCTGTTCGTTCCACGGCTCGCCGACGCAGAACACGTCCATATTGCCGACCTTCATGTTGGCCACCATCTGCGGTGGTGGCACGACGATGGTCGAGACGTCCTTGTCCGGGTTGATGCCGCCGGCCGCCAGCCAGTAGCGCAGCCACAGATCATGGGTGCCGCCCGGGAAGGTCATGGCGGCCTTGACCTCCTTGCCTTCGGCCTTCTTGGCGGCGAAGGCGTCCTTCAGCTTGGCGGCATCGAGGCCAACGCCGGTCGCGGCATATTCCTGTGCGACCGAAATGCCCTGGCAGTCGTAGTTGAGGCGGGCGACGATCGCCATCGGCAGCGGCTGGTTGTTCTGCGTCACCTTGCCGGTGTGCATGAGGTAAGGCATCGGCGTCAGGATGTGGGCGCCGTCGATGCCATTGGCTTCGCCGCCGAGCACCAAATTGTCCCGCGTCGCGCCCCAGGAGGCCTGCTTGAGCACCTCGACATCAGGCATGCCGGATTTCGCGAACAGGCCCTTCTCCTTGGCGATGATCAGGGGCGCGGCATCGGTCAGCGCAATGAAGCCGAGCTTGGCGCCGGTTACTTCGGGACCTTTCCCTTCGGCATGAGCGCCGGCGGGAAACAATGTCTTTGCGGCGAGGAACAGTCCTGCCGTCAGCGCGCTGCTGGCCAGAAAATCGCGGCGGGTGAAATCCTTGAGGGACGTGCCAGTTCCGATCCGTTTCGTCATCGTCGTCTCCGGTTGAGCGCGGTTGAAGCGCCGTCGATTGCGTGTTCGGCCAAAAACAAAAAAGCCGCCGGCCAGGCTTCGCGCATCCCTGGGGATTGCGCAGTGACCTGAGCGGCAGCTTTGCCTGTGGCGCCCGCCATTGGACGCCTGTTCCATTGCCCGTGAAGGCTCGTTTATTTCAAAGCAGGAACCGTGCCAGTTTACCTCTGGCCGAAAAATTCAAATGGAATCAATACGATGGGGACTTTCTGGGGCGACCCGATCCGTCGCGACTGAGGTCAAACATTGGTCAGCTCACCTTTCGAGCGCATAATTTTTATGCAATGCACAAGCATGGCGCTAAAATGATCAGGCTTCCCCGATGGCTGATTTTTGCCTCTCGATATAGGCGTCGATCTCGTCTGGATCGAAGATCTGGCCATCGAAGAAACCGTCCGGTCCGAGCATGAGACCGGCTCCCGTCGCGCCTACCGCGGTCGCGGCCTTGAGCGCGCCTTCGGCCTTGGCATTGGCGCCGGGCAGCGCCACCCCGAGTGGCTTCAGTGCCGAGCGGTAGAGATCTGGGCGGTAGCAGTCGCGGGCGATGGCGAGATTGTCGGGCGTGTGCGCGACGTGGCCCCAGCGGACCATCTGCGTGTAGAACCACAGCGAATGGCTTTTCCAGGGAAAGTTGGCGGCCTTGTCGAACGGCACGAAGAAGTCGTCGATGTCCAGCTCGGCCTCGCCGCCCAGCCGGAGATGGCCGGTCAGGATCGGCATCTGGACCGCCGGCGGCAGGCCAAGGAAGCCACGTTGCGCCATCACCGCAGCCAGTTCGTCGCGGTTCGCCGGATCCTGGCACCAGCGCGCCGAGTGATGCAATGCGCGCAAGAGGGCCGCCAACGCCTCGGGGACCTGCTCGGCCCAGGCCTTGCGCACGCCAATCACCTTCTCCGGGCTGTTGCGCCATATCCGTGCCTTGACGGTGACGATATGGCCGGTGCCGGCCGCCACCGCGGCGCTGTTCCAGGGCTCGCCGACGCAATAGCCGTCGATGCGGCCGGCGGCCAGCGCGTCGGCCATGAAGGGCGGCGGCACGATGACGATCTCGATCTCGCGCGATGGATCGACGCCGCAGGCGGCAAGCCAGTAGCGCAGTTCGTAATTGTGCCCGGAATGCGGATGCACGACGGCGAAACGCAGCGGGTCCCGGCCGGCGCCGGCCCGCTCGCGGATGAAGGCGCCAAGTGCCGCGCCGGCACGGGCCGGATCGAGATCGGGTACGGCACCGTGCGCCGCCATGCCGGCCCAGACGGCGTTGGAGATGGTGACGCAGTTGCCGCCGAGCCCCAGCGAAAAGGGCACGATGGTTTCGGAGGCGAGTGGGGTGAGGCCCAGATTGCAGGCGAGCGGCATCGGTCCGAGCATGTGCGCGAGGTCGAAATGGCCGATGGCGATGCGGTCGCGGATGTTGGCCCAGGAGGTCTCGCGGTGCAGGGTGAGATCGATGCCTTCGCGCGCGGCAAAGCCCAGTTCGGCGGCCGCGACCAGCACGGCGCTATCGAAAAGCGGCATGAAGCCGGCGGTGATCTGGTGCTCGGCGCCCATGCTCATTCGTCCTCCGCCGGTCCGAGAAGCCCGGCGGCAGTCACCAGGCTTTGGGCGATGTCGCCGATCTTGCGGTTCTGGTTCATCGCGGTCTTGCGCAGCAGCGAGT
This sequence comes from Mesorhizobium sp. CO1-1-7, assembly GCF_020164885.1. NCBI lineage: Bacteria > Pseudomonadati > Pseudomonadota > Alphaproteobacteria > Hyphomicrobiales > Phyllobacteriaceae > Mesorhizobium > Mesorhizobium sp. CO1-1-7. The sequence continues at coordinate 54,221 of NZ_JAIUHA010000016.1, read as the reverse complement.
AGGCGGCCTCTTCGGTCAGGCCGCGCGACTTCATCAAGATGCCCTTGGCGCGGTCGATCACCTTGCGGCTCTCGAGTTCGCTGCGCGCCTCTTCCAGTTCACGTGCCATGCGCGAGAAAGCGTTGAAGCGGCTCACCGCCATGTCGAGGATCGGCTTGACGCGCTCCTGCCTCAACCCGTCGACGACATAGGCCGAAACGCCGGCATCGACCGCGGCCTCGATCGAGGCCTGATCCGAGCGATCGACGAACATGGCGATCGGGCGCTTTACGGCCCGCGACAGCTGGAACATGTTTTCCAGCATGTCGCGGTTGGGATTGCCAAGGTCGATCACGATGACGTCGGGTTCGATCTCGGCAATGCGGCGCGCAATGCCCGAGACGTCATGGATGATGGTGACCAGCTGATGACCCGCCTCGCGCAATCCGGCTTCGATTATCGAAGCGCGGATGCGGTTTTCGTCGATCACCAGGACGGCGAGGGAAGTTCGGACCATGCCCGCATTATGAGCAAGGCCGCAAATTTGTGCAATGCAGCATAGCCACCGACCTTGGAAGGTCGGCGGCTATGCCCGGAATGCCTGGTGGCGAAAAGTATCGGCTTGGCAGGAGACGTTGATCAGCCGCAGACGCGAACGTCTTCGACCACCCTGTGGTGGTGGCGCCAATGCACGACCGTCTCGATGTGGCAGCGGTGATGGCGGTGGTGACGCCAGCGGTAGCCGTCATTGTCATACTGGACGCTCTGGTCGCCATCATACTCGTTGTCGTAGCGGCGCTCATGATGACGGCGCACGACGATTCCCGAATCTTCGTCCGAGGAATATTCGTTGCCGTCGTCGGACTGGATAGTCACGCTGGCAGCCTGCGTGGGCGCAATCGCCGCAGCTGTCGCGGCAAACGCCAGCACCGAAGCCAAAATCAACTTTCTCATTCTGTCCTCCTGCATGTTCAACACACATAAACTCGCGGAACAACCGGGTGTTCCGCTCAAATCCACACGCTTTGCGACGCTGGCGACATCAAGCCGTTATCGGCCGCATATTACAAATGGACGAAGGCGGTCAGCGGCAGATGGTCGGAGGCCACGCGCGACAACGGTGTGTCATGCGCTTCGATGGTCCCGATCATGCCGTGCCGGTTGGCCATGATCCGGTCGAGCGCCAGCAGCGGCAGATTGGACGGGAAGGTGGGAACGGCAGGGGGCTGCGGGCCGAAGCTCGCGTGCAGCGTGTTCAGCGCGGAGCGGTTGCCGAGCCGCCATTCGTTCAGGTCGCCGAGCAGGAGCGTCGGCTTCTCGTCGGGACTGTTCATGATATCCAGTACGACCTGGGCCTGCTGCGAGCGGGAGCGGCGCAGCAGGCCCAGATGGGCCGCGATGATGCGCAAGGACTGATTTCCGTCGAGATCGATTTCCGCGACCACCGCGCCGCGCGGTTCGAGACCCGGGAGCCTGATCTGATGCACGTCGCGAACGACGCCCCTTTTGAACAGCAGGACATTGCCGTGCCAGCCATGGCCTTTGCCCGTTGCCGAAATGGGCACCGGCACGAGGCCGGTTTCGAGTTCTAGACGGTGCAGGTCGAGAAGCCCGTCACGGTCGCCGAAACGATTGTCGGCCTCCTGCAGGGCGATGACGTCGGGGGCGATCTCCCGGATGACGCGGCTGGTGCGGTCGGGATCGAACTTGCGGTCGACGCCGATGCATTTGTGGACGTTGTAGGAGGCGACCAGCGTCCCGGTGACGCCGTCCTTCTTCGCCGAGAAGGCGTTGGCCTTGCGCATCCGCCGGTCGCGAATGGACAGGAGCATATTGGCCGGCAGGCTGCGCCCGTTCATTCGCATCGCGCGCCGATCGTCCTTGCTGTTCTCACCATGCACCTAGAAATAGAGTCTTTCAGCCGATGTTCCATGGTTGGCGACACCCTATCCGGTAAACACGTCGTTTTCTTAAAGACAGGTTTTTCCCAGAGATAGTTTCTCCTAGAGATAGGGCGACCCCAGCCAGAGCATGCGATCGAACAGCCGGATGATGAACGGACGCGCCCGCAAGGAGGCCAGCGTGACTGGGACGGCCGTTTCGATCGCCGATCCGATCCGGGTCTCGATCTCGGTGGCAAAAGCCGCATCGAGGACCTCAAGGTCGATCTCGAAGTTGAGCCGCAGCGAGCGGGCATCGAGGTTGGAGGACCCGACATAGGCCCACACGCCGTCGATCGAAAGCAGCTTGGAATGGTCGAAGGGCCCTTCCGTGCGCCATATGCGGCAATAATTCTTCAGGATCTGGTCGAATTGCGCGGTCATGGCGCGATCGACAAGGAAGAGGTTGTTCACCGCCGGCACCACGACATCGATCTCGACGCCGCGCCTGGCCGCGGTGATCAAGGCACTGATCAATTCCCGGTCCGGCAGGAAATAGGGCGACATCAGCCGTATCGACTTGCGCGCGACCGAGAAGGCGCCGATCAGCAGTTTGTGGTTGGTTTCGTTGCTTGCATCCGGTCCGGATGCGACCGCACGCACCAGCATCGGTTGGCCGGCGGGTGGCGAAACCGGTGTGATCCGCCAGGCATCGCCCTTCAGCGCCTCCTTGGTGGCAAAGCGCCAGTCCTCGGCGGCGACGGAGAAGAGATCGGCGACAACGGGGCCGGTGACCTGGAAATGCGTATCCCTGGCGCTTTTCGACCCGGCGAACTCCGCCGAAAAACCCTTGCGGATGTTCATGCCGCCGGTAAAGGCAACCGTGCCGTCGACCACCAGGATCTTGCGGTGCGTCCGCAGGTTGGCATAGGGCAGGCGCAGGCCCATGACGATGTTGCCGTTGAAGACGTCCGCCGTAATGTTGGCGCGGCGCAGATGCCCCAGGATGCTGGGCACGGAGTAGCGGGCGCCGACGGCATCGATCAGCACACGGACGGTGACGCCGCGCTGGACGGCGCCGGCCAGCGCTTCGACGAAAAGCAGGCCGACGGCGTCGTTGTCGAAAATATAGGTTTCGAGCAGGACGCTGCGCTCGGCCCCGTCGATCGCCGCGCACATGGCCGGGTAGGCCTCGTCGCCGCTTTCCAGCACCTCGATTGCATTTCCCGGGTTGAGCGTTCGCCGCGCCACCCTGTCGCCCAGCGTCCTGAGGCCGGTGAACCGCTGTCCATAGCGTTCGATGATCAACGCCTCTTCGAGGGCGACGTCGCGTTCATGCTTGGCCGACACCATGCCATCGGCGAGCGGGCGCTGGGCGCTGATCGTGGCGCGGCGGATGCGGTTGATGCCGGCCACGGCATAGATCAGCACGCCGAGGATCGGCGACAGCACCATGATGCCGACCCAGCCGGTGGCGGCGCGGACGTCCTCCTTGGTCATGACAGCATGGGCAATGCCGATGGTCGCCATCACCACCGAGATGATCGCCAGTATTTGGGGCCAGTGAATCGCCAAGGTCTCGAACATTGCCCGGACTATCCAGCGAGCGCCCGCATAAGGCAATGCAGCCGGCCGTATCCACGTCTCTGCATGTGCGAGAACGGCGGCGCACGGTTATTTGAGCAGGCCAACCAGGACGCTGAAAGCAGCGTCGATATCGGCGCGGACCGCGGCGTTGACGGTCTCGCCGTCGCGAGCACGGCAGGCCGCCGCTGGTCGCGAGAGCCTCGGCCGCCAAGCGTGGCTCTCCTGCTGGTGGGAACGTTCGTTTGAGGATTGAGCAGTTGGCTCGATCAACCTGCGATAAATTCCACCTGAGAGAGCCCAGTCTCACCGCGTGGGAAAGCATAGAGCCGGTGCGATCCGGCGTCATCCCGCGCTGCTTTGGTCATCGAGGGCTTCCTGTACTTTGGTGCCGCATCCGTTGTATATCAGAGGGAATGAAATTAGCGATGTAACACTTCGGTTGATGGCGAGGGGGGCGCCGAATGATGACGTTCAACTTCGAGGGTCCACCAGTGGGCGACGGCGATGCGCCGGCCGATTGCCAGGATCAGTTGCTGCCTCTCGTCAATGAGATCGTCCAGGCTGCGGTGACGGCCGGCTGGAGCCGGGACGATGTTCTTCTGGCTTTCGTGGAACTCGCCTGGGATCTGTACGAGAACCGGCGCGGTGATCTGTAGCAGCGGACTGCCAATCACCGGCTCCGAACGGCGGCTCCCATGCTCGACCTCGCGGGCAAGCCATCAATCAGCGCAGGCTGCGCCAGGCACCTGCCGTCAGCGGTTGACGAGAACACAGAATCGCGCGACCGGGCGTGTCAGCACCGATTGGCGAACTCCTGGATGGCGAAGACCTCGCGCCGAGCGAAAATGAAACGCTCGGCAACTCCCATTCGCCGCCATTCCTTGTTTCTTTTCTCGAATAAAGATTTTTCTTTGCACGTGGGAGTTCTTCCCAAGCGAAGATGGCTGCGTTACGCTGTCTTCGGGGCCGGGAAGGGGATTTGAGGCGTCGTCGGACGGCTGAGGCAGTGCGAATGAAAAATGCGGACGAGGCACGGGAAAGCGGCATTTCCCGAGGCATCGATCGGAAGCGAGCAGATCGATACGTCCTGGACATCATTCCTGAAAGTGCAGGTCCGCGCAGGGCCACAGCGCAAGGAAGCGTGATTTATTCCGTTTGCGGGCCCGGCTCGCAGACATTCCCGGCCAAGGAGTACTCCGCAGGGATCGTGCTTGCGCCCATGCAGCCTGCGCATCATTCGCCGCCCGGACGGATCGCTCACATGAACGGACCTGACGACGACGCCGGCTCGCGTCGAGCAATCACGAATTGTTTTTCGCGGGAACGGGCAGGCGGGCCTCGGGTTGAACTCTATCTGGGACTTATCAGGAGGCCGAAGAATGCCGGGCGATGATGGTCCCCCCGGGTCAGTTTCTCGAATCAATTCGGCGCGGCAGCCGGCGCTCACTGCAAAAGGCGCGCTTTCTCCCCGGGCCGCACGCAAGGTGCAAGACTTCCTGCACGAGAACTTCACCCGCAAGCTGGCGCTTGCCGAGATGGCCGCGGTGTGCGGGCTTTCGCCCTCTCATTTCGTGCGGGCGTTTGCCAGGACGTTCGGCGTGCCGCCGCATCAATATGTTCTCGACCTGCGGCTGGACCTCGCCGAAAGGCTGCTTGCCGACAGCCGCATGACGATCGCCGACATCGCTCATTCCAGTGGATTTTCAAGCCAGAGCCATTTTACCACTGTGATGAAAAAATACCGGCAGGTGACCCCATTGCAGGCCCGGGTGGGGAAGCTTAACGCCAAGATTAGATGAGGCGTCGGCCACACCGTTGCTTGATTACTTGGTTTTAAAGCACCGGCTAAGGTAACGAGCCGTTAACCTCCGCCCACTTGCTCGGCTCTTTTCTCACAAGACAGCAATTTCATGAAATACGGCAAGCAGGAATCATGTCTTCTTGCCGTGGACTGGAATTGTCAGACGATTCCATGCCGGCCAGCGGAGAGGGCACCATGACCGACAATCAGATTTCGAGCGGCTCGCCTGTTGTGCAGCGTCGCGCGGCGCATTTTGCCGGCAACTGGATCGCGAATGCCGATCCTCGCTCTCGCTCGGTTCGCCGTCGTTTGATGGCCGTACTGCGCATGGCGCATTGCGTGCTCGGCATGCGGCGCAAGCGCCTGGGGCTGGGAACGCTGGGCGTCGGCGGGGCGCCGGCCGCGATGCTGGGCGCCTTCGCGATCGGCATGGCTGCAACGCCGGCCCTGGCGCAATATCAGGCGGGCGGCGGGTCCGCGACAGGCGGCAACGCCGTCGCCATCGGTAACGGCGCCACGGCGAATGGCAATAACAGCACGGCGTTGGGCACCTCAAACAGTGCAACGGGCGACGCTACGATCGCCATCGGCTATGCGATGAGTGTCAATGGCCTCAATTCCATAGGCATAGGCGTGTTCGCGGGCGCGACCGGCGTCAACGCCCTCGCTTTGGGCGGGAACGCCCATGCCAACGGGGACGGAGCAAGCTCGATTGGCGTCAACTCGGTTGCAGCCGCAGGCGCGGCCGCCTTTGGCCTGAACGCGCGTGCCGACGGATTGAACTCGACGGCGATCGGCTACGTTACCCGAGCGACCGGGCTGCGCGCCACCGCGCTCGGGTTTGGGGCAACAGCGTCCGGGCTGGATTCGCTTGCCCAAGGTAATAGCGCCGTCGCAAGCAATCAGAACGCCATCGCCATCGGCTTCCAGGCGACCGCGACCGCGATCAATGCCGTCAATCTTGGCAACCGAACTGTTGCGGGAGGGGGCGCCCTTCAGGAAAGCGCCATCGCCATTGGCACGGACGTACTGGCGTCTCAGGTTGACTCCACTGCGATCGGGCGCCAAAGCAAGGCAACGGGCACGTCCGCCATAGCGATGGGCGTCACAGCCGCGGCATCGGCAACTAACTCGGTCGCCGTCGGCGCCAGCACGGTTGCATCGGGAGCCTTCGGGGTCGCCATGGGTAACCAAGCGCAGGCGCTTGCAGCCGGTGGTGCTGTTGCGATAGGCTCGGGCGCAATCGTTGCCAGCACCGCGACCTCGGGCCTTGCGCTCGGCAACAATGCAAGTTCCGGTGGTATTTTATCGGTTGCCGTAGGCGCCGGTACCAACGCCAGCGGCGACAATTCCACAGCCACCGGACGCCAGGCTGTTGCGAGTGGCACAAACGCCTCCTCGTACGGGACAGGATCCAAGGCTACGGGAGACAATTCCCTCGCTGCCGGCGTCAGCTCCAACGCCAGCGGGGTTGCCAGCACCGCACTTGGCATCGGCGCCGCGGCGTCGGCTACGAGCGCCATCGCCATCGGCAACAATGCCGCGGCCAGTTCCACCAACGCGGTTGCCATGGGCACCAACGCCGTGGCGACCGGCGGCCAAGCCGTCTCCATCGGTGCGAACAACACCGCCTTTGGCGACGGCGCGGTCGCCATCGGCGATCCGAGCTTCGCCAGCGGCACCGGCGCCTTCACCGGCGGCGCCAACAACATCGCCAACAGCGACGGCACGGCGACCGCGACCGGAGCCAATATGGCCAATGGCGCCGTCGCCATCGGCAACAACAACAAGGCGATCGGGCAAGGCTCCGTCGCGCTGGGCAACGGATCCACCGCGGGCGCCGCCGGCCTCGCCGGCAATGTCGCGCTGGGCAACGGCGCCTCGGCGGCGGCAAGCTCGGGCGACGTGGCGCTGGGCTCGGGCTCGGTGACCGCCGTGGCGGTCGGCACCGCCAGTGGGGTGGTCAACGGCACGACCTATGCCTTCCAGGGCACCAACCCGACCTCGACGGTCAGCATCGGCGCGCCGGGCGCGGAACGCACCATCACCAACCTGGCTGCGGGGCGGATCAGCGCGCTCTCGACCGACGCGATCAACGGCTCGCAGCTCGCCGCCACCAACCAGGCGGTCGACGCCATCGGCGCCGTCGTCAACAACATCAATGTCGGCGGCGGCATCAAGTATTTCCACGCCAACTCGACGCTGGCGGATTCGCAGGCGCTGGGAGCCGATTCCGTCGCTGTCGGCCCGAACGCGGTGGCCAACAATGCCGGCGACGTCGCGATCGGCCTGAATTCGACGTCGGGCGCCACGACCAATGTCGGCGGCACGACGATCGGCGGCGTCAACTACACCTTCGCCGGCGGCACGCCGGCGGGCGCCTTCTCGGTCGGCTCGGCCGGCGCCGAGCGCCAGATCCAGAACGTCGCCGCCGGACAGTTGAACGGCGGTTCGACCGATGCCGTCAACGGCTCGCAGCTCTTCGCCACCAACCAGCAGGTGACGCAGAACACGACCGACATCGCCAATATCGGCGGCAACATCACCAATCTCGGCAACACGATCAACAACATCGCCGGCGACACCTCGGCGATCTACACCAACGCCAATGGCGAGGGCATCCGCTATGCCCGCACCAACGAGACCGGCCTGGCGCAGACCGATTCCTTCGCGCAAGGCGTCGGTTCCACCGCAGTCGGCTACCAGGCGACCGCGACCGGCGTCAGCGCGCTTGCGCTCGGCCGCGACAGCGCGGCCAGCATCGACGGCAGCGTGGCGCTCGGTCAAGGTTCGGTCTCTGACCGCGCGATCGCTCCGGCTTCCGGGCAGATCGCGGCCGGCCCGTCCAACTTCATCCAGTACAACACCACCGACAAGACGCTGCTCGGCGCCGTGTCGGTCGGCACCACCTCGGCCTACCGGCAGATCACCAACGTGGCCGACGGCACGCAGGACCAGGACGCCGTGACTGTGCGCCAGCTGGCGGGAGCGATCGCGGCGGTCTCCGCCACCTCGACGAAATATTTCCATGCCAATTCGACAGCCGGCGACTCGCTGGCGGTCGGAGCGGAATCGGTCGCGGTTGGCCCGACCACGGTCGTCAATGGCGACAATGGCGTCGGCATCGGCAATGGAGCCGTCGTCGACCAGACGGCACCCGGCGGCACGGCCATCGGGCAGAACGCCCATGTCATGCTGGCCGACGGCATCGCGCTCGGCACCGACTCCACTGCCGCCGGCGTGCAATCCATCGCACTGGGCGCTGGCGCCCAAAGCACCTTCGCCAACAGCGTGGCGCTGGGCGCGTCGTCCATCACCACGGTCGGCGCGCAGGCCGGCTACACAGCCTTTGCCCTCGGCGCCGCGCAGACATCGGCCGGCGAAGTGTCCTTCGGTGCCGCCGGGGCGGAGCGCAAGCTCACCAATGTCGCGGCGGGCTCGGCCGATACGGACGGCGTCAACGTCTCGCAGTTGCGCGGTGTCTCACAAAACGTTTCCAACCTGTTCGGCGGCGGCACCACGGTCAATCCCGACGGCTCGATCACCGGGCCGACCTACAATATCCAGGGCAACAACTACTCGACGGTCTATGACGGTTTCACCGCCGTCAACAATGCGCTCACCACCATCAACAATGGCGGCGGCATCAAATATTTCCATGCCAATTCGACGCTGGCCGACAGCCTTGCCGGCGGCACCGACGCGGTGGCGATCGGGCCGGAGAGCGTGGCGAGCGGCACCGACAGCCTGGCCGCGGGCCATGGTTCGACGGCCACCGGGCAGGGCGCCGTGGCGCTCGGCCAGGGCGCGCAGGCCAACAATGCCAGCGATGTGGCGCTCGGCTCCGGCTCGGTGTCGCAGACCGCCGTCGGCACGTCCAACACGGTCATCAACGGCAAGACCTATGCCTTTGCCGGCACGACCCCGGACGGCACCGTCAGCGTCGGCGATGCCGGCGCGGAGAGGACGATCACCAATGTCGCCGCCGGACGCGTTTCTTCCGACAGCACAGATGCGATCAACGGCTCGCAGCTCTACGCCACCAACACAGCGATCGAAGACCTGACCAAAACGATCGGCGGCATCGGCGGCACCGTCCAAAACACCGTGCAGTACGACACCGTCACCAATCCGGACGGATCGACGACCAAAATCAACAAGATCACGCTGCAGGGCGGCGATCCGAATGCGCCTGTCGTCATCTCCAATGTCGGCCCCGGCGTTGCCGGCACCGACGCGGTCAACGTCAACCAGCTGAACCTGAACCTGGCTCAGAGCAAGACCTATACCGACCAGGTGGCTGTCACGACGTTGCAACAAGCCAACACTTATACCGACCAGAAGTTCAGCCAGCTCAATTCCGACATCAGCGGCATCCGGGACGAAGCACGGCAGGCGGCGGCAATCGGTCTGGCGGCAGCCTCGCTCCGCTACGACGACCGTCCCGGCAAGCTGAGCGTGGCGGCGGGCGGTGGCTTCTGGCGGGATTCGAGCGCCTTTGCCTTCGGCGCGGGCTACACCAGCGAGGACGGCCGCATCCGTGGCAATGTGTCCGGCACGGCGGCGGGTGGAAATGTCGGTGTCGGCGCCGGGCTGAGCTTCACCTTGAACTGAGGCGGGGACCTGGGGCGGGAATGAACAGGCGAACCGGCCATGTCAGGCCAGACTCGAATCCGGGAAACCCGTTTGGTTTTCCCGGACTAGCCATGGCATTCCTGACCTGCCTGGCGCTTGCCGGCGGGCTAGCGCCGGCTGCCGCGCAGACGGCTTCGCCATATAGGGTCAAGCCCTCCGACGTGGTCGTGCCGCCGGACGTGAAGCTCGGACAATACCAGCGCACCATCCGCCCCTTCGAGAACTGGACGCTGATCTGCGACGAGAACCTCAAGGCGCGCAAGAAGGTCTGCAACGTCTCGCAGGTGATCGAGGACGGGGCGGGCAAGATGGCGTTCAGCTGGTCGCTCGCCGCCACCCAGGACGGCAAACCCTACATGATCCTGCGCACCGCGCCGAACGCCAGGAGCGATGGGCTGGTATCGCTGAAGTTCGAGGGGCGCGCCGAATCCATCGACGTGCATTTGAACGGCTGCAACGAAATGGTCTGTGTCGGCATGCTGCCGGTGGGACCTCTGATGCGCCAGGAGATAGCGCAGAAGGCGACGCCGGCGATTTCCTACCCGACCGTCGATGGCCAGACCGTTACCGTCACCGCAACGCTCAAGGGGCTGTCCGAGGCCCTTGCGCCAGTCAAATAACCGAGGCAGCACCGTGAGCCAGCAAGACCCGTTCATCTCCGCGACGCGCAGCAACCCGACCGTCGAGCCGGACCGCAAGAGGACCGTCGAGCCGCCGCGGCGTTGGCCGCGCGTCATCGGTTTGTGTGCGCTGGGGCTGGTCATGATGGGCATCGGCTTCGCCGCAGCGAACTATGCCGCGATCGCCGGTCTCGTCGGCACGCCGACGGCCGCTCAGGCCGGCACGGCGCCGCCCGCGCTGCCGGACTCGCCCTTCCTCCAACACGTCAAGCAATCCGGCGTGCAGGCCTGTTCAACCGTCTATCCGGTGCTCGGACAGCTCTTGACGACCGGCTCGAAATACAGCGTCAAGTCGCTGTGGAGCGACCAGGCCGCCGACAAGCACGCCGTGCAGGCGCTTGTCGGCCTGGACTATGCGACCGAGCGCTACAGCGGGCCGGCCGCCGGCATCGTTTTTGCTTCGCCCACCGCCACGGGTTGCGAAGGCACCATGGTGCGGGTGGCGCCGTTCGCCAGCCCCTGCGCCGACGTCACGTCCGCGCTTCCGCAAGGCAGCAAGATCACGGATCATCTCGGACAGGTCGAAGTCTACGAGCTTGGCGGCAACACGGGCGAAGCCCTTCTGCTGCCGACCGGCAACACGTGCGTGGTGATTTCCATCGCATCGGCGGCCAAGTGAGAATGTCAGGCGAATGGGCGAGGCGCCCTGGAAAGGATTGCGGACCATGAAATCGCGACGTTTGACAGTCTTGTGCATGGCCTTGCTGTGGAGCGGGCAGGTCGTCTCGGCCGATCTGGTGGAGCCGTCCGAGCCACCGCAGGAGGAGAAAGGCATCTGGGCGGCAATCGCCTACTCCCAGACCGATACCAAATACGGCTTCTTCTGGGGCGCCGACAAGCGGCAGGAAGCGAAGGACATAGCGCAGAAATATTGCGAGAATGCCGGTGGAAAGGCCTGCAACGTCGTTACCGTGTTCCGCAATCACCGTCATTGGACGGACGATGATAAGACCGGATTTCCCTACAAGCATTGCGGCGCGCTCGCCGTGGCAGACAAAGTGGAGCACCGGTTCACCCCGTGGGGCGTGAACTCCGCCGAGACCCGCCGGGAAGCGGAGGATCTCGCCCTGCAAGCCTGCGAGGCAGGGGGGACCCAATGCAAGATCCGTGAATGGGTCTGTACGTGACGATAAACACGGGTCCTCGAACCGCTACTTCGGGCATTTGCCCGGCACCCAAGAGAAGGCAGTATTCATTGGTTCGTAGACAGCTTTTCCTGAAGGCAGCCGTCATCTGCGCGGCTGCCTTCGCCGCTTCGGTGCCGGCCGTTTTCGCGCAACAGCAGCAGGCTTCGCTTCCCAATGGCGCATCGTCGCTCCAGGAAACCTATCAGGACTGGCAGCTGGCCTGCGGGATGCAGGACAATGCCCGGGTCTGCACGGTCACGCAGGACCAGACGCAGAAAAACGGCCAGAGGCTTCTGGCCGTTGAACTGCGCGTGGGGCAGAAGGGCGGGCTGATCGGAACCTTGCTGCTGCCCTTCGGCATCCTGTTCGAGCCCGGCGTGACGCCCCAGATCGACGACCAGCCGCCCGTCGGGCCGTTGAAGTTCAGGACCTGCCTGCCGAACGGCTGCGTGGCGCTGTTTCCGATCGACCGGGCGCTGATGCAGAAGCTCAAGGCGGGGACCGAGCTGAAACTCGACGTCACCACCGCGGCCGACACCAAGCTGAGTTTTCCGGTGTCGCTGAAAGGCCTTGGCGCCGCCCTCGATCGCATGGTCGCGCTGAGCGCACGTTGACGAGTAGATGCCAAGCGGCCATCACCAACGAGGGTGCCCTACGCGACTGCCGGCGGATGCCAAGGTCTTCGTCCCCTGCGGGCGCTCAGCGTCATACCGGAGCCTGACCCGGTCGGGTCATTTCAAAAGGCCCATTGCAGCGCGAGGCCGATAACCGACAATCCCATCGCAGTCGTCGCGAGCCAGCCGAGAAAGCGCAGCCAGCCCTCGACGGGGAATTCGCCCATGATCTCGGAACGCCCGGTCATCAGCATCATGACGACCATTACGGGGACCGCGCATATGCCGTTGATGACGGCGCTCCAGTAAAGCGCCTTGATGGGATCGATCGGCGTCAGCATGATTCCCATTCCCAGCAGCACGGCGACGGCCAAGGTCGCATAGAACGCCATCGCTTGCTTCGGCTTGCGCTCCAGCCCCACTGGCCAGCGGCGCGCCTCGCCCACGGCGAAAGCGGCCGAGCCGGCGAGAACCGGCACGGCGAGAAGGCCAGTGCCGATAATCCCCATCGCAAAAATCACAAAGGCGAATTTGCCCGCGACCGGCTCCAGTGCCTTGGCTGCGTCGGTGGAGGAATTGATGTCGGTCACCCCCGCCTTGTGCAGGGTGGCGGCCGTGGTGACAATGATTGCAATGGCGATCAGGTTCGAAAAAGCCATGCCCACCAAGGTGTCGGCGCGAATGCGCTGGAACGCGCGCGGCGCCTGCCACGGTGCCCATTTCAGCGGCTTGGCCTTCGGGTCGATCTTCTCCTCTTCGACCTCTTGCGATGCTTGCCAGAAGAACAGGTAGGGAGAAATCGTGGTGCCGAGTATGGCCAGAAGCGTCGTGAAGAACGCCCGGCTCCATTCGACATGCGGAACAACGATTCCCTTGAGCGCCTCGCCCCATGGGATATCAGTCAGAAACGCGGCCACCACGTAGGCAAAGAGGCTCAGCGTTGTCCATTTCAGGACCGTGACGTAGCGGCTGTAGTCGAGGAAGACGATCGCCAAAACGCATGCCACGCCGAACGCAACGACGTAAAGCGAGCTTGGGCCGCCCACCAGCAACCACAATGCATCAGCCATCGCGCTCAGGTCCGCCCCGATGTTGATCACGTTGGCGGCGAACAAAAGCAAGGCTACAAAATACATCAGCGGAGACGGGTAGTGCCGTGCGAGGTTGCCGGAAATACCTCGACCTGTCGTCCGGCCTATTCGCGCTGCTATCTCCTGGATCGCGACCATGAGCGGAAAGGTGAAGACCATCGTCCAGCCGACATTGAACCCCAACTGGGCGCCCGCCTGGCTGTAGGTGCCGATGCCCGAAGGATCGTCGTCCGAAGCGCCTGTGATGAAACCAGGCCCGATTGTGCGCAGCAGCCGCTGGAATGGCCCTTTTGCCCGAAGATTGCTCTGTTTCTCAGAGACTTCGGCGCTTATGTTGCTCATGCAGGTGCTCCAAATACGGGGTCCCTTCCGTAATCCGCCTGAAGCAAAATTCGGCGATAGCCATTCGGTTCCGTTAGCTAGCGCTGAAACGCCGTTGGTGCCGTGTCGCCAGGTCGTGCTTGCTTTGCCGGCGATATGCTATTTCTCAGGCGCGAGATCGAGCGAAGGTCTCGGCGATCGCGAGAACCGCGGCGTGTATAGGTCCCGCGGTTAGACTGGGCATGATCGACGCGTCGACGACAAAAAGATTGTCGAGCGCCTTCAGCCGCAGATCCGCATCGACGACGGCGTCCGGATCCTTGCCCATCCTGCAAGTGCCACAGGGATGATGGTGCGTGATGACCGACTGCGCGATGAAGTCGTCCATGTCAGCCGCGCTGTTCAGGCTGCCTGGCAGGAGTTCGCGCTCGCGCCAGCCGGCGAGTTCATCCCGATGTCCGATCGTCCGGGCTGCCTCGAGCGCCTGGCGAAACAGCGCACGGTCCCGGCCGCTTTGCAAATATGCGGGGTCGATGATCAACCGATCATCGAGCTCCGGCCCGCTTATGCGCACGCTGCCGCGGCTCGCTGGATGGGTGATCCCGAACAGCAGCGAATATGCCGTGCCGGCGGCAGGCGCCTGAAAGCGTTCCGACACGATCGGCGCGATGCCGCAACCAACGACGATTTCGGGCTGACCGGTACCGGTGAACCCGTCGGCGCGCATATACGCCATCGATTCCGAGTGCTGGAGGCGCGATGGAGGAACGTGCCTGCGAGCCGCATAAAGGTTGCCGGCGCCAAGCAGGTGATCCTGAAGGTTTCGACCGACTTCCGGCATATCGATCAGGCAGCCAACGCCGGCGGTATCGAGCATGTCGTGCGGACCGATGCCCGAGCGCATCAGCAAAGCCGGACTTTCCAGCGCGCCGGCGCAAAGGACAATTTGATCCGCGAGGATTTCGACCGGACCCTGTCGCCCTGCGATTTCGAGGCCGCGGACCCGATTGCTCGCCAGGTTAAGCCGCCGCACTCGCGATCCCGTGAGGATGGTCAGGTTCTCGCGGCCTCGAACAGCCGGCATGAGCCAGGCGTCCGCCACCGTAACCCGCCGCCCATCGCGAATGTTCAAGGAGTTCGGGGTGACGCCGATCATCTCCCCGCTGTTGTGCCCTTCAAGACGCGGCAGGCCGAGCGAAGCGCCGGCTTCGATAAACGCGCGCGCGACCGGACTGACCTCGTCGGCCGGCAAATGGACGGGCATCGGCCCGCCCTTGCCGTAAAGGCCGTTGCCGCCGAGCGGGTGATCCTCGATAGCCCGAAACGCGGGCAGCAATTCATCCCAGCTCCATCTGTTATCGCCGGTCGCGTCGACCCATGCCTGGAAGTCCCGGGGATGACCACGCATGTAACCCATCGCGTGCAGGCAACTCGAGCCGCCGACCACCCGCCCGCGCGCCCAGCGATGCACCCGGCCAGCGGTCCCGGCTTGCGGCTCCGTGCGATAGTCCCAATCGTAGCCACGGCCCTGAAGTGCCGGCCATGCGGCGGGGTTCCAGATGTCGGGATCCACCGCTTCTTCGCCTGCCTCGATCAGCAGAACGCGGCTGTCCGGCTTTTCACTCAGTCGCGCCGCAAGCAATGCGCCAGCCGACCCGCCGCCGACGATGACGATATCGGCATCCCGTTCGCGCTCAAAATTCGCCCAGCTCATCATCACTCCATCTGACGCTTGCGTATTTGGATGGTCGGCAAGTTTGGCGCCGGCACGAGGTGGCCTACGCATCGACCGTTCGCGGACAGTCGATCCGCGACATCGTCAAAGGCTTCGGGTTTCAGGCGGAGCAACTGTCTTTCGAAAAACTCAAATCGCGCTGTCCATGGACATCTTCGCTGCCGCTTTGGCCTTCAACAGGTGATTTTTGGAGGCCTTGCGGGCGGCCTTCTCGTCGCCGGCGGCGATGGATTCGTATATCTCCTTCATCTCCGCCAGGCTGCTCTGTGCCCTGCCATCCAAGGACATCGATCGTCCGCGAAAGAAGCTGATCCTGGCCACAAGGCCACGATGGACCTCCTCAAGGATCGGGTTGCCGCAATTGGCCAGTATGATCGAATAGAAGTCTGCGGCGGTCATGACCTGTGCCAGGCTGTCATTGCTGGACGCCGCCGCTTCGAACGCGGAAAGAGATTTCTCGAGTTCAAGCAACTGCTCCGGGGAAATTCTCGACGCGCAGCGTCCCGCGGCCTCGACTTCCAGCAGCTCTCGAACCTCGTAGATGGCGGTTGCCACCTCCCACGTAAGCGACGGTATCGACGGCCCGCGGTTGGGGACGATCTCGATCAGGCGCTCGGCCTCGAGACTGCGCAAAGCCTCCCTTAGCGAAGGGCGGCTGATGCCGAGTTGTGTGCACAGCTGACTTTCGATGAGCCGGCTTCCCGGCTGGAACAATCCGGAGAAGATGGCGAGCCGTAACTTGTCGACGGTCTCGCGTTGAACTGTTCGTGGGGAAATTCGCAAATTCAAATCTGGAGGCATCTCTAACGTCTCATCGGTTTGAGTCGCAATCTCCTAACCAGCATACGTCACGCCGTGGAAAATAGCCAGATTGTCAAATCTGAAGATTGCAAGAATGTCAGACAATCTGCTTGACGTCCTTCTGGCTGTATGATCCTTTTGACCGAGACGGGCAGTGACGGTGAGGATCATGAACATTGCGGCAGGGATAGCTTCCGACCAATTTGGCTCGCGACGCATCGACACCGGCCGCATCACCTTGAATGCGCGCGAGGCGGGCAACGGCCCGTTGATGCTGTTTTTCCATGGCATTACCTCCAATTCCGCGGTCTTCACGCCGTTGATGGCTCGGCTCTCGGATCGCTTCACGGCCGTGGCCGTCGACCAGAGAGGGCACGGCCACAGCGACAAGCCGGAAGGCGGTTACGAGGCGCATGACTATGCCGACGACATTGCCGGCTTGATCCGTACCCTCCACCGGGGTCCTGCCATCCTCGTCGGACATTCGCTTGGCGCGAGAAACTCCGTCACGGCAGCCGTGCGACATCCAGATCTGGTGCGGTCGGTCATCGCAATCGACTTCACGCCCTATATCGAGACCGAAGCGTTGGATGCGCTGGAAGCCCGGGTGAACGCGGGAAGCCAGCTTTTCGAGGATATCAAGGCCGTCGAAGCCTATCTTGCTGGCCGCTATCCGAACATTCCCGCCGACGCCATCAGGATCCGGGCCGAGAGCGGCTATCAGCGGGTCGACGGCGGGCTGCGACCATTGGCGTCGCCCGCGGCCATGGCCCAGACGGCCAAGGGCCTGCGATCGGACCTGGTGCCCGCCTATCGGGATGTGGCGAAGCCCGTCCTTATCGTTCGGGGCGAGGCGAGCAAATTGGTTTCGGCGGCGGCGCTGGCAAAAACAAGCCGGCTGCGGCCCGATCTGCCCGTGGTCGTCGTTCCGGGCGCCGACCACTACGTCAACGAGGTATCTCCCGAGATCACGCTGAAAGCGATCACGAATTTCATCGACGCCTGACGGCCCAGCACGCCGTCTTCTTGTACGCAGCATCAGGATAGAAAATGGCCAATGTAAACAAAACCCAGGGTAAGGCGCGCCATGCCGAGGTCGCTGGCGGCGGCTTTGCCGGTCTGACCGCCGCCATCGCTCTGAGGCAGAACGGTTGGGATGTCAGGCTGCACGAAAAGAGCTCGGAGCTGCGGGCATTCGGCGCGGGCATCTATCTCTGGCACAATGGCCTTCGCGTGCTCGAAGGACTGGGTGCCCTGGATGATGTTCTCCAAGGTTCGCATACGCCCCCGACCTACGAGACCTGGATGCATAACAAGTCGGTTTCCAAGGAGACGTTCAACGGCCTTCCGTGGCGCATCATGACCCGGAGCCACCTGCATGACGCCCTGGTCAACCGCGCCCGCGCGCTGGGTGTCGACGTATCGGTCAACTCCGAAGCGGTCGCCGCCGATCCGGAAGGCCGCCTGACGCTTCAGACGGGAGAGGTTCTCGAAGCCGACCTGATCGTCGGCGCCGACGGCGTTGGCTCCAAGGTCAGGGACTCCATTGGCTTCAAGCAGGACCGATGGGTCTCCAAGGACGGTCTCATCCGGCTGATCGTGCCTCGCAAGAAGAAGGAACTCGGTCACGGCGAGTGGGACAACACCATAGACATGTGGAACTTCTGGCCGCGCGTTCAGCGGATCCTCTACTCGCCCTGCAACGAGAATGAGCTTTATCTCGGCCTCATGGCTCCAGCCGCCGATCCGCGGGGGTCGCAGGTGCCGATCGATCTCGAGGTCTGGGTCGAGATGTTCCCTTTCCTGGAGCCGTGCCTGATCGAGGCGGCGAAGCTGAAAACAGCCAGGTACGACAAGTACGAAACGACCAAGCTTGACAGCTGGACAAGAGGCAAGGTCGCCCTGGTGGGAGATGCCGCGCATGCGATGTGTCCGGCTCTTGCCCAGGGCGCCGGTTGCGCGATGGTCAATGCCTTCAGCCTGTCGCAAGATTTGCAGACTGGCTCTTCGGTCGAGGACGCGCTCGTCGCGTGGGAAAAGCGCATTCGCCCGATCACCGATCGCTGCCAGGCGCTGTCCGGCGACTATGCGGCGAACCGCTCGCTCTCGAAGGGAAACATGTTCACGCCGGCGGCATTGGAAGCAGCCCGCTACGACCCGCTGCGCGGCGTCTTCTCATGGCCGCAGTAGCATCGGACGAGCCGCTCAACGCATTAATCGGCGCGCGCGCAAGCTGCGCTCCCTTCAGGAGATAAAGATGAACTATTCCAGTGAAGTCGAACGGGATTACGATGTCAGGGGGTGGTACGCCTCGGTCCAGGAAAGCCGGCATGATGGCGGCCAGCCTGGCGAGACCCTCGTCAAAGTCGCGACTGGCGTGGTCATCCGCAATCCGTTCGCCGGAAAGTTCGTCGCCGAACTGTCCGACCTGACCAATCCCAGTTCAGCCATCGGTCATGCGCTCGGCGAGCGGGCGGTGGCGCTGCTCGGCAACAGGCCGGTCGAAAGCTATGGCAAAGGCGGTATCGCGGGCACATCCGGCGAGCAGGAACATGTCGTCGCCTGCATCACCACGGTGTTCGGAGATCCGCTGCGCCAGCAAGTGGGCGGCGGCAAGGCCTGGATCTCGTCGGTCAGCAAGGTCGCCGCAGCCGGCACATCCATCGATATCCCGCTTGCCCACAAGGACGAGCTCTACATCCGTTCCCACTATGATGCCGTCACATTTTCGGTGCCGGATGGCCCGCGCCCCGATGAGCTTTTGATCTGCGTGGCCGTCGCATCGGGTCCGCGCGTTCATCAGCGCGTCGGGGGCAAATCCGTCGCCGACCTCAAGGCCGGTGTCTAGTTCGATCGAAATTGGCGAAGGACGAATTCCATGCCCCTGAACATCAAGGACCTCAAGATTACGTCGGCGGATTTCAAGCCGCTCGGGAAGTTGCGCGACGAGCATGCCGGCGACAAAGGCAATGTGTTGCCCAGGCTTACGGTCAGCGGCGTCCCCGCGGGCACGAAGGAACTCGCGGTCATCTGCCATGATCCCGACGCGCCCTTGCCCAACGGCTTCACCCATTGGGTCGTCTACGGCATCGATCCGTCGACCACCGATCTTTCGGACGCGCAGGAAAAGTTTCGCGTCGGGCCAAACGGCGCCGGCGGCAAGCAGTATTACGGGCCCCAGCCGCCCGCAGGCCATGGAGAACATCACTATTACTTCTGGGTCTATGCCCTGGACACCAAGGTCGAAGGGACGCCTACCAGGGAGGAGTTCCTGCAGAAATATGCCGGGAACATCATCGAGCAAAACCGGATCGTTGGCCTCTACGAAAACAAGTGAAATCCGCGACGCCGGCGACCGATAACTAAGAATAAAAATGGTCGCCAGCGCCGCGCAATGGGAGAATTTGGAAATGAAAGACAACAGCCCAGCACACCAGACCGTCTTCGAAGAGCTGGTCACGGCGACGAAGATCCTTCTGAACGAAGGCATCATGGATACGTTCGGGCACATCAGTGCCCGTGACCCCCAGGATCCCCAAAGCTTCTTCCTGGCCCAGAAGCTTGCTCCGAGCCTGATAACCGTCGACGACATCCAGCGTTTCAATCTCGACGGCGAGACGTCGGACAATCGCCCGTCCTATCTTGAGCGCTACATCCACAGCGAGATCTACAAGGCGCGGCCCGACGTCCAGTGTGTGCTCCACACTCATTCTCCGGCTGTCCTGCCGTACTGCTTCGTCGATACGCCGCTTCGGCCGGTCACCCACATGGGAGCTTTCATCGGCGAGAAAGTCCCGGTCTACGAGATTCGCGACAAGAATGGCGACGAGACGGATCTCTTCGGCGGCAGCCCCGGGATCTGCGCTGATATCGCCGAAAGTCTCGGCAACCAGACAGTGGTGCTCATGGCGCGGCATGGCGTCGTCAATGTCGGCAACTCCGTGCGTGAGGTCGTCTTCCGGGCGTTCTATCTCGAGCAGGAAGCGGCAGCGCTCACGGCCGGCCTGCGGATCGGCAACATCAAATATCTGTCGCCGGGCGAGATAAAGACGGCAGGAAAACTCGTCGGCGCCCAGATCGATCGAGGATGGAATCACTGGTCGCAGCGTCTGAGAGAGGCCGGCCTGGCCTAGTGCCGGCCGCCTTGAGGAATACCTAGTCCATCCGGCCCTGGCCGGGATGGTCCAGGCTCGGGTTTCAATAGTTCCCTGGCGCAGGAGCGCCGGACCAAGGCAATGAAACGCACCATGCCGCACGCGGAAAGTTACGACTACATCATCGTTGGGGCCGGATCGGCCGGTTGCGTGCTCGCCAACCGGCTGAGCGCCGATCCCGGATGTTCGGTGCTGCTGCTCGAGGCCGGCGGCTGGGATCGCGACCCCATGATCCACATCCCGCTTGGCTGGGGCAAGATCCTGACCGAGCGACGTCACGACTGGATGTATTTCTGCGAACCGGAAGACAATGTCGGCGGACGCAGGGTCGAGTGCGCCCGCGGCAAGGTGATCGGCGGGTCGTCGTCGACCAACGCCATGGCCTATGTGCGGGGAAATCGCGGCGATTACGACCGTTGGGCGGCCAGCGGGCTCCATGACTGGTCGTACGACAAGGTGCTGCCCTATTTCCGCAAGCAGGAGAGCTGGGAAGGAGGCGCGAGCCACTTTCGCGGCGGCAATGGTCCGGTCAGCACCCAGTTCTGCCGTTACAAGGACCCGCTGATCGACGCGTTTGCGCAGGCCAGCGTGGAGGCAGGATATCCACAGACGGACGACTACAATGGTGAGCGGCAGGAAGGTTTCGGCCGCCTCCAGATGACAATCTCGAAAGGTCGGCGCAGCTCGACCGCGTCCGCCTATCTGCGGCCAGCCCTGAAGCGGCCCAATTTGACCGTGCTGACCGGAGCGACGGCGACGAAGATCACGCTGGAGGGCACACGCGCCACCGGGGTGGTTGTGAACCATGGCGGCGGCCAACGGTCGGTCGTCGCCCGCAGGGAAGTCCTGCTCTCGGGCGGCGTCATCAACACGCCGCAACTTCTGATGCTGTCCGGCATAGGGGCGCCAGAGGAACTCGCGACGCACGGTATCCAGACGCGGGTCAACCTGCCGGCGGTCGGCAAGAACCTGCAGGATCACGTCTCGGTCATTCTCATGTACCGGCGCCGGGGGCCGGGCGGCCCTTTCCTTCGCAACATGCGTGCCGACCGGATCGGGTTCGATTTCGCCAAGACCTACTTCACGGGACGAGGTTTCTCGGGAGATGTGCCCGGTGGGGTCGTCGCGTTCCTGAAAAGCGGCCCGGAGCGTCCGTTGCCGGATGTGCAACTGCTGTTCACGGCCGCCCCGCTCGCCGCGTGGCCGTATTTCGAGCCGTTCAAGGCGCCGTTTCCGGACGGGTTCGCCACACGGATCGTGGCGACGCAGCCTGAAAGCCGGGGCGCGGTGAAATTGGCCTCGGCCGATCCTCTCGCGGCGCCACTGATCCACCAGAATTTCCTCGCCTCGCCGAAGGACTGGGCCTCGCTTCGGGCCGGCTTCCGAGTGGCGAGGGACCTCGCGTCGCAACCCTCCATGCAGCCCTTCATCGAGGCGGAGTTTTTCCCTGGCCCGAAGTGCCAGAGCGACGACGAGATCGATGAACATATCCGCAAGACGTCCATCACCGTGCATCACCCGGCGGGAACCTGCCGGATGGGCGCCGACGCGGCCTCGGTCGTCGACCCGCAATTGCGGCTTCGTGGCGTCGACGGCCTGAGGGTGGTGGACGCTTCCGTCATGCCCGACCTGGTCTGCGGAAACATCAACGCGGCGGTGATCATGATTGCCGAGAAAGCCGCCGATCTCCTCGCGGCATCAAAAGCGGCAACGCAAAGCAGGGCAGCATAATGATCCAGCGTATCGCCATCATCGGTCTGGGTACGATGGGGCCTGGCATGGCCGCCCGGCTCGCCAGGGGCGGCCTGCAGGTCGTCGCCTACGACGTTGCCCCGGCTGCGATCGAGCGCGCGGGGTCCATGCTGGGCGTGGCCGAGAGCGTTCTCGACGCCCTGGGTATCGCGGCGCCACCGGCCGGCGCCGGAACGGTCCGCTTCACGGATGACATCGCAGACGCGGTATCGGGCGCCGACCTCGTCATCGAGAACGTTCCTGAAAACATTTCGATCAAGGCCGATGTCTATCGCACGATCGACAGCCTGATCGCATCGGACACGATCGTCGCGTCCGACACGTCGGGCATCCCGATCACCAAGCTGCAGGCGCACATCTCCCATCCCGAGCGGATGGTGGGCATGCACTGGTCGAACCCGCCGCACATCATCCCGATGATCGAGGTGATCGCAGGCGAAAAGACCGCGCCGCATATCGTGACGACGATTCGCGACCTGATCCGCTCGATCGGCCTCTTGCCGGTGGTGGTGAAGAAGGATGTTCCGGGCTTCGTCGAAAACCGCGTGCTCTATGCGTTGCTGCGCGAGGCGGTCGACCTTGTCGAGCGCGGTGTCATCGAGCCGGAAGATCTCGATACCTGCGTGTCCTGGGGCATCGGCTACAAGATCGCGGTGATCGGGCCGATGGCGCTGCTCGATATGGCGGGCCTCGATATCTACAAGTCCGTCTCGTCCTTCCTCAACGCCGATCTCTCCAATCGCGACGATGTCGCGCCGATGGTGCTGGAAAAGACGAACGCGTCGAAGCTCGGCATCAAGTCGGGGGAGGGCATGTTCTCCTACACGCCCGAGCAGACAAAGGCGCTGCAAGGCGAACGGGCGCGCAAGCTCGTCGCGGTGCGGCGCATCCTGGAGGGCCGGGAGTAGCCATGGCACATCGTGCTCACAAGCCCGGTCGGGTTGGGGTACCGCATGGAGGGCCAAGCCATGCGTGTTGAAACCATCCGGGCAGCCGGTGGCCGGCCGGCCCATATACGTCACGACGACCTGATCTCCGCCAAGGGCGTTTCGGTGGTCATGGCCAGGCAATTGGTTCTGCAGAACATCGATCTTTCGGTACCGAAGGGATCGTTTGTTTCTCTCATTGGTCCTTCCGGTTGCGGCAAGAGCACCTTGCTCAAGGTTCTGGCCGGACTTGTAAATCCGACAAGCGGCAGCGTTTCGATCGCCGGGCTTTCGCCGGTCGAGGCGGCGCGCAAGCGCATGATCGGCCTCGTCTTCCAGGACGCCAACCTTTTGCCGTGGAAGAACGCCGTCGACAACGCTTCCATGCTGCTCGGAATCGCCGACAAGTCGCTTTCGCGCGCACAACTACGGACGCGCGGACAGGAGATGCTTGAGCTGGTGGGCCTGGGCGACAGCGCCCACAAGCGTCCGAACGAATTGTCGGGCGGCATGCGCCAGCGCGTCGCCATCGCGCGGGCGTTGGCGCTCGATCCGGCGGTGCTGCTGATGGACGAGCCGTTCGGCGCGCTCGACGCCATTACCCGCGACCAGATGGGTCAGTCGCTGCTGGAGATCTGGCAGCGCACCGGCAAGACCATCGTTCTTGTCACCCACTCCATCGACGAAGCCATTCATTTGTCTCGCCATGTTCATGTGTTGGGGATCAAGCCCGGCCGGATCACCGAAAGCCTCGATATTGGCCTGCCCTACCCGCGCGATCTGTCGGTGACGGAAGATCCGGAGTTCGTCAGGCTGGTGGTTCAACTGCGCACGATGCTGCGCGCCAGCCACCAACCGGGAGGCGCGTCATGAGCGATCAGCCCATCACCAATCCCTCCGACTCGCGGCTTGCCTCGAGTTGGGTGGCCGCGACCGGGAGCTGGCTGCCGGCGGTCATACTTTTGCTGGCGACGATCGTCGTATGGGAAGCCGTGGTGCGGATTTTCGCTATCTCCGCCTTCATCATTCCCGCTCCGTCCGAAATCGCGCAATCGCTGGTCGCGCAATGGGCAACGCTGATGCAGGCGACGCTGGTGACGGCAGGCGAGATCCTGTTCGGGTTCCTTGTCTCCGTCGTGGTCGGCGTCGCCATTGCGCTGGTCATCGTGCGCTTCGACTGGCTGGGGCGAGCGCTTTATCCGCTGGTGGTGTTGTTCCAGAACGTGCCGAAGGTGGCGCTGGCGCCGATCTTCATTCTCTGGTTCGGCTATGGGCTCGCGCCCAAGATCGGCCTGATCCTGGTCATCGCCTTCTTCCCGGTGACATTGTCGATGCTGGCCGGCATGCAGTCGGTCGATCGCTCGCTGCTGTCGCTGATGAACTCGGTCGGCGCCAGCCCGACGCAGATCCTGTTCAGGATCCGCGTTCCGCATTCGCTGCCGAACCTGATGGCGGGAACCAAGATCGCGGCCACGCTGAGCGTGATCGGCGCCATCGTCGGCGAATTCGCCGGTGCCTCGGACGGCTTGGGCTACGTCATCCAGTTCGCCTCGACCCAGCTCGACACCGCGCTGGTCTTCGCGGCGCTGCTGCTCGTCTCCGTGCTCGGCATCGCCTTCTACTACGCCGCCGAAATCCTCGAACGCATCGTGGTGCCATGGGCACCGAAATTCAGCCAGGCCTAGGCCTCTCGATCAACCACCGTCAATAAAAGGGAACAAAAATGCTGAGACGCTCACTAATCAAGGTAGCCACGCTTGCGGCCTTTGCCGGCGCGCTTGGCTTCTCGAACGCAGCGCTGGCGGCTGACAAGATCACCGTCCAACTCGATTGGGTGGTGCGCGGCAACCACGCCATGTTCTTCGTCGGCAAGGAAAAAGGCTTCTTCGCCAAGAACGACATCGACGTTGCCGAAATCCGCAAGGGTTCGGGTTCGCCGGATGCCATGCGGCTGGTGGGCAACGGGAACGCGGATTTCGGTTTCGGCGATCTTCCCACGCTCGCCGTCGCCCGCTCGCAGAGCGTTCCGGTGGTGGCGGTGGCCGCCGTCAACCAGCACTCGCCGCTGGCAATCATGTCGCTCGCCAAGACGGTGAAGCTCACCAAGCCGGCCGATCTCAAGGGCCTGACCATCGGCATTCATCCAGCGGGCTCGACCTACATCTTCTTCAAGGGCTTCCTGGCGGCCAACGGCCTGACCGAAAAGGACATGACGCTGAACAGCGTCTCGCCGCCCTATGAAAGCTATCTGCTTCTCGGCCGGGTCCAGACGGTGGTCGGCTATGTCGACGCCGAGGTTCCCGAACTGGAAGCCAAGGCGGGCGGTCCCGGTTCGCTCAGCATCATGATGGGCGCCGACCATGGCTGGAAGGCTTATGGCTCCGGCCTGTTCACCTCGGAGACAATGATCAAGGACAAGCCGGACGTCGTCGCCCGTTTCGTCAAGGCCTACAGGGAAGCCTTCGACTATGTTGTCGCCCATCCGGAAGAAGCCGCCGAGATCACTGCCAAGGCTGCTCCAGGCTATGCCGACAAGAAGGATGTGCTGCTGGCGCAGATCAACGCCGACATCGCCTCCACCTTCACCAGCCCCGACACCAAGGATCACGGCCTCGGCTGGATGACGAAGACGCAGTGGGAGGAAACGCTGAAGACGCTCACCGACCAGGGCGTGCTTAAAGCCGCGCTATCGGCCGACGACGTCTTCACCGACAAGTTCCTGGCGAAGGAATAGGGCACGATGGCCCGGACGGACCGATCAATGAGCGCCTACCGGCATGCCAGGCTGTCCTGCTCCATGCCGCAGGACACCTCGCGCTCGCCTTTGGCGGCATCGGTTCGGTCGAGCGCGATCTGCCCGCGCGTGGCATATGCGCGACCCGCGAGGCCACACCACAGGCGCTCGACCGGCAGGTTTTCGCGCTTGTCGTTGAGGATGGTGAAGGTGCCGGTCTTGGGATCGAACCAGAGTTCGACGCGAGCGCTCATGCCCGGCTCTATCGTCGCTATCCCTTCTGAATACCAGTGGGCGAAGTCGGCGTTGCAGGACACGCCTTCCTTGCCGGCATTCGAAATCGTCAACGGCACCATATCGAGCCCGTCGGTGCCTTTGCGGACGATCACGTGGTGCAACTCAACGGCGTTGGCAAGCGATGTGAACGCCAACATCACGGGGAGGACATAACGGATTTTCACTTTGCCTGAGCTCCATGGGTAGCTTTCTCAGGCAGTCTATCTCGCTTGTGCGCAATAACAATAAAAATATTGATTGGAAATCAAACAGAGAGGGTAACATGTTAAAGATCCTGAAGGGTAGCGTAAGTGCATTAATACTGTCTGGTATCTTGATGGGCGGCGCGCTTGCCGGCGAAGTCAAGTCGATCGCCATCCTCACGCCTGAAGAAGGCACGGACTATGGCTGGAACCAGCAAGGCATCGACGCCGCCAAGGCAGCCGGCAAGGCAGCCGGCGTCGAGGTGGTCGTGGCCCAGGGCCTCGGCTATGGCGATGTCCGTCCGACGCTGCGCGAGCTCGCGTCCGACGGCGCCAGCCTGCTGATCGCGCATGCCAGCGGCTACAACACCTCGGCACCCGAGATCGCCAAGGAACTGAAGGTTCCGGTAGCGATCGTCGATACGCCGAACGGGCTGGAGAAAGGCCTCGTCGCCGACTACACGCTGAGCGGCCACCAGGGCGCCTATCTGGCCGGCCGTCTCGCCGCCAAGATGTCGCGCTCGAAGTCGGTCGGCATCGTCGTCTCCGGTGAACCGCCATCGTGGAACTCGCAATCGGCGGCGTTCGCGCAAGGGGTGAAGGCGGAGAACCCGGACGTCAAGATCACCTATGCGGTGATCGGGCCGGCCGCCTACAGTGACGCTGCCGGCGGCAAGCGCGTCACCGAAAGTGTCATCGCCTCGGGCGCCGACATCATTTTCGGCCAGGGCAACGGCTCCAGCTTCGGCATGCTGCAGGCGGTCGAGACGACCAAGGCCGCCGATGGCGGCAAGGTCTATTTCATCGACGTCATCGGCGACAAGTCGCCAATCGACAAGGGCTTCCTGCTGTCGTCGGTGGTGTGGAACATCGAACCGGTCTACGCGGCGATGATCGCCGACCTGAAAGCCGACACGTTCGGTACCAAGCATTATTCGATCGGCCTCAAGGACGATTCCGTGCAGTTGCTGAAGACCGCCGCCATCCCCGACAAGGTCTGGAGCGAAATCCAGGCGCTGCGCGAGGACGTCATTTCCGGCAAGATCAAGGTCGAGCCAGTCTATGACGCGGCCGCCGTCAGGGCACTGATGACAAGCGTCGCCCAGTAAGGCGATCAGAAGTCGGCTGCCGGAGGGGCGATCGGTTCGCCCCTCCGGATATTTCCCGTTTTCCAGTGCTGGGCTTTCATGAGCAGTCTTTCTTCATCGCCCGTCGACAGCCGCGACATCGTCGCGCTCGAAGCCGTGACCAAACGCTTTCCCGGCATCGTCGCCAACGACAGCGTCGACCTGTCGATCCATCCTGGCGAGGTGCATGTACTGCTCGGCGAGAACGGCGCGGGAAAATCCACCTTGATCGGCATGCTGTCGGGCCTGCAGCAGCCGGACGAGGGGCGCATACTTGTCGACGGCAAGCCGACGCCGATCACCTCGCCACGCCATGCGCTGGCGCTTGGCATCGGAACGGTGTTCCAGCACATGATGCTGGTGCCCACCCTGACGGTCGCCGAGAACCTGCTTCTTGGCGGGCCCTGGTGGCAGCGTCCCAGGACCGAAGAGCTTGCGGCCCGCGTGGCCGAGATCACCAGCAGCCTCGGCATCACGGTAAAACTGCATGCCAAGGTTTCGGAACTTTCGCTCGGTGAGCAGCAGCAAGTCGAAATCCTGCGCGCCATGGTGCGCAACAGCCGGCTGCTGATCCTCGACGAATCCACCTCGATGCTGACGCCGAAGGGCATTGAGGAACTTGGCGCGCTGATGCGCCGCCTCGTCGAACAGGGATTGGCGATCGTCTTCATCACCCACAAGCTCAAGGAGGCGGCCGCCTTCGGCGACCGCATCTCGGTTCTCAAGCTCGGCCGCAAGGTGGGTGAGATCCCGCCCGAGCGGTTTCGCGCACTCGGCGAGCAGGAGATTATTTCCGAGATCGTGGAGTTGATGTTCGGCAAGCAGAAGGACGATCCCGAAGCGGTCGAACGTCCGGCCCGCGCGGTCGATGCCAGTGCCGCGCCTCTGCTTCAGGTCGCGGATCTCACGGTCGCGCCGACCGACAATGCGCCCGGCCTGTCGTCGATCTCCTTCGACATCCGTCCGGGCGAGATCCTCGGCATCGCGGGCATTGATGGCAACGGCCAGAAACAATTGGCGGAGGCCCTGGCCGGTCAACGGGTGGCGACCAGCGGTTCGGTCCGGCTGGAGGGCACCGCCATCGAAGCGCTGAGTGTCGGCGAACGCCGCCACCGCGGTCTTCGCTATTTGACCGACGACCGACTGGGCGAGGGCACCGTCGGCACGTTCCCGGTCTCCATCAACTTCTTCCTCAAGCAGGTCGGGGCGGCGCCCTTCTGGCGCAGCGGCGTCGAGCAGCGCGCCGAGATCGACAAACGCGCCGCCGAACTGGTGCGCGAATACGATGTGCGCACGCCAAGCTTGAAGACGCCGGTGGCGCGGCTTTCTGGCGGGAACATCCAGAAGGTGCTGCTGGCGCGGGAACTGGCCGAAGGCGCCAAGGTGGTGATCTTCAACAAGCCGACCTATGGACTCGATCTCGCCAACACGCTGGCCTCGCGCCAGCGCATCCGCGACACGGCTGCACGGGGTCTTGCCGTACTCTTGATCTCCACTGACCTCGAGGAACTGCTCAGCATGTGCGACCGCATCGCCGTCATTGCCAATGGCGCGCTGGTCGGCACCGTGGCGAATGCCGACGACGTCCGTACCAGGGTCGGCCGCCTGATGATCGGACTTGCCGCATGAGCATCGACACCGCACCCACCGCTGGCGCCACCGCACTCGATGCCACGAGCGCCGCCGCCACGCGGCGAGACATGTTGCACCGGCTGCTGATGACACTAGGGCCGATCCTTGCCGCCCTCGTCATCGCTGGCTGCATCCTGCTTGCCGTCGGCGTCGACCCGCTCGCTTATTATGGCTATGTGCTGGAGAAGGGCCTCTTCTCGCCGCTCGGCATCCAGCAGACGCTGACGCGCATGGCGCCACTGCTGTTTCTCGCCGCCGGCCTGATCGTTGCCTTTCGCGCCGGCATGTGGAATCTGGGCGGCGACGGCCAGTTCCTGCTCGGCGCCGTCACGGCGGCGGCCAGCGCTCCCGTGCTGGTGCAGGTCATGCCAGCCTGGCTGGCGTTGTTCTGCGCGTTCCTGATTGCCATGCTGGTGGCCATGATCTGGTCGCTGGTGCCGGCGCTGCTGCGCGCCTATCAGGGTGTCAACGAGATCATCACCACGCTGATGATGACGTTCCTCGGCACGTCGCTCGCCAACGTGCTGGTCAAGCTGGTGTTTCGCGATCCCGGCACGACCGTGCCGCAGACCCGCACGCTGCCGGTGGAAGACCGGCTGCCGCGCCTGTTCGAAACCACCATCACCAGTGGCCTGCTGCTCGGCCTGGCGGTAATCATCATCGTGCATCTGGTGATGACGCGTACGGCATTCGGGCTGAAACTGAGGATCGTCGGCGCCAATCCGCGCGCCGCGGTTCATGCGGGGCTGGGCGTGCCCGGCCTGACGATTGCCGTCTTTGCCATTTCCGCCGGGCTCGCCGGCCTTGCCGGCGCTGTCGACATCATCGGCGTGCAAGGCAATGTTCGCGCCGACTGGAATCCAGCCTATGGGCTGGCGGTCATTCCGGCCGTGTTTCTCGCCCGCATGAACGGCTTTGCCGCGATCGGCTTCGTGTTCCTGCTCTCCGTATTGTCGATCGGCGGCGAGAGCGCGGCGCGGCGGCTTGGCGTGCCCAATCACTTCACGCTGGTGCTGGTCTCCATCGTGCTGATCGTGCTCGCCTTGGCCGAATATGTCGACCACCGTTATCATCAGTCGAGAAAGGCGTAGGGCATGACCGGGCTCTTCAGCGAAGTCTTTCTCAGCGCATTGCTGTTTGGCGCCGTCACCGCCGCCATTCCGCTGCTGCTTGCCGGGCTCGGCGAGCAGATGTCGGAAAAGGCCGGCGTGCTCAACATCGGCATCGAGGGCATGATGCTGGCCGGCGCTTATCTCGGCTTCGTCGGCGCGTTCTATTCGGGATCGCTGTGGCTAGGCTTTCTCACCGGCGCTGCGGGCGGCATCGCGGTGGCGCTGATCATGGCGCTGCTTTGCGTGCGCATCGGGCTGAACCAGATCGTCATCGGCATCGCGCTGACGCTTGGCCTCGAAGGCCTGACCGCGCTGCTCCATCATTTCCAGTTCTCGCGCAGCTATCCTCGCCTGCCGGCGGCGGACGCAACCGTCATTCC
The DNA here is from genome assembly GCF_020164885.1 of Mesorhizobium sp. CO1-1-7. NCBI lineage: Bacteria > Pseudomonadati > Pseudomonadota > Alphaproteobacteria > Hyphomicrobiales > Phyllobacteriaceae > Mesorhizobium > Mesorhizobium sp. CO1-1-7. Next base: position 23,674 of record NZ_JAIUHA010000016.1, on the reverse strand, counting down.
GCTGCTGTCCGACATTCCGGTGATTGGCCCGGCCTTCTTCAGCCATCACTTGATCGTCTATCTGGCGGTCGCCCTGGTGTTCGCCATGAGCTATCTCTACCGCCGCACGCAGCTCGGTCTCAATCTGCAGGCAGCGGGCGACAAGCCGGCCGCGCTCGATGTCGCCGGCATCGACGTCATCAGGACCCGCACCATCGCGGTGCTGACGACCGGCGCGCTGGCGGGGCTTGGCGGCGCCTATCTCGCCAATGTCGGAGCGGGCCTGTTCATTCCGTTCATCACCAATGGCGCCGGCTTTCTCGGCATCGTGCTGGCCATGCTGGCGCGGGGACGGCCGATCTGGGTGCTGTTCGGCGCTCTTCTGTTCGGCGTCTGTCTTTCGCTGACGACGGCCATGCAGGTGGCGGGCATCAACATACCGACCGATGTCATCCAGATGCTGCCCTTCCTGGCGGTGATGATCATGCTGGTGCTGTTCGGGCGGCGGGCCAGCCTGCCGGCGGCACTGGGCATTCCATACGAGCGCGGGGCGCGCTGAGAAAAACCAGACGCGCGGATGGAACCCGCGCCGGAAAAGGAGGCAACAATGTCGGATACCAAGGTCTACCTGCTCGACGGCGGCTCACTTGTCCTCGACGGCTATCATGTGTTCTGGAACCGTGGCCCAGGCGGCGAAGTGCGCTTCCCCGTCTATTCGATCCTGATCGAGCATGCCGAGGGCCGCTTCCTCATCGATACCGGCTATGACTACGACCACGTCATGACGGTGCTGCCCTTCGAGAAGCCGATCCAGGAAAAGCACCAGACCATTCCCGGCGCGCTGGCGCTGCTCGGGCTGGAGCCGAAGGACATCGACGTCGTCGTCAACTCGCACTTCCATTTCGACCATTGCGGCGGCAACAAGTATTTTCCGCATGCCAAGAAGATCTGCCACCGTTCGGAGGTGCCGCAAGCCTGCAATCCGCAGCCCTTCGAACATCTCGGTTATTCGGACCTGAGCTTCTCGGCGGAAGCGGCGGAGGCACGTGGCGCGACCGCGCAACTGCTGGCAGGCACGACACGGGCCAACTCGACTTTCGAGGGCATCGAAGGTGACATCGAACTGGCAAAAGGCGTGAAACTGATCTCCACCCCCGGCCACTCGATCGGCCATTACAGCCTTCTGGTCGAGTTTCCCAAGCGCAAGCCGATCATGTTCACGATCGACGCCGCCTACACGCAGAAGAGCCTGGAAACGCTTTGCCAGGCCGCCTTCCATATCGACCCGGTCGCGGGCGTCAATTCGATGCGCAGGGTGAAGAAACTTGCCGAGGATCACGGCGCCGAGCTGATGTACTCGCACGACATGGACAACTTCAAGACCTACAAAACCGGCACACAGTTCTACGGCTGATCGCCGCCAATCCGGAGACCAAGACCATGCGCTATCCCGATCACGCGGATCCGGTCCTCACGCTGACGGCGGGGCCAGTCAATGCCTATGCCGAGGTGCTGCGAGGCCTCGGCCGCACGGTGCTCTACGACTATGACCCGGCCTTCCAGCTCTTCTACGAGAAGGTCGTCGACAAGGCTCAAAAAGCGATGCGGCTTTCCAACAAGCCAGTCATCCTGCACGGAGAGCCGGTGCTGGGTCTCGAGGCGGCGGCGGCGTCGTTGATCACATCGGACGACGTCGTGCTCAACCTTGCCTCGGGCGTCTACGGCAAGGGGTTCGGCTATTGGGCGAAGCGCTATACACCGCATCTCCTCGAAATCGAAGTGCCCTACAATGAGGCGATCGACCCGCAGGCGGTTGCCGCCATGCTGAAGGCGCATCCGGAAATCACTGTCGTCTCCGTCTGCCATCACGACACGCCGTCGGGCACGATCAACCCGATCGATGCCATCGGCGCGCTGGTGTCGGCGCATGGCGGTTACCTGATCGTCGATGCCGTCTCGTCTTTCGGTGGCATGAAGACGCATCCGGACGACTGCAAGGCCGACATCTATGTGACCGGCCCGGGCAAATGTCTTGGCGCGCCGCCAGCGCTGACGATCATGGGGGTCAGCGACCGCGCCTGGGCCAAGATGAAGGCCAACAAGGCGGCGCCCCGGGCCTCGATGCTGAGCATCGTCGACTGGGAGAACGCCTGGTCGCGCGACAAGCCATTCCCCTTCACGCCCTCGGTGGCCGAAGTGAACGGCCTCGATGTGGCGCTCGATCTCTATCTCAACGAGGGACCGGAAGCGGTTTGGGCGCGCCATGCACTGACGGCCAAGGCCATGCGGGCCGGCGTCGTCGCCATGGGCCTGTCGATCTGGGCCGCCAGCGATGCAATCGCCTCGCCGAGCACCACGGCTGTTCGCACACCCGACGGTGTCGACGAGAAAGCACTTCGCCAGGCAGCACGCGCCCGCTACGGCGTGGTGTTTTCGTCGGGTCGCGGCGAAACTTTGGGGAAGCTTACACGCATCGGCCATATGGGCCCGACGGCACAGCCGATCTATGCGATCGCGGCGCTGACGGCGCTTGGCGGCGCCATGAACGCGGCTGGCCAGAAGCTTGTGGTCGGCAAGGGCATCGACGCGGCGCTGGCGGTGATCGACGCCGACGCCTGAACAGACATCAACAGACCACGCATCGAGGGAGAAATTTCATGACGGAACGGCTTGCGGGAAAGACGGCGCTGGTGACGGGGGCGGCACAAGGCATCGGCAAGGCGATCGTGGTGCGGCTGGCGGCCGACGGCGCGACCGTCATCGTCAGCGACATCAATGCCGAGGGCGCCAAGGCCGCGGCCGCCGAAATCGGCGGCAAGGCGAAGGCGATTGCAGCCGATATTGCCGATCCGGCTTCGGTGAAAGCGCTGTTTGGCGAGATACAGGCACTCACCGGCGGCGTCGACATCCTGGTCAACAATGCCAGCATCGTGCCGTTCGTCGCCTGGGACGACGTCGACCTCGACCATTGGCGCAAGATCATCGACGTCAACCTGACAGGGACCTTCATCGTCACCCGCGCGGCGACCGACCAGATGCGGGCGGCGGGCAAGGCCGGACGCGTGATCAGCATCGCCTCCAACACCTTCTTTGCCGGCACGCCGAACATGGCGGCCTATGTCGCGGCCAAGGGCGGCGTCATTGGCTTCACCCGGGCGCTGGCCACCGAGCTTGGCAAGTACAACATCACGGCCAATGCGGTGACGCCCGGCCTGATCGAGAGCGATGGCGTCAAGGCAAGCCCGCACAACGAGGCGTTCGGCTTCGTCGAGATGCTCCAGGCGATGAAGGGCAAGGGCCAGCCCGAACATATCGCCGATGTCGTGTCGTTCCTGGCCAGCGACGACGCCCGCTGGATCACCGGCCAGACGCTGAATGTCGACGCCGGGATGATCAGGCACTAAGGGCAATCGTCAAGTCCGGCGCCCTGCCGGCCCGATCGCCGGCCATCGAAACGTCTGGCTTTTCGCTGGCCTCCAGCCTCCCGGCTAGGTCAGCGTGTTCGCAAAGCCTGGCGTCTACCGGCGGCATTATCGGGTGCACCTCGATAACGCCGCCGGGACTTATTAGCGGCTCGCGGTTGCGAGCGACGCATCCGGCCGCTATGCCGGGCCGGGATTTCTTGACGAGAAGGCAGAGCTGATGAAAGTCGTTTCCACGTCCAAGTCGCATGGCGGCGTGCAAGGTGTTTATTCACACGCTTCCGAAGCCTGCGCCTGCGACATGACCTTTGCCGTCTTCGTGCCGCCGCAGGCCAAGGATGGGCCACTGCCGGTGCTCTGGTATCTGTCGGGCCTCACCTGCACTCATGCCAATGTCATGGACAAGGGCGAATACCGGCGTCTGGCGGCCGAGCTCGGCCTGATCGTGGTCTGCCCCGACACAAGCCCACGCGGCGAGGGTGTGGCCGACGAAAAGGATAATTGGCAGTTCGGCTCGGGCGCCGGCTTCTATCTCGACGCGACGCAGCAGCCCTTCGCCAGGAACTACCGGATGCACTCCTATATCGTCGACGAGCTGCCGGCCCTGGTCGCCAGCCAGTTCCCCGCCGATATGGAGCGCCAGTCGATTTTTGGCCACTCCATGGGCGGGCATGGCGCGCTGACCATCGCGCTGAAGAACTCCGAGCACTTCAGAAGTTGCTCGGCGTTCGCACCGATCGTTCAGCCGATGACGGCAGACTGGTCGCGGCCGGCTCTGGAAAAATATCTCGGCAAGGACGAGAAATCCTGGCGCGCCTACGATACAACAGCGCTGATCGAAGACGGGCACCGCTTCGGCGAATTCCTGGTCGATCAGGGCACCGCCGATGGCTTCCTCAAGGACGGCCTGCGGCCATGGCTTCTCGAAGACGCCTGCAAGAAGTCCGGCATCGCGCTCACCTTGCGCATGCAGGAAGGCTACGATCACTCCTATAATTTCATCTCGACCTTCATGGACGACCATTTGAAGTGGCACGCCGCGCGGCTGGCCAAGTAGGAGCACGCCAGGGGCTACTCACTCCGTGAGGATCGGGTTCGGGTCCGGCAAGGCCATCCCATAGGCGGTGTCGGCCGCGCCTTCGGCTATGTCACTGGCGCAGGATCCGCAGGGCAAGAGCCTGAGCACGCTGATGCTGACGCGGCGGCGCGGAAATCAGCCGCGAACTCGACCGTTACGCGCTCAAACGGGTATGGCTGCCTGGATAGCAAACCGAGCCAAGGTTCTCGGGCGCCGGAGCCCATTAGTATCTGAAATTATTCTAGAAATTGGTAGCGGGAGAGGGACTTGAACCCCCGACCCCAGGATTATGATTCCCGTGCTCTAACCAACTGAGCTACCCCGCCAGGGCGGCGACAGGCCCGAATCCGCCTTAAATCGAAAGGCATTTCGAGGCGTTCGCCAAGGTCGCGCGGATATAAGGTTGGGAGGGCGAGCCTGTCAAGCTTCGATGCATTCGATATCAGGGCTATTCTCGATGGGGAAAAGCTTTGCCGCACGAACAGCTGGTTGGTGCCACCGGGGTTGAGTTCGACGGGGCACGTCGCTATGTCTCGGCCACGAGTTTTTAGAGTTTGAAACAGATGAAGCCGCGCATTGCAGTCCTCGGTTGCGGATACTGGGGCTCCAACCACATCCGCACCCTCAAGGCGCTCGGCGCATTGCACGCGGTTTCCGACACCAATCGGGCTCGCGCCGAAGGTTTCGCCAGCGAACAGGACTGCCTGGCGATCGAGCCGGACCAACTGTTCGTCCGCGATGACATCGACGCCATCATCATGGCCTTGCCGCCGCAGTTCCATGCCGATCTTGCCGTGCGCGCCGTCGAGAACGGCAAGGACGTGCTGGTGGAAAAGCCGATCGCGCTGACGGTGGCCGATGCCGAGCGCTCGGTGCAGGCGGCCAAGGACAATAGCCGCGTGTTCATGGTCGGCCATGTCCTGCGTTTCCATCCCGCCTTCGAGACGTTGAAAGGGCTGATCGACAAGGGCGAGCTCGGCGAGGTCCGCTACATCCATTCGCACCGGCTGGGGCTCGGCAAGTTCCATACCGAGAACGATGCGCTATGGGACCTGGCGCCGCACGATCTGTCGATGATCCTGGCCATCACCGGCACCGAGCCGATCGAGGTGCGCGGCGAGGGAGCGGCACTCCTCGACAATCTCAGCGATTTCGCGCATCTGCACATGCGCTTTCCCAACGGACTGCGCAGCCATCTTTTCACATCGCGGCTCAACCCCTATCGCGAGCGGCGGCTGACCGTGGTCGGCACCAAGGCGATGGCGGTGTTCGACGATGTCGAGCCATGGGAGCGCAAGCTTGCGGTCTACCGCCACGCCGTGTGGCAGGACAGCGGCCAGTGGGCATTCACCACCAATGAGCCGTCCTATGTCGCGGTTGCCCAGGGCATGCCGCTGACGCGCGAACTGGAGCACTTCATCCACTGCATCGAAACGCGCGCCGAACCGCGCACCAGCGGCGAGGAAGCGATCAGGGTGCTGCGCATCCTGACGGCCGGCACCGTCACCCACACCAAATCCACGGCCTGAGGGAAGGCTACGCCGCACTCCTGGTACGATTGGCAGGGGAGAGCTACTCGGCGGGAACTTGCGCCGGCTTCGCGGCCAGCCGGCTCAGCATCGCTTCGGCTTCGGCGCCGCGCTCGGAGCGCACGATGAAGCCGCCGCCGAAGACACGGGCCTCGTTGCCGTCGTCGGAATAGAGCACGCAGGCCTGTCCAGGCGCGATGCCGGATTCACCGTCGGCCAGTTCGACCGAGGCCACACCTGCCTCGTGACGCAGCACGGCCGGCCGTGGCGGCCTGGTCGAGCGCACCTTGGCGAACAGCTCGATGCCGCCGGCGGGCACATCGGCGAGGCCTCCGTCTCCCAGCCAGTTCATGTTGCGCAGATAGATCTTGTGCGTCTCCAGCGCCTCGCGCGGGCCGACCACGACACGGGCGCGCTCGGCGTCGAGATGGACGACATAGAGCGGCTCGCCGGACGCGATGCCGATGCCACGGCGCTGGCCGATCGTGTAGCGCAGAATGCCCTCGTGGCGACCGAGCACACGGCCGTCGATATGAACGATGTCGCCTGGGTTGGCGGCAGTCGGCTTCAGCTTGGCGATGATGTCGGAATATTTGCCTTGCGGCACGAAGCAGATGTCCTGGCTGTCCTGCTTGGCGGCCACCGTCAGCCCCATCTCCTCGGCGATGGCGCGAACCTGGGGCTTCGACAGGCCGCCGAGCGGAAAGCGCAGGTAGTCGATCTGCGCCTGCGTGGTGGCGAACAGGAAGTAGCTCTGGTCGCGGTCGGCATCGACCGGCCGGTAAAGCGCCCGGTGGGCGCCATTGGCGCCGGAGCGGATGTAGTGGCCGGTGGCCAGCGCGTCGGCGCCGAGATCCTTGGCCGTGGCCAGGAGATCGGCGAACTTGACCGTCTGGTTGCAGGAAACGCAAGGAATGGGGGTTTCGCCGGCGACGTAGCTCTCGGCGAACGGATCGATGACCGCCTTGCGGAACCGCTCCTCGTAATCGAGCACATAATGGGGAATACCCAGCGTCTCGGAAACGCGACGGGCATCGTCGATGTCCTGGCCGGCGCAGCATGAGCCGGCCCGATGCGTTGCCGCACCATGATCATAGAGCTGCAAGGTGACGCCGACGACATCGTAGCCCTCGCGCTTCAACAAGCCGGCGACCACTGATGAATCGACGCCGCCCGACATGGCGACGACGACGCGGGTCTCTTCGGGGCGTCTGGGGAGGTCGAGACTGTTCATGGTGCTTTCATTTCGCGGCAGCTCAAATGCCAATGTCGAGAATATAGGTCAAGCTTTCATGCGGCGCCAGCTTGCAGGACGACCCCGGGGTGGCGGACGCTGCGAACGGGCACATTTCTCCCAGCTAAAACGGGGCTTCCGGCCGTATATTTCAAATGCCCGCTAAAAGACTAACGCGGCGTTCACGATCCTTACCTAGTCATTAGGGTCTGCTTAGGCAATTTTTAAAGCTGTGGCGGTAACGTGGCGGGGATTGGGTCTTTGAGTTTTTTGTAGAGAGTACGATGACCGATCTGGTTAGACCTAGAGTCAAATATGTTATCGGGCCTGACGGCAGCCCTCTCACGATTGCCGATCTGCCGCCGACGAACACGCGTCGCTGGGTTATCCGGCGCAAGGCGGAGGTGGTTGCAGCAGTGCGCGGCGGGCTTCTGAGCCTTGAAGAGGCATGCCAGCGCTACAAGCTGACCACGGAGGAATTCCTGTCCTGGCAAGCGTCGATCGACGAATATGGCCTTGCCGGGCTGCGCACCACGCGTATCCAGCAATACCGGCACTAGGCCGGTCTCACCACAAGCAAAGGGCGCGGCATGCCGCGCCCTTTGCTTTCAGTGTCGCCGCTCAGACCGTCAGCGCTACCTTGCCGATCGGCTTGGTTGTGAGAAAGGCGTCGGCGGCTCCCGCCTGGTCGAGTGGAAAAGTCCTGGCGACATGGACGGCAGGCTTTTGCGCGTCGATCAACCCGGCAAGCCCTCGCGGTCGGGCACCACCGACATGCGCTCGACCCTGATATCGCGCGAACTGGCGTCGGCGCGCTGCGCAAAGGCTGGCTGCGCAATGGCGCGCTTGCCACGCGTCGAACATGAACTGACCGAACTCGGCCATAACCTGGCCGGACTGCTTGCCCAGATCAGATCACGGGCGGAGCAGCTGCGCCTGATATTAGGGATGCCCGGGCGAGGGCCAGCGCCAGAAAGGAGGATTGGGCGGCGTAGGTCTTGCGTGCCAGCAGCGCTTCCGCGGCGGCTTGCTGTTGCCGGTTCGAGCTGTCGCCTGACAGGGCGCGCGCTTGTGCACCAAATAGCGCCGATGTCGGCCGACTCAGCCGATCATGGCGCTGCGGCCGCCAGTTTCGGTCTCGCGAACCTTGGTATCGCGCGATTCCAGCATCTCAGCCTTGGAAAGCTCCGCTTCAGCTTCGCCGAGTAATGATTCGGCGGCGCTTCGCTGCTGGGCGAGGTCGCCTTGTGAGTTCCTGAGATTGTCGCGGCGCAGGCGCGCCGCCTTGGCGAAGGTCGGATAGGCGAAATGATTGATATCTGTGATGCCGGCTTTCTTTTCCTCGGCGGTGATCTGAAGCTCCAATTCGACGGCCATGCGCTCGAACTCGGCGATCATCGTGTCGAGCTGCAGCAGCTGGCGCCGCTTCTCATTCACCTGAAATTGCTTCAGCCGAACGAGGTTTTCACGTGACTTCATGATTCGGTACTCCCGGAAACGCACACCCGCACATATCGTCCAAACCACCTGGAAAGGTCCAAGCGCTGCCCGTATCCACCGGCTTTCCCCGCACTATGGGAAACAAAACCCTAAAGTTTTTTGCCGACGGTAACCATTCGTTTACGGGCATTGTTAATCATACGGGTCAGGGCTTAAGGCCGGGTAAAAATTCCGGCCGCCGAAGCGAAGCCGCGTCGATGAGTCCCTGGAGTCACTTAGTCCGGGTTATTAATGTGCTGCATTAGGAATTTTGGTCTGTGATTCGTTATTAGATTCAAGAGGGTGTAGAAAGGGGTTAAAAAATCTGATACCGTATTGGACGGGAAATTAGGTTTTGTTAACCATTCGATGGCAGCCTCTGCACAAGGCAACCACTGCTCCGGGACAGGACGGGTCGTGAAATGGTCCGGCGGCAGAAAAGGGGAATGAAATGCGTGTTCTGCTGATAGAAGATGACAGTGCAACCGCACAAAGCATCGAGCTGATGCTGAAATCGGAAAGTTTCAACGTCTATACGACAGACCTCGGCGAAGAGGGTGTCGATCTGGGCAAGCTCTACGACTACGACATCATCCTTCTCGATCTCAACCTGCCGGACATGTCCGGCTACGAGGTCTTGAGAACGCTTCGCCTCTCCAAGGTAAAGACGCCCATCCTCATCCTCTCCGGCATGGCCGGCATCGAGGACAAGGTACGCGGCCTCGGCTTCGGCGCCGACGACTACATGACCAAGCCGTTCCACAAGGACGAGCTGGTGGCGCGCATCCACGCCATCGTGCGCCGCTCGAAGGGACACGCCCAGTCGGTCATCACCACCGGTGACCTGGTGGTCAACCTCGACGCCAAGACCGTCGAAGTCGGCGGCCAGCGCGTGCACCTCACCGGCAAGGAATACCAGATGCTGGAGCTGCTCTCGCTGCGCAAGGGCACCACGCTCACCAAGGAAATGTTCCTCAACCACCTCTATGGCGGCATGGACGAGCCGGAATTGAAGATCATCGACGTCTTCATCTGCAAGCTGCGCAAGAAGCTCGACGCCGCGTCCGGGGGCCAGAACTACATCGAGACTGTCTGGGGCCGCGGCTATGTGCTGCGCGAACCGGAAGATATCCGCGTCAGCGCCTGAGCGCAGTCGGCAACGCACTTCTAAAAAACCCGGCTTGGCCGGGTTTTTTAGAAGTGCGGAGCAATTATTTGTTTTTGTGCGACACGACAGACCACCGCGCGGTTTGCCTGGAACAGCTTCCGTTCAGGCAGCGATTTTCAAGGCGCGAAAACGTTCGAGCAGTTGCGGGCGATTGAAGGGCTTCAACAGATAGCCCTGGGCGCCGGCGCGCTTGGCTCGCATGATCGACGCGATATCGAGTTCGACCAGCGAGATCAGGATCTGCGGCCGGATCGGGCTTTCCATGGCGCGCACGCGCCGGATGAGGTCGACCGCCTGCATATCCGGCAAGGCGCCGTCGATGACGATGATGTCGGGCATGTCGGCGGCGCACATCTCCAGTGCGTCAAGCCCGCTGGCCGCCTCGATGACCATCATGTCGGAACCGCCCAGGATGCGTTTTGCAACCTTCCTGATGACGCTTGAATCGTCGACGAACATGCAGCGTTTCATTTCCGCGTCCTCTTTGCCCTTGGGCGATCCGGTCGTGCGGGGCATCTACGGCGCAGCCTAGACCGATCTGGTAAAGAAGCCGAAAAGCCGTTAGGTAAAATTTTTGCAAAGAAACCGTTCGGCGGGTTTTTCCTTGCGGATGCTTCGGTGTCGACGAGCGGGCAAAGATCATCGCGCCGCGATTGTGGCGTCAATGAAATATTTCAGACTGAAATACTTCGTTTGGTCGCGCTGCCGGCGCCGACTTTCAGGCCACTGAGAGGACGATTTCTTCAGGCGTCGCGTGAATCGAAATCGTCATGTTGGCCTCGCGGGCCAACAGCAGCGTGTAATAAGGTTGCACCGAATGCGCGTCGATCGGCTCTTCCGGCTTGTGGCCGGAATGCAGTTCGAGGAATTTCGGCGGCACACGCAGCATCGGCCCGCTTGCCGAAAGCGAAAAACGCGGCTCGGTTTCGAGATTCTCGAGCGTCACGACCAGCTTGCCGCCGCGCGGAATGGCGGCGTTGGCGACCAGCAGCAGGTTGAGCAGCAGCTTGACCTTGTTCTTGGGCAGCAGCGCACGGGTTCCATTCCAGACCAATTCCGGCTTTTCGTTCTTGAGGAAGGCGATGGCGACGGCCTCGGCATCTCCGGTGTCGATCATCATGCCCGCCGAGCCGGCCGCGCCAAAGGCGATGCGGGCGAACTGCAAACGCGCCGAAGCGTTTTTTGCACTCTGACGGATGAGCCGCATGGCGTCTTCGTCGGCGCCGCCCTCGTCGAGCAGTTCAAGCCCGTTGTTGATCGCGCCGACCGGCGAGATGATGTCGTGGCAGACGCGGCTGCATAAAAGTGCCGCCAGGTCGGGAGCGGTAAGGGTGAACAGATCGGCCATCGGCGAAATCCCTGCAAAATCTTCCATTTGACGGCCGAGCGATCGATCTTCGCGCCTGCCCACACGAATCACGCTTCAACCCAAGGCTTTCTGAATACACAGCGCCCGTGCGTGCAGCAACAAATCCAAAATTGCCGTCATGGCATATGGCGCGTTCACGCAGGCTGCGTGTCCGCTCGAGCGGCCAAGAGCCTTCGAACCGCCATCTTCATGTGGGAGTTTAATGGTTGAAAAAGGATTACGGCATAGTTTGCCCCTAACAGTCATCCTTAACGGCCGCCTAAAGAGCCGTACGGATGCGAGGCGTCGGCGAAAGTGCTTCATGACGGAGATTGGAAGCATGTTTTCCCGAATCTATGACCGGAGTTTTCTCCGTGTCCTCTCAATGGCGATCGCGCTCATGGGCGTTCTCGTCTTCTCGACATCGCCCCTGCGGGCGCAGGAGTACACCGCTCAGGAGATTGTCGATTCCGGCCACAAGTTCTTCGGCGCGACGTCGGGCGGGTTGGCCACCGTCGTGGAGAAGATTTTCGCCTCCTACGGTCTGCCCAATGGCTACCTGCTTGGGGAGGAGGGATCCGGTGCGCTGATCGGCGGCCTGACCTATGGCGAAGGCACGCTCTACACCAAGAATGCCGGCGATCACAAAGTGTTCTGGCAAGGCCCGTCGCTGGGCTGGGATTTCGGCGGCGAGGGGTCACGCGTGATGATGCTGGTCTACAATCTCGACGATGTCGGCAACCTCTACAATCGCTATGGCGGCGTCGCCGGTTCGGCCTATGTGGTGGCGGGTGTCGGCTTCAACGTGCTGAAGAACAACAATGTGCTGCTGGTGCCGATCCGTACCGGCGTCGGCGCCCGGCTCGGCGTCAATCTGGGCTACCTGAAACTGACCGAGCGGGCGACCTGGAATCCGTTCTGATCCGGCCGATATGAGCGAATCACGGACGGTTCGACCGGATTCCTCAACCGACGACCCGAATGGGCCGCGGCAAGCCCTTGCCGCGGTGCCGGATTTCCGCCATGCCAAGATGGCACGGTCCAGCCTTCCAAGTTGTCGTCGATAACGGGTAGTCCTTTGGTTCAGTCGGTCCTGTTCTTTGCCCTCGGCTTTCTCTGTGCCGGCTTTCTGGCGCTGATGGTGGCTCCCGCCGTCTGGCGGCGTGCCGTCGCACTGACCCGCAGGCGCATCGAGGCCTCCATTCCGCTGACGCAAGCCGAGATCCAGGCCGACAAGGACCGGATCCGGGCCGAATACGCCATGACGACGCGGCGCCTCGAAATTAACGTCAAGACGCTGCGCGAGAAGGCGGCCGAACAACTCGTCGAGATCAATCGCGGCCGCGAGGCGCTGAAGGCGCTGGCGGTCGAGCGCACGGACAAGGACCACGCGCTCGCCGAACTCGGCGCCAAGAACGAAGCGCTTCGACAGCGCGAAGAGGAACTGCATCAGCTTTCGGAGCGGCTCAAGGAAACCGAACGAAAGCTGGAAAGGCGGGCGCTCGATCTCGAGAAGCTGGAGCACATGTATGACGACGCCAGTTTTGCCTCCAGCAGCCGCCAGATCGAACTCGTGGCCCGCGAATCCGAATTGCAGAAGCTTGCCAGCGATATCGTGCTGCTGCGCGGCCAGCGCAAGGAAGCGGATCGGCGCAGCCAGGAGATCGTGGCCGAAAGCAAGGCCGCGCGCGATGCCCTGAAGGCCGAGAAGAAAAGGGCCGCTGAACTCGACAAGAAGGTCCAGCGGCTGCTCGCAACGCTCGCCGACCGTGAGGACAAGCTTGATCGGCGGGAAAAGGAATTGGCGCGGTTGCGGGAAAAATCGAAAACCGAGGACGGCGCACCGGCCCTGCGGCTGGTCGGCAAGCCAGATGAGCCGGCCCGGCACGAGGAGGCCGGCAAGCGCGACGATTTGGACCGGGCGATTGCCAAGCTTGACGGCGACCGCGAACGGCTGGAGGCCAGGCTGACGGCGCTGGCGCGCGAGAACAAGCGCCTCAAGGCGGATCTCGGCGCCGCGGCATCGTCGGGTTTGACGAACGGCAATGGTGCCGCGCTGCGCGAGCAGATGAATGAGCTGGCGGCGGAGGTGGTCCACCTGACGGCCAAGCTCGAAGGCCCCGATTCACCAATCGCCAAGGCGCTCGCCGCGCCGCAGGACAATCGCTCTGCCGGCAACGACCGCAGCCTCGCCGATCGCGTGCGCGCCTTGCAGAAAGCAGAAGCCAACTGACGCCGTGCAGGCTGACGCTTTCGCCGTGTCCTGGCTCACATGATCGTCAGCGCGAGAAATGATGCAGGGCAATGGCCGAGGCGGCAGCGACGTTCAAGCTGTCGAAGCCCTTCGACATGGTGATCCGCACGGTTTGCAGGCGAGCAAGCAGGCTTTCAGGCAGGCCTTCGCCCTCGGTGCCGAGATAGAGTGCCAGCCGCTCGCCGCGCCGTGCATCGCGTATGTCGATCCGGCCGCGCGGTGACAATGCGAACTGGTCATAGCCCCGGCGGTCTAGCTCCGCGGTGAAGCCCGCGGTGTCGGTGAAGGACGCAAAAGGGATCTTGAGCGCGGCGCCGACCGAAACCCGGATCGCCTTGCGGTACAGCGGATCACAGCATGTCCCGTCCATCAGCACCGCATTGGCGCCGAAAGCGGCGGCGTTGCGGAAGATCGAACCCATATTGTCGTGGTTGGCGATGCCGACAGGCACGACGATCAGGGCTTGAGCGGGCAAGGCATCCAGCAATGACCCGGCCGGATGCGGCGTCTCCTTGCGGCCGATGGCCAGGATGCCGCGGTGCATGTGGAATCCGGCAATCGCGTCCATCACCCCGCTGGCGACGACGTAGACCGGCAGGTCCGCTTGCGCCTTGCGCAGCACCTCCTCCAGGCCGCCAAGCCGGTTTTCCAGGATCAGGATGGATTCGGCGGTGAAGCGGCTCGACGACAAAAGCAGGTCGAGCACCACTTTGCCCTCGGCGACGAAGCGGCCTTGCCGGCCCGCCAGATCGCGCTCGCGAATATCGAGATAGGCTGCGACGCGCGGATCGCGTGGATCGTCGATGCGAATTGGGTCCATGTCCCGCTCAACAATCGAAAGCGCGGTCCGTGCGCCGGGAAAGACACACCAACCACGCTCCGGAAATCGTCAGCGAGGTAAACGACCGCGGCAGCGTCCGGTCAAGTCCCGGCGCGGCGCAACCTCTGCGCCATTTGGGACAGATCCTCCTTGCCGCCGCCGAAAATGCCTTCCAGCATGGCGAGCAGTTCGCGCACGGCATCGGATTTGCAGGAATAGTAGATCATCTGGCGATCGCGGCGGGTGTCCACGAGGTCCAGCGCCCGCAACTTGGCCAAATGCTGCGAGAGGGCGGATTGGCTAAGCATCACCTTTTCGGCGATGGCGCCGACCGACATTTCGCCGTCGATCAGATAGCTCATGATCAACAGCCGTTTTTCGTTGCCCATCAGCATCAGAAATTCGGCAGCTGATTCGGCGTTGGCGATTAGCTTTGTCGAGACCATTGATGCCCCATGCTGTTTGCTCATCGAGGCGCCATGGGGGCAATGGCGCCTGAATCCATAAATTCACGTGTGAAGGTGCCGACGAGTCAGCACCACACCTAAAGCCTAGAACATTTCTTTCAAATCTCAAGCGTTGCTTTTGATCAAATGCAATTTAATCTCGCTTTGCGCCTAGGATGCCGCCTTGGCGGCCCTCGCCATTTCAACCAGAACGGGACGCAATTCCTGCGCAGTCGCCAGTGGTTGTGGGAAGAATACCCGGCAAACATCGTCCCCGGACACCAGATCCATGCCATCGGCGTCCAGCCCGGCGATGCTCCAGCCAGCACCTGGCGCCTTGGCAAAATGATGGGCGTAGTTGGCGATCGCGTCGAGATGGTCCGCATTCATGTGCTCGACGGCTGACTGTTCGCTCGCCGCGAGCTCTTCGACAATCGGCCCGGCGGTGACCAGATCGGCCCGGTCGAGCAGATAGGCCTTGCCGAAGCCGCCGTTGAGACTGGCGCGCTGCGGCTCGAGGCGAAAGATTGAGAAGTCGCCGAGCCCGGCATAGAGGCTCGCCTTGGGATTGCGGTTGAGATAGCGGCGCGCGGCGCGAGCTTGGGCCTGCGAGCCGCGCTCCAGCCGCGAGGCCTGGCAGGCCAGCGTCAGCCGCGGATGCGCCAGCGGATCGCCTTTGCCAGGCTCCCCGAGCAGAAGGGAACAGCGGGGATCGGCAAGCAGGGCCGACGTGTGCGCCGCGAGCATCGACACCAGGATGAGCGGTGCGCCGTCAATGTCGGTGGCGACGCCGACCCGGCTCGCCAGCGGCGCCCCGGTCCCCGGTTCCAGCACCGCCAGGGCGCCGAAACGGGCACTGCGCAGAAGCGTTTTCGCCAGGCGGATCGCCTCGGCGTCGGTCTCGCGGATGACATCCTTCTTTCGATCGTCCAAGGTTTCTCGCCCTGCCAAGTTGATTTCCTATTCCACTTGTCAGCCGATGATGCCGGACTTGGCAAGGGGAGGTGCCCGCGCAAACCGCTTCGCAGCTTGGGGCGACACGCCTTACTTCGGCGCCATGCGGATGGCGCCGTCGAGGCGGATGGTCTCGCCGTTCAGCATCTGGTTTTCGACGATGTGCAGGGCAAGCGCGGCATATTCGGATGGTTCGCCGAGGCGCGACGGGAAAGGCACGGCGGCGCCCAGCGAATCCTGCACCTCCTGCGGCATGCCGGCCATCATCGGCGTCTTGAAGATGCCGGGCGCGATGGTGCAGACCCGAATGCCGGATCGGGCGAGATCGCGCGCCACCGGCAGCGTCATGCCGACGACGCCGCCCTTCGAAGCCGAATAGGCCGCCTGGCCGATCTGGCCGTCATAGGCGGCGACCGAAGCGGTGTTGACGATGACGCCGCGCTCGCCGCCCCGCAGCGGCTCGAGTTTCGCGGCGCGGTCGGCGACCAGGCGGATCATGTTGAACGTGCCGATCAGATTGACCTCGATCACCCTGCGGTACTGGTCGAGCGGATGCGGTCCATCCTTGCCGATCGTCTTCACGCCGATGGCGATGCCGGCGCAATTGACCAGGATGCGCGGCTCGCCCAGCTTGGCGGCAGCCTCGGCCAGGGCGGCGACGGCACTGTCGGCACTCGCGACGTCGCACTGGACGGCGATGCCGCCGATCTCGGCCGCGACCTTGGCCGCGCGCTCGATGCCGACATCGAAGATGGCAACGTTGGCTCCCTTGGCGGCAAGCGCACGAGCGGTTGCCTCGCCAAGGCCGGAGCCGCCGCCGGTCACGATTGCTATATGGCCGCTGGGATTCATGGCGTCATCCTTCCCGTGAGAATGGGCTTGCTATCAAACAGGGACGGATCAGGCCCGGATTGAAGGGCCGGGTCAAGCCATCGCCTAGACGTGCTCGGCGGCCCTGGCCTGGCTGGCGTGACCGACCTCGCCGGAAAGCCTGGCAACCGCGCCGGGCGTGATCTCGTGCGACAAAAGGCGGTCGAGGTCGACAGGCCTAGGCATCGAAATCTGACCACGGGGGATGCGCTTAAAGCCGAGCGGCCCGTAATAAGGTTCGTCGCCAACCAGGATGACGGCCGGCGCGCCAGCCTTGGCGGCCGCCTCCAGCGCGATCGCTACCAGCCGGCGGCCGATGCCGAGGTTCTTGAAGGCCGGCCGTACCGCGAGTGGCCCAAGCATCAGCGCCCGGCCGGCCCCCGCCGCTATGCGGGTCATGCGCACCGAGGCGACGACGAGGTCGCCGTCGACCGCGACAAAGGACAGGGCGCGCTCGTGGCCGCCGGCCTCCCGGATCTTGTAGGCGGCCAGCACGAAACGGCCGGGGCCGAAGGCCTCGTCGTTAATGGCTTCGATTTGAGGGTCATGCGCCGGAGTTTCCGGCAGGTATTTCACGTCGGCAAGGCTCATGGTCTTTGCGTTCCGGTAGAGGAGGAAAGGTTGCTGCAAACGGCAGCATTCGCCAGTCAGCGCTTCATCAAGCGCGGGCGCCCTTTCGTCGTCGGTCAAACCGGATCAAAGCAAAGTCGAACATGCGGAGTGTCCGCTAGCATCAATTTTGCGCCGCCGCAATCGACCCGTTCGCTGGCACTACCGATTGACGATCTGTTCAGCCCTGGATGCTTTCCGCCTTGCCGCATCGCGCCCTACATGACGGGAAACGCGAAAGGACAATTCATGGGATTGCTCGTCGACGGCAAATGGCAGGACCGCTGGTACGACACGAAGAACAGTGGCGGCAAGTTCGTGCGGGCGCAGTCGCAATGGCGCGACTGGATCACGCACGACGGCAAACCCGCCGAAGGCCGCAGCCGCGGCTTCAAGTCGGAGCCCGGCCGCTATCACCTTTACATCTCACTCGCCTGTCCCTGGGCGCACCGGACGCTGATTTTTCGCACGCTGAAGAGGCTGGAAGGCATCATCTCCGTCTCGGTGGTTCACCATTTCATGGGCGCGAACGGTTGGACGTTTCTCGCCGAGGACGGCGCCACCGGCGACACGCTCTATGGTCTCGACTTCCTGCACCAGATCTACACCAAGGCCGATCCTGCCTATTCAGGCCGGGTGACGGTGCCGGTGCTGTGGGACAAGAAGGAACAGACGATCGTCTCCAACGAATCCTCCGAGATCATCCGGATGCTCAATTCGGCCTTCGACGAATGGGGCGACGCCAGCTTGGACTTCTACCCCGAGGCCTTGCGCGGCGAGATCGACGCGATCAACGGGCTGGTCTATCCCGCCGTCAACAATGGCGTCTATCGAGCCGGTTTCGCCACCACGCAAGCGGCCTATGAGGAGGCGTTCGGCGCGCTGTTTTCGGCGCTCGATACTCTGGAACATCGCCTCTCCAGGCAGCGCTACCTAGTGGGTGATCGCATCACCGAGGCCGACTGGCGGCTGTTCACCACCCTGGTGCGCTTTGACCCGGTCTATGTCGGACACTTCAAGTGCAACCTGCGCCGCATCGCCGACTATTCGAACCTGTCGAACTATCTGCGCGACCTCTATAGCGTGCCTGGCGTCGCCGGGACCGTGAACCTGCGCCACATCAAGGCGCATTATTACGGCAGCCACGAGACCATCAACCCGACCCGGATCGTGCCGGTCGGGCCGGCGCTCGACTATAGCGCGCCGCATGATCGGGCGCGGTTTGGAAGGGCTGCTGCCTGACTACCAATAGGGCGATGCTGGGACGTTGGCGAAAATTTCGGCGATCCGCCGCAGCGTTGCCGGCGTCGTGCCCTCCGGCAGGCGATCGAGCGGGAAAAAGCCGGCCTCGGCGATTTCATGGTCTGGCAGTTTCGGTGCGGTGTGGCTGAAATGCTCGACGAGGTAGAAGCCGACATGGTCGCGCCGGCTGGCGCGGCGGTTGAAATGCATCGATTTGAGAATCGGCGCGTCCGTGATCTGGATGTTGCCTTCCTCGTAAAGTTCGCGCGCCAGCGCTTCGGCCATCGTCTCGCCGACCTCGACGCCGCCGCCGGGAAGCTGCCAACCGGGCACATAGGTATGGCGGATGAGGAAGACGGAATTGGTGGCGGCATCGTGGATCAGGCCGCGCACACCGAGCGTCATTGGCCGCCGCAGCACGAAATAGAGATGGAACAGCCGGGCCCTCAAACCCGCCCAGCCGGTCTGGCGGAACGGAGCCTCCTCGTCGCTCGCCATCAGTAGCGAAACCGTGGGTGGAAAGGGGCGCGCACGTCGCCTATGAAGGAGGGATGTTCAGGCTCGCGCATATTTCCGATGTCCATCTGGGGCCGCTGCCCGATGTATCCTATCGCGATCTCGCCTCCAAGCGCGTGCTCGGTTATGTCAACTGGCAGCGCAACCGCCGCCGCCACATGCACGACGCCGTCATCGACGCCATCGTCGCCGATATCAAGGCGCAAAATCCGGACCATCTCGCCGTCACCGGCGACCTCGTCAACCTGGCCCTCGACGGTGAGATCGAGATGGCCAAACACTGGCTGGAGACGTTGGGGCCACCGCATGACGTTTCGGTGGTGCCGGGAAACCATGATGCCTATGTGCCCGGCGCCTTCGACAAGGTCTGCCGGTCGTGGGCGGCATGGATGAGCGGCGACGGTGTCAACACGCCGGTCGACCGCAATGCCTTCCCGTATCTGCGCGTGCGCGGCAATGTCGCGCTGATCGGGGTCTCGACGGCGCGCGCCACGGCGCCCTTCATGGCCAATGGTTTCTTCATGGAGGGGCAGGCGGCTCGACTCGGCAAGATACTCGAGAGCACGGCGAAGCAAGGGCTGTTCCGCGCGATCATGATCCATCATCCGCCCCTGCGGGGCGCCGTCTCCCAGCACAAGCGGCTGTTCGGCATCGCCCGCTTCCACAAAATCGTCCGCCGCCATGGCGCGGAGCTTGTGCTGCACGGCCATTCGCATCTGCCGTCGCTGTTCCAGATTGGGCTTCGCGGTGCAAAGATCCCGGTCGTCGGCGTCGCCGCCGCCGGCCAGGCGCCGGGCGGCAATCACCCGGCAGCACAGTACAATCTGTTCGACATCGACGGCGAAAAGGGTAACTGGCGTATCCACCTGACGCGGCGCGGTCTGACCGGACCGTCAATACCGCCTTCCGATCTGCAGAGCCTGGAACTCGGGGTCGAGCCCGGCGAGGCTATGGCCGCCAGTTGAGAACCATGGCCGAGATGCGGTCCCACAGCAGCGCGGCCGACACCGCCAGACCAACCAGCGCGCCGGCGGCGACCAGCCCAAGCCCGGACAGGAAGGCCGACCAGCCCTTGCCTTGCGTCGATGCTCGCAGCGGTGGCTCGGCTTCCGCGACCTCGGCGCGTTTCATGCCGGCGACCGCCGGCTCGACGCCACCTTCCATCATCCTCTGGCGCTCGACGATGCGCTCGGCCACATAACGCGTCACGGAATCGGCGACCAGCTTCATCTCGGTCGACTCGGCAAGCACGACCCGGCCAATGCGTGTATCCTTGAGGAAGCGGTAGGTGCGACGGTCGCGTCCCATCGCGACATGGCTGACGGCGTCGATCCACAGGCGCGGCTGCAGCCCCGAGGAGACGACAAAGTCGAAATTGTCCATGTCGGCTGGAACGTCGGCGAAGATGGGCGCGAGGTCCGCGGCCAACAGGTCCAGGCGCATGCGGTGTGCCTCGCGCATGTCGACGACGACATCGTCGCGGTCAGCGAAGGCATTCTTCACATCACGGATGGCATCGGACAGTTTCTTTGACGGATCGATCTTCTCGCCTGCGTCCTTCATCGGCGTGGCCTCGCGGGTTTGGTTAACAGGCAGTTAACACAGCCGAAGGCAAAATGCACTCGCGAGATCAAGACGGCAAGGCGCCCGCTCGGTGCCGCGCGGGACGTCTCAGCCGGTCGCAGCGAGTTTCGGGCGCAAGGGTCTGGCGCGGCGGTTCATGTTGCGCTGGATGATCGTGGCGACCAGATCGGGCGCCTCCTCGATCAGCATATGGCCAGCCTCCAGCACGTGGTGCACGTGAAATCGCGCGGGCAGACCATCCATTTGGGTAACGGGTAGCATCGGGTCATTGCTCCCCCATACCACCATCACCGGCATGGTCAGTGTGTCCAACCGGTCGTGCGGGATGACGCCCTGCCGGTCGTCGCTGGTCATGGCGGCAGCAATCTCGATGAGTTTCTCCACCTGGCCGGGTCGCTCGCGCATGTCGCGAAGGGTATCCACGGTGCGGTCGACGGCGCGCGTCAGCGGTCCCGACATCGCGCTTAGGCACGCCCGGATGTCGGAGGGATCCCATGAGGCGGCAAAGCGGCGCAACAGCGGGCCGTTGATCTCGGGGCCGAAGCCGCCCGGCGCCAGAAGTGTCAGCGAGGCCACCCTCTCGGGTTCGGCCAGTGCCATCAGCGTCGCCACCGCGCCGCCCATCGAGTGGCCCACCAGATGAACGCGCTTCACCGATCGCGCGGCAAGATCGGTCAGGACGGCCCTTGCCGCCACCTTGGCCGGGCCGGCGCCGGGGAAATCGAGCGACAGCCCGTGCCCCGGCAAGTCATAAGCGAGTGTGCGCACCGCAGGCGACAGCGACGGGATCACTTCGTGCCAGACACCGTGGCAGCCGCCAAAACCATGCAGCAGGGCGATGGCCTTCGAGCCAGCACCCTGTTCGGTGGCGTGAAGCGATGCGATCATTGAAATGTGAAAGCTTATTACGGGACGGGAAGATTACGGGACGGGAAGATGAGAATGCGGCTGGATTGCTCCTTGTCCAGCACGATGGCCAGTAAAATTTTCGCGACGACTGGCGTTTGCGCTCTCTCGACCTTGCGAAGTCGCCTGACAAAGCCGACAAATCCGTCGTATTGGGGGTTTGCCACCTACTTTCGGCGCCAACAATTCGGTTGGTCCAAACAACCCGTTGGTGGGACGTCAGCTCGCGTTGCCGAGGCCCGCCGCGCGCAGGGCCCCAACCAGCCGCTCGGTCAGATCGGGCGGATATTTCCGGTCGATGAAGGTCGCGCGCGGATCGGCGGTGAATTTCGGAAATTTGGCGGTTAGCTCGTCGAGCAGCTTGCGCGCCAGATTGTCCTGGCCGGCGATCTTGGCACCGATCAGCCGGGCTGCAAGATAGTGCGATTTGGTTGCGGTTGTTCTCAAAGAGGAACTGGCGATGGCGGCCTTGTTCGTGTCGCCAAGCATGAGTTCGCCGGCGAAAAGTCCGAAATCCCACCATGTCGGATGACCGCTGGAGGCGTCCACCGCCTGGGCCAGGATCGGCGTCCCCTCGGCATACCTGCCAGCGAAAATCAACCCATAGCCGTAAGCTGCGGCCATGGCGAGATCGTAGGGATTGAGGTCATAGGCCTTGCGCATCCAGCGCAGCGCCTCGTCAGCGTTGCCAAGACGCGAATTGATGTAGCCGTAGGAGCGATGCGCATAAGGACTGGTCGGTCCCATCTGCACGGCGCGGTGGGCAAATGTCATCGCCTTCTCGATCGTGGCATCCGGCGGATAGGCGTAGTGGTCGTTCACGGCCTCCAGGTGCAGCGAAGCGAGTTCCGAGTAGACCAGCGGTGACTTGGCGCCGCGTTCGGCGAGGGTTTCGAGGCAGCGATAGGCGGCCTCGTGGGTCCGGGCGTTCTGGTCGAGATAATATTTGTCGTTGAGCGTCAGGCATTGCGTGAGGACGGTCTGAATGCCGCTCTGTTCGATATAGCTGTAGATGGTGCCGGAAGCGGGAAGAGCGGACGTCAAGATGCCGGCTATACGGTTCTCGACGGCGGTCGGTGCGCTATCGGCGGCGGTCAGGTTGCGCGACAAAAGCACCCGTCCGGTCGCCACGCTCTGCAGTTCAATCGTGATTTCGCCCGTATCCGGCCCAGGCAGAATATCGAAGATGAAGCTTGTGGCATTGGTGGCCGGATCGGTCGTGGCGACCGCGTCGCGACCGATGAAGTCGATCGTATCGAAACCGCTCAGGCCGGCGCGCAGCGATGCGGCGACGCGGCTGGCATCCGTGCCACTGGCCTTGACGGCGATGTAGACGAGCGGCAAGGCCTCGCTGGCGGGAGACGGCTCGATGCTGCCGGTGAGGCCTGCGGTCTCGAGCGTGGCCGCAAGGTCGCCGCCTGCCAGCAGCGCACCGCTGCCCTGACGCAGGATCAGAACACCAAGCATGGCGATGACGACGGCGATCGCCATCCAGAAGAATCTGAGGTGACGTGCCACCGACGGCGCCGGCGCAACCATCGGTGCCAGTAAGGCAGGGGCCGCAATGGCACTCTCGGCAGTGCCGCGTTGCGCCGATGGAGCCGCCGCCGCTCCCGTCTGGATGGCGAGTTCGGCCGTCTCAGGCAAGCGGATCGCATTGAGCTCGTAGGCCGGGACATAGCCGCCCCGCGGAATGGCTATGCGGACAGGCTCGGCAACACCTTCATTGGCGAAATATTGCTGCAGCAAGTCGCGCAGCCGGCCGGCCTGAACCCGCACCACCGCATCGGTCGAAGGATCGAAATCGCCGTCCTTGCCGAAGACATCCATGGCGATGGAAAAGCCCTTGAGCCTGTCGGCTTCGCCTGCCTGTTCGCGCTCGACAAGATAACGCAACAGCTTGCGTGCCCGTTCGGATCTTCCGAACGTTTCGCTGGCAAGCAGTCGCTCCAATGTTTCGCGCACTGCGGGGGCGGCAGGCGTGGCATGCTGCAAGTGTCGATCCTCTCGAAGTCGGCACAGGTTAAGGCACGGATCATATAATGCCCGCACCGCCATACAAGTATACACCCATTATGCGATCGCGTACCCCACCGGATATTTTCCCGGTGGTTAATGAGCCGCGCGCGACAGGATGGCCAGATGCCGGAGCAATCCTTATTGAATCCCATGGATGCCAAGACCTTGTCCAGGCCCGAAGGATGGCGGGGGGAGAGCCAATCCCGGCTCTCGCGCC
>NZ_JAIUHA010000015.1:0-121503 GCF_020164885.1 Mesorhizobium sp. CO1-1-7 | reverse complement strand
TGCGGCGGACGCATAGGGGGAGAACTGTTACCTATGTATCCGGTTCATTCTGTAACCCATCTATCGGCTGGACAGCTGTCATTGACACTTTCGCCAATCGCCCACGCTGAACAGGCGCCGAGACCGAAACTGCCCCTTTCTCCCCGTCCCTATACGGGGAGAAATGCCCGGCAGGGCAACGAGGGGCGGCGCTGACATCAGATGGACTTTCGCAAGCCATAGTCTTGAAACATAGCTGGTGACCATGACCCAAATCCACACAGACCTTTCCCACCGCCTCGTCGCCGGCGCCGACGACGCGCCGGCGATCCTGGCGCCCGACAGGCCGACGCTGACCCATGGCAGGCTGCGCGCGCTGATCGCCACCACCGCCACGCAGCTCCATGCACGCGGCATCGGCCGAGGCGACCGGGTGGCGATCGTGCTGCCCAACGGGCCGGAGATGGCGACGGCTTTCATCGCTGTCGCCGCCACAGCCTCGACGGCGCCGCTCAACCCGGCCTACCGGGCGGACGAACTCGATTTTTACCTCACCGACATCGGCGCCAAGGCGATCCTGGTCGCCGAGACCGAGACTGGCCCTGCCGTGACTGTGGCCGAGCGCCTCGGCATTGGCGTGCTGCGGCTTGTCGTGCCGCCAGACGCGCCGGCCGGCAGCTTCACCATCGAAGGCGCGGCGGTCGGACCGCAAGCGGCGCCCGCCATGGCTGGAGATGATGACATCGCGCTTTTGCTGCACACCTCCGGCACGACGTCACGCCCCAAGCTGGTGCCGCTCAGCCATGCCAATGTCGCGGCCTCCGCCCGCCATATCGGCGCCACGCTCGGCCTGACGGCGGATGACCGCTGCCTCAACATCATGCCGCTGTTCCACATCCATGGGCTGATCGCGGCGGTGCTGTCGTCGCTGGCCTCGGGCGGCAGCATCTACTGCACGCCAGGCTTCAACGCGCTGCGCTTCTTCCAGTGGCTGAGTGACGCCAAGCCGAGCTGGTACACGGCCGTGCCGACCATGCACCAGGCGATCCTGGCGCGCGCGGCGCGCAACGCCGAAGCATTGGCGGCGGCACGCCTGCACTTCATCCGCTCGTCCTCGGCCTCGCTGCCGGCGCAGGTGATGGCCGAGCTCGAGGCGACCTTCGGCTGCCCGGTCATCGAATCCTACGGGATGACCGAGGCCGCGCACCAGATGGCGTCGAACCGGCTGCCGCCCGGCCTGCGCAAGCCGGGCAGCGTCGGTGCCGCCGGCGGACCCGAAGTCGCCGTGATGGCGCCGGACGGCCGGCTAATGCAGGCCGGCGAAACGGGCGAGATCGTCATTCGCGGCCCCAATGTCACCTCAGGTTACGAGAAGAACCCGGACGCCAACGCCACGGCCTTCGCGCATGGCTGGTTCCACACCGGCGACCAGGGCGTGCTCGACGATGGCGGCTATCTCAGGGTCACCGGCCGGCTGAAGGAGATCATAAATCGCGGCGGCGAGAAGATCTCGCCGCTCGAGGTCGACAATGTGCTGATGGATCATCCGGCGGTGGCGCAGGTCGTCACCTTCGCCATGCCGCATGACAAGCTCGGCGAGGAGGTGGCGGCGGCCGTGGTGCTGCGCGAAGGCATGAGCGCCAGCGAGGGCGATATCCGCGCCCACGCGGCGATGCGGCTCGCCGACTTCAAGGTGCCGCGCAAGGTGCTGATCCTGGAGGAGATCCCCAAAGGCGCGACCGGCAAGCTGCAGCGCATCGGGCTCGCCGCCAAGCTCGGGCTCTGATCATGAAGATCACCATCTTCGGCGCCGGCGCCATCGGCGGCTATCTCGCGGCCAAGCTGGCGATTGCCGGCCGCACCGAGCTGTCGATCGTCGCCCGCGGCGCGCATCTCGACGCGATCAAGGCCAATGGCCTGCGCCTGATCGAGGACGGACACGAAACGACCGCCCCGGCCAGGGCCACCGCCAAGGCGGAAGAGCTTGGCGAACAGGATTATGTCGTGCTGGCGCTGAAGGCGCATTCCGTCGCGCCCGCGCTCGACCAGATCGCCCCGCTGCTTGGGGACCACACATCGGTCGTCACCATGCAGAACGGCGTTCCCTGGTGGTATTTCCATAAAACCGGCGGCGCGCTCGAAGGCACAAGGCTGCAGCAGGTCGATCCCGGCGGCACGATCTGGAACCGGCTCGGCCCGCGGCGCGTCATCGGCTCGGTGGTCTACCCCGCCGTCGAGGTCGATGCGCCCGGCCTGATCCGCCATGTCGAAGGAAAACGCTTCTCGCTCGGCGAACCCTCGGGCGAGAAGAGCGAACGGGTCACGCTCCTGGCCGGGGAGATGGTCAAGGCCGGCCTGCAGGCGCCGGTGCGCGAGGACATACGCGCAGAGATATGGATAAAATTGTGGGGCAATCTCTCCTTCAACCCGATCTCGGCGCTGACCGGCTCGACGCTTGCCGCGATCGTCGCCGACGAGGGCACCCGCATGCTCGCCCGCGCCATGATGCTGGAAGCGCAGGCGATCGGCGAAAGCCTCGGCGTGCGCTTCCCCATAGACGTCGACCGCCGCATCAAGGGCGCCGGCGACGTCGGCGAGCACAAGACCTCGATGTTGCAGGACCTGGAACGCGGCAGGCCCATGGAGATCGACGCGCTGGTAGGCGCCGTGCAGGAGCTTGGGCGACTGACGGGCAAGCCGACGCCGGCGATCGATGGGGTGCTGGCGTTGGTGAAGAGGCTGGCGGTGGAGCGGGGGTGTTATGGGTGAATAGGAACCCGACATCGGTTAGTGCCTGCCGTCCCGAATGACCGGAGAGAGACGTCCATAACTCTACCGGTTGGACGGCCGCTTTGCGCCTCATCTCGATTATCGAAGTCAGCTGTGCCGCCGCCGAAAAGCGGGCGTTGGTGACGACGCATCAGACGTGACGGGTGCGCCAGGACCGTACCTAGCCGTAACCCATGTGTGATGTCGACTTGTCCTTAGTTCCCGCTTGTAAAGCGTTGCAGGGCCAAGGTTCCACAGCCGGTAGGCACGATCGGGCTCGGCCAAGCCGCGGCCGGGTTCTGTCAAGATATTTGCGCTCCGACGCGGAGTGGATAGCTGCTTCTGCCGACTTTTTTCCGCAAGGTGGAGAAAAACAGTTGGCGACCTACTTCAGAGGGTAGGAACGAACGCTGACTTCAGATTGAAAGGAACGCGCAATGCCGAAGACTACGATTTACCCTTGGTACGCCAAGGACGGGGAAGAGGCCGTGGCCCGCTTCTCCCGAGATCTTTTCCAATAGCGCATTTGGTGCCGATCACCGTGCACGCTCGCCACCGTGACCAAGTGATCCGCTGTACTTCGGCCTTCCGCTTGCAGTGCTTCCCTGCTTAATTCGAGGAAATTTGCAAAATTATAAGGTTGCGGCATGATACCAATCTACATCGGCTATGATCCACGGGAATCCCGCGTTCTAGACGTAGCGCGATGGAGCGCTTATCGGCGGACAAGCACGCCGTTGCAGATACTACCATTGGTGCTCAAAGACCTTGAAGCCCAAGGAATTATGAAGCGACCGATGGTGGTACGGGATGGTAAGCTCTGGTGCCCGATTTCCGAGGCGCCGATGGCGACAGAGTTTGCCATATCGCGCTTTGCCGTTCCGTTTATAAGGCAAGGCGGCTGGGCCATGTTCTGCGATTGTGATGTCCTGTTTCTGAAGGATCCAGCCAAGCTGCTCGATCTAGTCGATCCTTCCTACGCGATTATGGCGGTTAAGCACCAGCAACGCGAATCCGAAGCGGTCAAGATGGACGGACAAATGCAGACGTTCTATCGCCGCAAAAACTGGTCGTCGGTCGTTTTGTGGAATCTAGATCATCCCTCCAACAAACGGCTGACCAACGAGATGCTCAATACGTGGCCTGGACGTGACCTCCACGCCTTCAAATGGCTTGAGGACCACGAGATCGGGGAATTGCCTCTGGCATGGAACTACCTCGTAGGGGCTTCGGCTTCGGAACTCGATCCGGCCGATGTCTCGCTGGCGCACTACACGCTCGGCGGCCCTTGGTTTGCGGGCTGGTCCGGCACCACGCAATGGGACGAATTGTGGAGGCGAGAAGAGAGCATTCTGCGCGCGTTTGAGGAACATGCCGTTCAGGTTCCCGCATGAAAACTCCGCTTTTGGATTTCTTGCCAATCTTCTCAACGCCAACTCTTCGGTTGCCCAGGGCCACTGGTCCCGCCTTGGTGATGGGGTCGGCGCCGAATTTTCGCCTCCCGGAGGGACATGGTGTCGATTGGGCACTTGTGACCGTCAATGCTTCCCAGCTTTTGGCGGAAACGTTCGGCCTCCGCCTTCCTGATATCGCAGTCATCCGCCGCGGCATTTTAGTCGGCGCGAGCGAACAGGACTTCTACAAGCGCGATTTGTTAAAGGGACGGCAGGCGAAACATCTGATCGTGCCGGTTTGGCCGGACGTTGAAGACAAGCTGAAAGCTGGTTGTCGCACCTTCAATTATGGTTTTGATACCTTGCAGGCGCTCACCAAATGGCAACTTGCCAACATCGTCTGGCGGCTTAGCGGCAAATATCATGTGTCCCGCAGCTGGCACCGGAAAATCTCCACCGGAGCCTTCGCGATCATGTTGACGCGTTTCGCCGGTTTCGCCCCTGTTGTAGTCAGCGGGTTTTCCCTGTCCCAGGCTGGGCATGGATACGACACCCGAAATGCCTTTCGATATCATGCCGACGAAGATGCGGATTTGCTTCGGCTGGTAGTGAGTAGAGGCGAGCCAATCTACGCAGAGGATAGGGACTTCGCTGCGGAAACTGGATTGCCCTTGTGGCAGGGACAGATGCCATGACGAGTGCTTCTTAGGGGAGCTTGCAACATGGGCTGTCCCGAACGCTATAGCAAAGATGATCTAGCTCCGATGAGATATCCATTTCTCGGAGCTGCGAACCGACCAACGACCAACATTACCCGCCCTCCAGGAGGTTGGTGTGCTGAATATCTCGATGGTTGATCGGCAGACTATCAAGTCCATTCTCGTTATTCAGACGAAGTACATCGGGGACATCATTCTGACTTCGGTGCTCGTGCGAAATCTGCGCCTCGCTTACCCAAACGCTGCGATAGCAATGCTCTGCGCTCCTGGCCTGCGAGACTTCGTAATCAGCCAGAATATCGCGGACCTGGCCATCGGGTTCGACGGTAGAAGTGCTGGTAGAAGTCTGCTTCAGCGGGTGAAGGAATATTCAAGCTTGGTAGCTGACCTCCGTCGCCGAAAATTCGATCTCACCATTGATGTAACTGACTCGAAGACGTCAAGGATATTGCACAGGTCAATCGGCGCTCCGCTGCGCGTTGGGTACAACCCCCCGGAAAAGCCCCTGAAGTTTTGGGAAGGTCAGCCTGCTAATATATTTGCTAAACCCTTTGGTCATGGAGGCGCGCACTATTTGTACCGGTATTTGTCCCCGCTTGAAGCCCTTGGGATAGAATTACGCGAAGTGACGCCGAGGCTTGAACCCACACCGGTTGGGCGAAGCGCGTCTACCCAGGTTCTGGCGCAAAGCAAGCTGGCTGTAAAAGCTTTCGTCGCTGTGCACGCTGGAGCAAGGTTCGAAGGGCGGTGTTGGCAACCTGAACGGTTCGCTGCAATAATCGACGAGGTTTATGCCGCGACGGGCCTGCGGTCACTACTGGTTGGTGGACCTAATGAAGGCTCAACCGCGCAGACAATCTTGGACATGGCAGCGTCACCATTGGCGAGCGTTGTTGGTAAGATCTCGCTTGAGACATTAACTGCTTTGCTTGCGGATGCATTTATCTTTCTGGGAAACGAGAGCGGCCCAATGCACCTGGCTGCGTCAGTCGGAACCCCGGTTGTGGGCCTTTATGGCCTCACGCCACCCGACATCTGGGGACCTCTTGGGGTGCTTCACCGCACCGTTGAGCCGCCGTTGCCTTGCCAGTGCATTGCGCCCGATTTGTGCAAGCCCGGCAATCCGGGCGGCGTGTACTGCGTTCATCGACTACCCGTTGCCAAGGTCGCCCAGGCGACACGAGACCTGATGGATGCAGTGAGGCAACAGGCGAACGAGACGGCCAATCAAACAGACTCACTCCGGTAGAAACAGCGATGACCGGCCCGCGTGAAACCGTGAAGAAGGCACTGCAGACCTATGTCGACGAGATCGTGCGATCATCAATTCGGTGATAGGCAGGCGGTAAAGGATCGCCAGTAGCGATGCAAACCCTAAGTCACCCCTTCCCCGCCCGCCCCAGCACCCGCGCATAAACCTCCCCGACGATCCCGCGCCGAAACACCAGCACGCAGACCATGAAGATCAGCCCGGTGGCGATGGTCACGGGGAAACCTGACGTGGCGAGCGTGTTTTCCAGGCCGACGACGAGGCTGGCGCCGATGATGGGGCCGACCATGGTGCCGATGCCGCCGAGCAGGGTCATCAGGATGACCTCGCCCGACATCTGCCAGGTGACGTCGGTGAGGGTGGCGAACTGGAAGACGATCGCCTTCAGCGAACCGGCGAGCCCGGCCAGCGCCGCCGACATAACGAAGGCGGCGAGCTTGTAGCCGGCTACGGAATGGCCCAGCGAAATGGCGCGGTTCTCGTTTTCGCGGATCGAGCGCAGGATCATGCCGAAGGGCGAATTGACGATGCGCCAGATGGCGAAGATGCCGAGAAGGACCACGACAAGCACGAAATAATAGATGTTCATCGGGGCGTTGAGGTCGAGGACACCGAACAGGACGCCCCGCGGCACGCCCTGGATGCCGTCCTCGCCTTGCGTGAACGGCGCCTGCACGCAAAAGAAGAAGAACATCTGCGACAGCGCCAGCGTGATCATGGCGAAATAGATGCCTTGCCGGCGAATGGCGAAGAAACCCATGACGAGGCCGAGCAGTGCGGCGCCCGCCATGCCGAGCAGGATGCCGGCTTCCGGCGGCCAGCCCCAGACCTTGACGGCGTGCGCGGTGAAATAGGCGGCGCCACCGAAGAAGGTGGCGTGGCCGAAGGACAACAGGCCGGTGTAGCCGAGCAGGAGATTGAAGGCGCAAGCAAACAGCGCGAAGCACAGCATCTTCATCAGGAAGATCGGGTAGACGAAGAACGGGGCCGCCAGCAGCGCCGCTATGCCGAGCCCGACCAGCACCCATTCGAGCCTTGGCGAGGGTTTGGCCGATGCCTCGCGCAGCGAAAGCCCGGCCATGTCGGATGTCTCCTCCGCCATCTCAGGCGTCCTTTCCGAACAGGCCGGCCGGCCGGACCAAAAGCACGATCGCCATGATGACGAAGACCACCAGGTTGGAGGCCTCGGGGTAAAAAACCTTGGTCAGGCCCTCGGCGAGGCCAAGCATGTAGCCGGTGACGATGGCGCCGAGGATCGAGCCCATGCCGCCGACCACGACGACCGCGAAGACGACGATGATGAGATCCGATCCCATCAGCGGGCTGACCTGGTAGATCGGCGCGGCCAGGATGCCGGCGAGCCCGGCCAGCGCCGAGCCGAGGCCGTAGGTGAGGGTCAAAAGCAACGGCACGTTGACGCCGAAGGCCTGGACGAGGCGGGGATTCTCGGTCGCGGCGCGCAGATAGGAACCGAGCCTGGTCTTCTCGATCAGCGCCCAGGTGCCGAAGCAGACGATCAGCGAGGCGACCACGACCCAGCCGCGATAAATGGGCAGGAACATGAAGCCGAGATTGGTGCCGCCGGCCAGCAGCGGCGGCACGGCGTAGGGGTTTCCCGACACGCCGTAATAGTAGCGGAAGATGCCTTCGAGCACGAGCGCGAGGCCGAAAGTGAAGAGCAGGCCGTAGAGCGGATCGGTGTCGTAGAGCCGCGACAGCGCCAGGCGCTCGACCACGACGCCGAAGATGCCGACAATCAGCGGCGCCAGGACCAGCGCCGGCCAATAGCCGATGCCGAGATGGGTGAGCAGGAGATAGCCAATGAAGGCGCCCAGCATATACTGGGCGCCATGGGCGAAGTTGATGACGCGCAGCAGGCCGAAAATCACGGCCAGACCAAGGCTCAGCATGGCGTAGAAGGAGCCGTTGATCAGCCCGACCAGCAATTGGCCGAGCAATGCCTGGACGGGGATGCCGAAGATCATCGTCATGGCGCCATCATACACCCAGGATTTCGTGGAGCAGCGTCATGCGGTCCGCCAGTTCGCCGGTGGGAAACCCGGCCACGACCTTGCCGTGCTCCATCAGGTAGAAACGGTCGGCGACACGGCTGGCGAAGCGGAAATTCTGCTCGACCAGCAGGATGGTCATGCCGCGCTGCTTCAGCGTCGCCAGCAGCTCGCCGATGCGCTGGACGATGACAGGCGCGAGGCCCTCGGTCGGTTCGTCCAAGAGCAGCATCTTGACGCCGGTCCGCAGCATGCGCGCGATCGCCAGCATCTGCTGTTCGCCGCCCGACAGCCGAGTGCCGGGACTGTTGCGCCGCTCCTTCAGATTGGGGAACAGATCGAAGATTTCCTCGACGCTCATGCCGCCCGGGGCGACGACCGGCGGCAGCACCAGGTTCTCGTCGACGGTCAGCGTCGAGAAGATGCCGCGTTCCTCCGGCACGAAGCCGATGCCCTGGTGCGCGGTGCGGTGCAGCGGTAGCCGCATCAGGTCGGCGCCGTCGAAAACGACCTTGCCGGTGCGCCGGCGGATCAGGCCCATGATGGCGCGCAGCGTCGTCGTCTTGCCGACGCCGTTGCGGCCGAGCAATGTGACCGTCTCGCCGGCAAACACTTCGAGGTCGACGCCGTGCAGCGCATGGCCCTCGCCATACCAGGCGTTGAGGCCGCGGACCGCGAGCAGGGGCGAAGCGCTAGTCATCGGCGGTGCCCATATAAGCCACCTTGACGCGCTCGTCGCGGCTGACGGTGGCGTAGTCGCCGGCCGCGAGCACCTCGCCGCGCTGCATCACCGTTATCCAGTCGCAGAGATCGGCCACCACGGTCAGATTGTGCTCGACCATCAGAACCGCGCGGTCGCCCGCCACCGAGCGGATGAGGGCGGAAACCGTGGCCACGTCCTCATGGCCCATGCCGGCCATCGGCTCGTCGAGCAGCAGCACTTTGGGATCCAGCGCCAGCGTCGTGGCGATCTCCAGCACGCGTTTCCTGCCATAGGAAAGATCGCCGGCCAGCCTGTTCGTGGCATCGTCGAGGCCGACGGACCGCAGCAGTTCCATGGCACGCGGCGTCAGCCGGTCGAGCGCCGCCAGCGAGCGCCAGAACTGGATGCCGAGCCCGGCCGGCCGCTGCAGTGCGACGCGCACATTGTCGAGCACGCTGAGGTGCGGAAAGATCGCCGATATCTGGAACGAGCGCACCAGCCCCATGCGCGCCACTTTGGCCGGCGAGGTGCGGGTGATGTCGTGGCCGAGCAGTTCGATCCTGCCGCTGGTCGGCGCCAGGAATTTGGTCAGCAGGTTGAAAACGGTCGTCTTGCCGGCGCCGTTGGGCCCGATCAGCGCATGGATGTTGCCATGGCGGACATCGAGATCGACATTCCTGACGGCGACGAAGCCGGCAAAGTCACGCCGCAGGCCGCGGGCGGAAAGCACCACCCGTGGCTCTTCCGCGTTCAGATCAGGCGGCACCGTGGCCGCGCCGGTCACTGGGCGGCCGTCGCGCAGCCGCTGTCCTTCTCGCTCAGGAACGCCTCCTTGCCGGGGATGGTGGCGAGGTATTTGTAATAGTCCCAATCCTTGCTGCTCTCGCTGGGCGCCTTGACCTGATAGAGATACATGTCGTGGACCATGTTGCCATCGGCCTGGACCTTGCCGCCGGTGATGACGGCATCGTCCACCGGCAGCGAATGGAGTTGCTTGGCGACCGCTTCGGTCTCGTCCGTGCCGGCCTTGTCGATCGCCTTCAAATACTGCGTCACCGCCGAATAGGTCGCGGCCTGGATCATGTTCGGCATGCGGTTGGTGCGCTTGAAGAAGCGCTGCCCGAATTCGCGGCTCTTGTCGTCGCGGTCCCAGTAATAGCCCTCGGTCAGCACGACGCCTTGCGCCGCCTGCAGGCCGAGCCCATGCACCTCGGCCAGTGTGAACAGGAGCGCCGCCAGGCGCTGGCCGCCCTGGACGATGCCGAATTCGGCCGCCTGTTTGATGGAATTGGAGGTGTCGAGGCCGGCATTGGCCAGCCCGATGACCTTGGCGCCCGAAGATTGCGCCTGCAGCAGGAAGGACGAATAGTCGGTCGCGCCGAGGGGATAACGCACCTCGCCCAGCACCTTGCCGCCATGGCTCTCGACGAACTTGGCGGTCTGCTCCTTCAGCGAATAGCCGAACGCATAGTCGACGGTGACGAAGAACCAGCTGTCGCCGCCCTGCTGCACCAGCGAGCCGCCGGTGCCCACCGCCTGCGAGTGGGTGTCATAGGCCCAGTGGAAGCCGTAGGGCGAGCACTGCTTGCCGGTGAGGTCGGTGGTCGCCGCACCGGTGACGATGTCGATCTTCTTCTTTTCCTTGGAAATCCCCTGCACGGCGAGCGCGACCGAAGAGGTCGTCAGCTCCATGATGGCGTCGACCTGCTCGGTGTCATACCACTGGCGGGCGATGTTGGAGGCGATATCGGGCTTGTTCTGGTGGTCAGCGCTGATGATCTCGACCGGCGCTCCCTGCACCTTGCCGCCGAAATCCTCGACCGCCATCCTGGCCGCCTCGACCGACCACTTGCCGCCGAAATCGGCGTAGACGCCGGATTGGTCGTTGAGGATGCCGATCTTGACCTTGCCATCGGAAATCTCGGCGGCCGAGGCGGGGATAGTGGTGGCCGCGAGAAGCGCGGCGGAAACGACATGGCGTAGCTTCATGAGTTTACTTCCTCCCAATGTGGATGAATCCGCCCGCCCCCTACGATCGTCATCCGCAAGCACTATGCAACATTAGGAAAATGAGGCGGAAGGGCAAGGGGCGGCCCCGGATTTCATGACGGCGAGACGGCCCATGGCGTGCGACACGACTATGTGAAGCTCGACCTGCCGCAGACCGAGCTTGTCTGGGCCCGGATGGCCTCAGCCCTCGGCGGCGACGAGATGGCCGTTGCCGACATCGCTGAGCGCCAATTTCAGCGGCGCCTCGCCGATCCGGCGGGTGGCGCTGGGGATTTCCTGGTCGAGGCGGGCGAAACGGCTTCGGCGCCGCGCCGGATCCGGCACCGGCACGGCTTCGATCAGGCGCCTGGTGTAGGGATGGCGGGGGTTGGAAAAGACCTGGTCGCGTGTGCCCATCT
The DNA here is from genome assembly GCF_020164885.1 of Mesorhizobium sp. CO1-1-7. Lineage (NCBI taxonomy): Bacteria > Pseudomonadati > Pseudomonadota > Alphaproteobacteria > Hyphomicrobiales > Phyllobacteriaceae > Mesorhizobium > Mesorhizobium sp. CO1-1-7. Next base: position 110,252 of record NZ_JAIUHA010000015.1, on the reverse strand, counting down.
CGACGATCTGGCCCAGATACATGACGGCGACACGGTCGGAGATATTCTCGACCACGGCCATGTCGTGCGAGATGAAGAGATAGGCGACGCCAAATTCGCGCTGCAATTCCTTCAGGAGGTCGAGCACGCGCGCCTGCACCGAGACGTCCAGCGCCGAGACGCTTTCGTCGGCGATGATCAGCTTTGGCCTCAGCGCCAGCGCACGCGCGATGCAGACGCGCTGGCGCTGGCCGCCGGAAAATTCGTGCGGGTAAAGCTCCATCTGGTCCGATGACAGGCCGACGCGATCGAACAGCGCGGCGACGCGCTCGCGGCGTTCTTCCTTCGAGGCGACGCCGTGGATCAGCAGCGGCTCGGCGACGAGGTCGCCGACGCGCATGCGCGGGTCGAGCGAAGCATAGGGGTCCTGGAAAATCATCTGCACGTCGCGGCGCACCGCCTTGCGCTCGTCGCGGCCGAGGCCGGACAAATTGCGACCGCCGACGACGATGTCGCCGCTATACGGCACCAGCCCGGCCAGCGCCTTGGCGGTGGTCGACTTGCCGCAGCCGGATTCACCGACCAGCGCCAGCGTTTCGTTGGGCGCGATCGAAAAGCTAACGCCCTCGACGGCGTGAACGCGGCGGGTGACCCGGCCGAAGACGCCGCCGCGCAAGTCGAAGCGGACGTGGAGATCGGTGACCTCGGCGACCTTCGCCGGCGTTGCGGCTTCGGTTTCCCTAGATTTCTGACGGCCGGCGCCGCTGCCGATGCGCGGCACGGCGGCCAGCAGCTCGCGCGTGTATTCGGCTTGCGGGTGGGCGAAAATGTCCGACGTCTTGCCTTCTTCGACCATGCGTCCATGCCGCATGATGATGACGCGATCGGCCATTTCGGCGACAACGCCCATGTCGTGGGTGATCAGGATGACGCTGGTGCCGTGCTTCTGCTGCAGGTCGCGCAGCAGCTCCAGCACCTCGCCCTGCACGGTGACGTCGAGCGCGGTGGTCGGCTCGTCGGCGATCAGCACGTCCGGTTCCAGCGCCAGCGCCATGGCAATCATCACCCGCTGGCGCATGCCGCCGGAGAGCTCGTGCGGAAACTGTCTTAGCCGGCTTTCGGCCTCCGAAATGCGCACCGCCTTCAACGCCTCGATGGCGCGCTGGCGGGCCTCGTCCCGCGACAGGCTGGTGTGCGCCTCGATGGATTCGGTCAATTGCCGGCCGATCGACAGCACCGGGTTGAGCGAGGTCATCGGTTCCTGGAAGATCATGGCGATGCGGTCGCCGCGGATATGGCGCATCCGGGGTTCGTCGAGGGCGGTCAGCTCGGTGCTGCCAAGGTGGATGGTGCCGGCGGAGATGCGCGCGGCGGGCTGCGGCAGGAGCTGCATGATGGCCAGCGCGGTCATCGATTTGCCGGAGCCGGATTCGCCGGCGATGCAGAGCGTCTCGCCACGCTTGAGCGTCAGGGACAGGTTGGAGACGACCTCGCGGGAGCCCTCCTCGCCGCGTACCGAGACGCAGAGGTTGGCGATGGTGAGGATGGTTTCGGGAGTTGAGGTCATTGGGAAGGCAGCCCGGAAAGGGATTTACTCCGGCACACCCCCCTCTGCCCTGCCGGGCATCTCCCCCGCAAGGGGGGAGATTGGCAGTTCCCACGCCCCGCCTCTCTTCCAACGGTGACGATTGGCGAAAGCCCAAGCGCGATCCGATCTCCCCCCTTGCGGGGGAGATGGCCGGCAGGCCAGAGGGGGGTGCCTAGACGCTGACCTGTCATTCAAACACGCAGCGCGGGAAGTAGAACGACACCACCCAGTTGGGCATGTCGACGATCTCGCTGATGCGGAGATCGCCGCAGACCGAGGCCAGCATGTAGGCTTCGACCGGGTCGATCTGGTAGCGGCCGGCGAGCAGGTCGACCATCTGCGCCACGGCCTCCTTCGCGCCCGCCATCAGGTCCGGCCCGATGCCGGTCGTCACCTCGTAGCCCTTGGCGTCGAGATGGCGTGTCACCGGACCTGGCGTGGTGAAGCGCGGCGTTTTCAGCCGCGCATCTTTCACCAGGTCGAGTTTCAGCACCACGTTCATCGGGCTTTCGATCGCAGTGCCGCAGACCTCGCCGTCGCCTTGCGCGGCGTGCGTGTCGCCGACCGAGAACAGCGCGCCCGCCACCTCGACCGGCAGGTAGAGCGTCGTGCCGGCGGCAAGGTCGCGGATGTCGAGATTGCCGCCGACGCGGCGCGGCGGCACCACCGAGTGATGGCCCATTTCGGCCGGCGCGTTGCCGATGGTGCCGGCGAACGGTTTTAGCGGCACGCGGGCGTTTTTGCCGAACAATGCCGGCTCCAGCGAGGCGGCATCGTATTTCCAGATGTTGAGCGCCGGCTCCTGGAATTCGTCGGCGAGCAGGCCGAAACCGGGAATGTTCGCCGTCCAGCCGAAGCCGGACGGTTTGAACATCTCGATCGTCACCTTCAGCGCGTCACCCGGCTCGGCGCCCTCGACGAAGATCGGTCCGGTGACCGGATTGATCCGGTCGAAATCGAGCTTGGCGATGTCGGCGACGGTGCTGCCGGGCTGCAACTGGCCGCCCGAGGAATCCAGGCACTGGAACTCGATGGTCGAGCCGGGCGCCACCCGCTCAGCCGGGACAAACGAATTGTCCCAGCCGAAATGGTGATGGCGCCCGTGGATGGTGTAGTCGCAGTTATTGCACATCTTTTACGTACACATTGTCATAGTTGATCGGGATATGGACCGGGTCGACATAGAGGTTGTCGGCGCCGGCCATGCGCGCGGATTTCATGGTGAAGCGCTGTTCGTTGAAGACCGGCGCCCAGGGGGCGTCCTCCATCACCTTGTCGTAGATGGCGCTCCACATCTTGTCGCGCTCGGGGGCCTTGGCCGGGTCGACCACCGAATCGGCCTCGGCCGCCTTGGCGTCGAGATCCTTGTTGCAATACCACGACCAGTTCCAGCCGCCCGGCACCGCACCGGCACAGCCGAGGATCGGGCCGTAGAAGTTGGATGGATCGGGGAAGTCGGCTATCCAGGCCATGCCGCCCGACCAGATCATCGGCGCCCCGGCCTTGTCGCCGCCAGCGGCGATGACGTTGGCCTGGGCGAGAGACTGGATGCTGGCCTTGATGCCGATCGCAGCAAGGTCCTGCTGGATCGCCTGGGCGATGCGCGGGTTGGGGTCGGTGTTCATGGCGAACAATTGCGTGTCGAAACCGTCGGGGTGACCGGCCTCGGCCAGCAGCGCCTTGGCCTTGGCGACGTCATAAGGGTAGCCCTTGTACGCCTTGTCGTAGCCGGGCATCGACGGCGGCAGCGGCTGGTTGGCCGGCACGGCGCGGCCGTTGATGATCTGGATGATGCGCGCCTTGTTGAGCGCCATGTTGACAGCCTGTCGCACCTTCACATTGTCGAACGGCGCCATGGTTGTGTTCATGGTGACATAGCCGGTGTGCAGCTGGCCTCCTTCGACGACACGCGCCTTCTGCTCGGGATCGGCCATCACCTCCTGGAATTTGGCCGGCGGAATGCCGTCGCCAGGCACGTCGATCTCGCCCTTCTGCAGGCGCAGAAGCGCCACGATCGGCTCCTGGCCGATCTCGAAGGTGATCTTGTCGAGATGCGGCAGGCCCTTGTGCCAATAGTCCGCGTTGCGTTCGAAGACGATGCGCTGGCCAAGGGTCCATTCCGCCAGCTTGAAGGCGCCGGTCCCGACCGGATGCTTGCCGAAATCGGCGCCGTATTTCTCGACCTCTTCCTTCGGCACGACATGGGAAAAGTTGATGGCCATGACATGCAGGAAGGTGGCGTCCGGGCGGGTCAGCTCGAACTTGACAGTGTAGGGGTCGACGACGGTGACGCCGGAAAGCGTCTCGGCCTTGCCGGCGGCGACATCGTCATAGCCCTTGATCGAGCCGAAGAAGCCGGCGCCGGGGCTCTGCGTCTTCGGATTGGTGACGCGGTCGAGCGAATATTTCACGTCTTCGGCGGTCATCTCGCGGCCATTGTGGAACTTCACGCCATGGCGCAGCTTGAAGGTGAAGGTCTTGCCGTCGGGCGAAATCTCGTAGCTTTCGGCGAGGTCGGGCTTGAGGTTGGTGGTGCCGGGCTCGTAGTCCATCAAGCCGTCGAACAGGCTCTTGATCATCGACCAGTTCTGCCAGTCATAGCCGATGGCCGGGTCGAGGGTCGCGACGTCGTCCTTGTAGGTGATGGTGATGGCGCCGCCCTGCTTGGCGTTCGGGTCGACGGTGTCCTCGGCGCGGGCGCTTGTCATGCCGAACATCAGCGCCAGCGCCGATGCCGCGACGGTCGATGCGAGAAACTTCTTCATTGTCCTGTTCCCTTTCTCTGTTTGTTTTCTGGTTCATCTGAGCTTGATGCGGGGATCTATGAAGGGCGCGATGATGTCGGCCAGGAGATTGCCGAGCACGATGGCGAAGGCCGAGACCAGCGTGACGCCCATGATGATCGGGATGTCGACGCGCTGGATGGCTTGCCAGGCGAGCTGGCCGATGCCGGGCCAGCCAAACACGCTTTCGACCACGACGATGCCGCCCATGAAGATGCCGATGTCGATGCCGATCATGGCGACGACCGGCAGGATGGCGTTGGGCAGCGCATGGCGGAAGATGATGGCGCCCCGAGCCAGGCCCTTGGCACGCGCGGTGCGGACGTAATCCTGGCGCAGCACGTCGATCATCGACGAGCGCATCATGCGCGCATACCAGCCGGCGCCGAGGATGCCCATGGTGAGCGACGGCAGCACGAGATGGCGCCATGTGCCATAGCCGCCGATCGGGAACCAGCTCAGCCTGACCGCGAAGACATAGAGCAGCAGCAGGCCGACGACGAATTGCGGCGCCGAGACGCCGATGAAGGAGGCGACCATCAGGGTCTGGTCGGTGGCGGTGCCGCGCTTGACGGCGGCGATCAGGCCCATCGAGAGGCCGATCAGCAGCTCGCACAGGATGGCGCCGACCATCAGCAGCAGGCTCGCCGGCAGCCGCGAGACGATGAGTTCGGTCACCTCCGAGCGCTGGATGTAGGAGCGGCCGAGATCGCCGCTGACGAGCCTCGTCAGATAGTGCCAGTATTGGACGACGAAGGGCTGGTCGAGGCCGAGCTGCTGGCGGATGTTCTCGACCGTCTGCGGCGTGGCGCTGCGGCCGGCGATCTGGCGCACCGGATCGGCGGGCAGGAGATAGAGCAGCGCGAAGGTGATCAGCGAGACGCCGAGCAGGATGAGCAGCGACTGGATCAGCCGGCGTCCGAGATAGGCGATCATGCCCGGCCCCTTTGCGTCGGATCGAGAATGTCGCGCAGCGCGTCGCCGATCAGGTTGAAGGCCAGCGCCAGGGCCAGGATCGCGGCGCCGGGGAAGAACACCAGCCAGGGCGCCGCCTGGAAATAGGTCTGGTTCTCGAAGATGATATTGCCCCATGACGCCGTCGGCGGCTGCACGCCGATACCGAGGAAGGAGAGCGTGGCCTCGAGCAGCACCGTGGTCGAGATGCCGAGCGTGCCCCAGACGATGATGGTCGGCAGGAGATGCGGCAGGATGTGGCGAAACAGGATGCGAGGCGCGCCGGCCCCGATGGTGCGTTCGGCATCGATGAACTCGCGTTCGGCGAGTGACGAGGTCTCGGTGTAGACGACGCGGGCGGTCTGCACCCAGTTGACCAGCGCGATGACCATGGCGACGATCCACAGGCTCGGCTGGAACACTGCCGCCAGGCAGATGGCGAGCAGCAGCGCCGGAAACGCCATCATCAAATCGGTGAAGCGCATCAGCGCGCCGCCGATCCAGCCGCGGAAATAGCCGGCGGTGACGCCGACCAGCGTGCCGATCAAAAGCGCGACGCCGTTGGCGACGATGCCGATGATCAGCGAGGTGCGCGCGCCGTAGAGGATGCGGGTCAACAGGTCACGCCCGAGCAGGTCGGTGCCCAGCCAGAATTTCGCGCTCGGCGGCAGAGGCGAGCCCTCGATGGTGAGACCGTCGAACATCTGTTCGTTGGGATCGTAGCCGGTCAGCCATGGCGCCAGGATCGCACCGGCAACGACAATGGCGACGATAACCAGGCCGAGCAGCGCCAGGCGGCGCTTGACCAGCCGGCGCCAGACACCGGCGCGCGGTCTGGCCGGCATGCGCCCTGCCATGAGATCAGGCGCGATGGGGCTGGTCATCGCCGCTCTCTTCCCCGATCTGGGCTTCCCCGGTCCTGGTTTCCCTGGTCTTGGCTTCCTCCATCATCGCCACGATCCGGCGCGCGGCGTCCTCGACGCTGATCTGCCAGCTCATCGCCAGCGAGCGCAGCTGCGCATAGGCGCGGTCGTCGTCGCCGCCATTCGACAAAGCCGAGACAGCCCGCACGATGGTCTGGCGTTCGGCGACCCGCTGGCGCAGCGCGGCAATTTCGCCGGCTAAATGTTTTCTCGCCTCGAAACTCTGGCGCGCGATCAGCAGCGCGCTGTAGACACCGGCATTGCCGACCGGCTTCAGGAGCTGGGCGTCGGCCTTGTGCGACAGCGCCCATTCGATGCGGCCCGGCGCCTCCGAACCGATCAGCGCCACCAGCGGCATCGGCGCCTCGCCCGGCTTCCAGGGGAATTGCTCGTCGAAGCCGAGATCGGCGTCGAAGAAGACGAAGTCGGCGGCCAGGGCCTCCGGTGCCAGTTCCGGCCAGCAATCCACGGTGACAAGGCCGATGGCCGACAACTGCCTGGTGATCGCTTGCACCGTCGGATGCGGGCGATGCAGGACAAAGGCCCTGGCGCCGCCGAGATTGGGGATGCGCGGGGTTCTGGTCACGACACCACCCGCAAGCGCGGCCGGCCGAATGTCTTTGCGGGGTCGTAGCGCGACAGATACGGGTCCGGCGCGACCTCGTGCTGCCGGCTGACGACTTCGAAGTAGCCGTCCGCGATCCGGCCTATGATGACAGGCAGCGTGGCGTGCTGGGAATGGGCGTCGATGGCGATCGGGCCAAGCCGCGTGGAGAAGCGCCGCTCGGCGAAGGCCTTGGAAAATTCCGCCGGGCCGGCGTCGGGATCGCGCGACAGCACGTCGGCCATTACCTGCACCGAGGCATAGGCGGAGGCTTCGAAGGACGACGCGAAGGCGGCCGGCCGCGGCGCGAAATACGGTCCGACCGACAGATGACCCTTGCCCGTTTCGCCGATCGCCGGCAGTTCGCCCTCGGTCAGGTTGCAGGAGATCACTGGGCAAGATTCAGGACTGAAAGCCGCATCCTCGCCCGCCAGATCACGATAGGCCGCCAGGAAGGCATAGGACGAGGTGCCGATCAGGTTGTTGAGGATGAAGTTCGGTCGCGTCGCGCGTATCTCGGCGATCAGCCGCGACACGTCGGTCTCGCCGATGCGCAGATAGCGCTCGCCCAGCACCTTGCCGCCGGCATCGGCGATGAGGTCGCGCGCAACGCGGTTCATCTCCCAGCCCCAGATGTAGTTCGACCCGAGCAGGAAACCGTTGGCGCCGAAGCGCGGCACGACATGGGCCATAAGCGGCACCAGATGCTGATTGGGACAAGCGTGCATGTAGACGACATGCTCGTTGGCCTCGAAGCCCTCATAGGGGCAGGCATACCAGAGCATGCCGCCCGCCTTCTCCAGCACAGGGATGGTCTCCTTGCGGCTCCAGGAAGTGACGCAGCCGACGACATGGCGTGCACCGCTGGTCCTGAAGATGTCTTCGCACAGCGTCGCGTAACGGTCGGCATTGCTTTGCGGGTCGCGCTCGACCGGCACCAGTTCGATGCCTGAGCTCCTATCGGCGTTGATGTCGGCGATGGCTCGCATGGCGCCCATCCGGCACGCGTCGGAGACGAGCTGATAGCTTCCCGAGCGGGAATAGAGGATGCCGATCTCGATGCGCCGTTTCAAACCGATCCTCAAAATGACAATGCCCCGCAGCCAGCGCCGCAAGGGCGAGGCATACGAGGCACATTTGCCGCCCGGCGATCAGAGCCGGTATTTTGCCCTAGCGTATTCGGTCCGGCGGGTCAGTCAAGCCCTCAACGCCATCCACGTCAAACACCGAGTGTCCGGCCATCGCTGGTCCCGCGAAATCCGCTGCCGCTATCTGGCTGCCGGCCTGTGTTGGCGGGCATAGGTCACGCAGGCATCCACGGTGCTGACACAAAGCGCGTCGCGCTTGTTCGGCAGGTTGTTGTCGCCGGCGTAGGCAACTTCGGCGACACGGCCGCCGACCATGCGAACCTGCGTGTCGCAGTAGCCGCCGGGAGCGACATTGACGGAACCGCCGACCGTCGGGATCGCCCCCACGGCCAAGGCAGGAACGACGACGCTGAGATTGCCGCGCTGGACGACGCGCTTATAGGTCCAGATCTGCCCGGACTGGCCGACATCCGCGGTGGCGGTCGGAAATCCCGCGCACATTCGAACATCGGCTTCGCTGAGGCCGACCATCTCCTTGCGTGCCGCGGCCGCCGTGGGATCGACCTTGGCGATGCGCGACGTGTCGTCGGGAACGACGCAGGAGGACTGGATGACGACGATGAGGCCGGAAAGGGCAAGCTTTCGAATGCAGGAAAATGTCATACCGATTATTGAGATCGCGTGGCGCCCGGCCGCCCTCTCTACCTAGGCAAGCCGGCGGTCGGATCAACCCGCACAGCTTCACGAAAAAGTGGCTGTGCAAGCCGTAAAGCTTTTTGACTTCCATGGATGAACCCGCCGGCAGCCAACGAGGGCCGTCCATCATTTCCGGGCGATATCCTCGAAGCTCAAATCGAACCGCATGAGATATTTGCGCAGCCGGCCGGCAGAGGCGGGCTCGTTGAAAATTTGACTGCCTTCCCGACATCCCCGGATGGCGCGGCGCCGTCATGGTCGACCCGGCGGCGTCCTGTGCTCACATCCCTGAGTTTTTTGAGAGAATATTCCCGGCTTTGCCGAGAACGGCGAAACACGTTCTTTGATAAAATCAGTAGAATTTCTGACGATGTGAACAAGCCTCGGCAATCCGCCTTGCTGCCATGACTTCACAACCGCAGAGATCAATCATGTCCGATCCCAACAACACTTTGCCCTCTTCCCCATGGTCACCCCTCACCCGCCGCAGCGGCCTTGCTCTGCTGTTCGCGTCGGCCGTCGCGATCGGCAGCCTGATGGCGCCGCATGCGTCCTTGGCTGAGGACAAGAAGGCGATCAAGGTCGGCATCATCAGCGGCGAGGACGAGGATGTCTGGCGTGTCGTCGTCGCGCAAGCAGCCGAAAAGGGCCTCAGCATCGAGACCGTGGTGTTCAACGACTACACCCAGCCCAACGAGGCGCTGGAGCGCGGCGAAATCGACGCCAACGCCTTTCAGCACCAGCCCTATCTCGACAACCAGATCAAGACGCAGGGCTATCACATCGTGCGTGTCGGCTATACCGGCGTGTGGCCGATCGGCCTCTACTCCAAGAAGTACACCAAGGTTGCCGATCTGCCGGAGGGCGCGGTGATCGGCGTGCCGAACGACCCGTCCAACGAAGGCCGGGCGCTGCGCGTGCTGCAGAATGAGGGCGTGATCAAGCTCAGGGATGGCACCGGCATTCTCGCCACCACCGCCGACGTCGCCGAGAATGCGAAAAAGGTCGAGATCAAGGAGTTGGATGCCGGCATCGTCGGCCGCTCGGTCGAGGATCTCGACGCCGCCGTGGTCAACACCGACTGGGCGCTGAAAAGCGGCCTGACGCCGGAGAACCGCATCGCTCAGGAGCCGATCGCGGACAATCCGTACCGCAACTTCATCGCGGTCAAGGTCGGCAATGAAAACGAGGCTTGGGTGAAGACGCTGGTCGCGTCCTACCAGAACGAGGCTGTGAAGGCCGAGTTCGACAAGGTCTATAAGGGCACCGGCCTCAGCGCCTATTGAGTTATGCGGGCACCGACGTGCCTTTGACAGCTTAAGCGTCCGCGCGATGCGCGGGCCGCGATCGCGTTTCGGGACCTGCCCATGAACCAGCATTTTATCGCAACCACCGAGGCCGCGGATCAGGCCGCCACGCAGGACGTGGTGCGCCTTGTCGACCTGAAGCGCCGCTTCGGCCAGACGGCGGCGCTCGACGGCATTTCCTTGACGGTGCGCAAGGGCGAGGTTCTCGGCATCATCGGCCGCAGCGGCGCCGGCAAGTCCACCCTGATCCGCTGCCTGAACGGATTGGAGCGGCCTGACACCGGCGAGGTGTTCATCGAAGGTCGCGAGATCAGCCGACTTGGCGAGCGCGAGTTGCAGCCGCTGCGACGGCGCATCGGCATGATCTTCCAGCATTTCAACCTGCTGTCGGCCAAGACCATCGAGGACAATGTGGCGCTGCCGCTCAAGATCGAGGGCCGGCCGAAGGCGGAGCGGCTGAAGCGGGCGGCGGAGCTGCTCGATCTCGTCGGCCTGTCGGAGAAGGCAAAAGCCTATCCGGCTTCGCTGTCCGGCGGCCAGAAACAGCGCGTTGGCATCGCCCGAGCGCTTGCCGCGCGGCCAGCGCTGCTTCTGTCGGACGAGGCGACCTCGGCACTCGACCCGGAGACGACGCGCTCCATTCTCGCCCTGCTGAAGGATATCAACCGCCAGCTTGGTCTGACCATCCTTTTGATCACCCACGAGATGGAGGTGATCCGCTCGATCGCCGACCGCGTGGCGGTGATCGACACCGGACGCATCGTCGAGGAAGGGCCGGTCTGGTCGGTGTTTGCCGATCCGCAATCGGACATTACAAGACGCCTGCTCGGGACCATCCGGCCGCAACTTCCGCCGGAGCTGGCGGCGCGGCTGCTGCCGGGAGCCGGCACCGAAACGGTCTTGCGCGTCGACGTGGCGGGCGAGGCGGCGCGCGAGCCGCTGCTGTCCGACCTTGCGGCCGCCGTGCCCGGTCCCTTCCGCCTCGTCCATGGCGGCATCGACCACATCCAGCGGCAGCCGGTCGGAACGCTGTTCCTTTCCGTCCCCGGCAGCGATGCGAGCCATCTCGCAGAAATCATCACATTCCTGAAATCCCGCCAAGCGCGGGTGGAGGTGCTTGGCCATGTCGCCGATCCTGTTTGAGCTTCTGTTGCGATCGATCTGGGAGACGGTGCTGATGACGGCCGCCTCCGGCCTGATCTCGCTGGTGTTCGGCCTGCCGCTCGGGCTGGCCTTGATTGCCACCGAACGCGGCGGCATCGCCGAAAGCCCGGGGGTGAACCGCGTGCTCGGCGCCGTGATCAACGGCTTCCGCTCGGTGCCGTTCATCATCCTTCTGGTGGCGCTGATCCCCCTGACGCGGCTGATCGTCGGCACCTCGATCGGCACATGGGCGGCCATCGTGCCGCTGTCGATCGCCGCCACGCCCTACTATGCGCGGATCGCCGAAGTGTCATTGCGCGAGGTCGACCACGGACTGATCGAGGCGGCGCGCGCCATGGGCGGCAATCGCTGGACGATCATCCGCGAAGTGCTGGTGCCCGAGGCGCTCCCCGGCATCGTTGCCGGCTTCACCGTGACGCTGGTGACGCTGGTCGGCGCCTCGGCGATGGCAGGAGCCATCGGTGCCGGCGGCCTCGGCGACCTTGCCATCCGTTACGGCTACCAGCGCTTCGAGACGTCGGTGATGATCGCCGTGGTGATCGTGCTGATCATCCTGGTCTGCGGCATCCAGTGGGTCGGTGACCGGCTGGTGGCGCGGCTGGATCGGCGGGGATAGTGAGCCGGCTGGTATTCAGGGCCGACCATGAGCTTCTCATGGAGCGTCGGCGATGGTCACCATGAGTAATTTGAGAGCCACAACGATTTCCAGCCAAGCCGCGCTAGCCCCTCAGCCTCGCCCCTTCCGGGTCGAAGAACGGCATCGGCACCACCACCGCGCGGGTCGGCTTGCCGTCAATATCAATGCTAAGTTCCGTGCCTATGGCCGTGAAGGGCAATCGCAAATGCGCTGTCGCCAGCACCTTGCCCAAGGAATAGCCGTGGTCGCTGTAGGTGACCACGCCGGCGTCCTCGCCGTCGGCCATCACCCGTGCATCCGTCGCGGCCGGCTTGTCGCCGTCGAGGACCAGCCCGGTCCAGCGCTCGTCGAGGCTCTCGTCGCGCACCTCGAGCAACGCGTCCCGGCCGATGAAATCGCCCTTATCGAACTTGATCCAGCGGTCGAGGCCGACATGGAACGGCGTGCGCGTCTCGTCCATGTCGATGCCGTGCGCCGGATAGGCCTTTTCCAGGCCGAGCGTGAACATGGCCAGCACGCCATAGGGTTTCAAGCCGAAAGCTTGGCCAGTGCGCATCAGTGCGTCCCAAACCGAGGTCGCCTCGTCGGCCGGCACGAACAGCTCGAAGCCGAGTTCGCCGGTCACGCCTGTACGGGAGATCAGGACCCGCGTTCCGTTGATATGGCCTGATGTGAAGGCCCAGCGCTTCAATCCGTCGAGATCGGCGTCCGAAATCATCGCCTTCAGGAGATCGCGCGAGCGCGGGCCCTGGATGGTGGGGAAGGCGACGGCGGCCGTGATGTCGGTGACATAGGCCCTGCGCCCTTGCGCATGATGCTGGAGCCAGGGCAGCATCTTGAGGCGGTTGACCGAACCGGTGACCAGCATGAAATGCTCCGCGCCTAGCCGGAACACGGTGAGGTCGTCCATGATGCCGCCGTCCTCCCGACAGACGGTGGAATAGCGTACTTGGCCCGGCCTCATCGCCGCGGCGTCATTGACAATGACATGGTTGACCAGCGCCTCGGCGTCGGCACCCTTGATGTCCATCTTGCCCATGGTGCTGAGGTCCTGCACGCCGGCATTTTTACGCGTATTCAAATGTTCGTCGGCGATGCCGGAGTAAATATTTGGCCGAGATGAAATCGCCGCCGACCCGACCCATGGCCGCACCCAGCCCGACGATGCTGCTGTAGAAAGGGGAGCGCCGCTCAGCCACGAAAATCTCCATCATTCATAAAAAATCGGCAGCGCCGGGTGGCGCCGCCGAGCTCGATTGGTACCGGGATCAACTCCCGTAGACGTCGAATGAAAAATACTTGTCGTTGATTTCCTTGTACTTTCCGTTGGCGCGCAGCGCGTCGATTGCCGCGTTGAACTTGTCGGCCAGTTCCTTGTTGCCCTTCTGCAGCGCAATGCCGACCCCCGGGCCGTGAATGGCCGGATCGGCCGTCAGCGTGCCGAGCAGCTTGCAGCAGGCGCCGTCGGGCTTCTTCAGCCATTCGGTGAGGATGATCGAGCCGTCCATCATCGCGTCGAGGCGGCCATTGGCCATGTCGGTGCGGGCGTCGTCGCCGGTCGGGTAGGCCTTGACGGTCGAGCCCGAATATTTCTGCTCGGCGAAATTCTGGTGGATGGTGGCGCTCTGCACGCCCAGCACCTTGCCTTTCAGGTCGTCCGGCGAGGTGCCCGCGATGGCCGAGTCCTTCGGCACCGCGATGGCCGGCGGCGTCTGGTAGTATTTGTGGGTGAACTCGACCTTTTCGGCCCGCTCGGGCGTGATGGTGATGTTGATGATGGCGTCGAACTTGCCGGCCTGAAGCGCGGGAATGGAGCCGTCGAAATCCTGCACCGTGAACTCGCATTCGACCTTCATCTGCGCGCACAGCGCCTTGCCGAGATCGATGTCGAAACCGCCCAGCGTGCCGTCGGCATTGGCGTGGTTGAAGGGCGGGTAGGCACCCTCGGTACCGAGCCTCAGCTTTTTCTCCTGGGCGGAAGCAGCACCGGTTGCGAGCGCAAAGGCTACGGAAGCGGCAAGCACGAAACGACCGAAAAGACGCATGGTCCAGATCTCCGTTGACCGGCGAAGTCTACGGGCTTTCATGCTCCCGGCGGAGACGGAAACGACATGTGCCGCGGCGATCACGGCGCGGGGCAGTCCGCGTCCGGTCAGGTTCCTTGTGCGTCGGCCCCGAACAGAGCCCTGGCTTGCTCCGTCGTATAATAACCAAGCTGGACGTCCCGTGCGACCAGTTCCGGATCGCGCTCACGCGGATCGCCATAGCCGCCGCCACCCGGAGTGCCGACGCGCACGCGGTCGCCGGCCTTCAGCGGGATGTCCTGCTCCTTGGAGAGGTGCGGCGGCACATGCTCCTCGCCGTTGCGGAACACGGTCACGCTGTTGGGCTCGCCATCCCGACCGCCAAGGGCGCCCTGCGGACCGAAACGGCCATGGTCCATGACAAAGGAGGCGCGCGCCTCGCCGCGCAGGATCTCGACCTCATAGGCGAGGCCAAAACCACCACGATGCTTGCCGGCGCCGCCCGAGCCTTCGCGCAAGGCATAGTGGCGATAGAGCACCGGAAAGGCCTGCTCCATGATCTCGACCGGGGGCGACTTCGAAATGCCGATGGTCGAGCAGCCATTGGTCAGGCCGTCATGCCCCGAATTGCCGCCATAGCCGCCGCCGGATATCTGGTACATGACGTAGTCGCGGCCGCGCGCCGGATCGTTGCCGCCGAGCGCGAAATTGCCGCTGGAGCCGGCTGGGGCCGCCGTCACCTTGTCGGGCAGCGCCTGCACCATAGCCGCGAACACCGCCTCGGCGATGCGCTGCGACACTTCCGCCGCACAGCCGGACACGGGGCGGGGGTATTTGGCGTCGAGGAAAGTGCCTTCCGGCCGCTTGACCTCGAGCGGCTCGAAGGCGCCGGCGCTGATCGGCACGTCCGGAAAGATGTGGCGCATGGCGAGATAAACCGAGGACAGGGTCGTCGCCAGCACGCTGTTCATCGGTCCCGCACAAGGCTTTGACGATCCTGAAAAGTCGAAGGTCAGCGTGTCGCCCTTCTTGTCGACTGCGAGCGCTATGGTCAGCGGTTCGTTGACCACCCCGTCGGAATCGACAAAAGCCTTGGAGCGGTAGGTGCCATCGGGAATGGCCGCTATATTGGCGCGCATCTGCTCGGCGGCGCGGCGGCGTAGCTCGGCTATCGCCTCGACAACGGTTTCGTCTCCGTAACGATCCAGGGTTCCATTGAGCCTGTCCTGGCCGATCAACAGCGCGGCGGCCTGCGCCCGGATGTCGCCGATGCGCTGGTCGGCGACCCTGATGTTGGAGCAGATGATGGCGTAGATTTCAGGGTCGAGCACGCCCTTCTTGAACAGTTTTACCGGCGGCAGCCGCAGACCCTCCTGCTCGACAGCGGTCGCGGACGCGGAGAAGCCGCCGGGCACGGAGCCGCCAATGTCGGGCCAATGGCCGGTGTTCGACAACCAGCAGAAGATCTTTCCGCCGCGATAGACCGGCATGGCGAAGCGCACATCCATCAGATGCGTGCCGCCGAGATAGGGATCGTTGACGATGTAGATGTCGCCCGGCTCCGGGGCCAGGCAGCGGCCGTCGGCGATCATCTCGATCACCGTCCTGGTCGAATATTGCATGACGCCGACAAACACCGGCAGGCCCTCACTGCCCTGCGCGATCAGCGAGCCGTCGACGGCGGAATAGATGCCGTCCGAGCGGTCGTTGGCCTCGGCGATGACAGGCGAGAAGGCGGCGCGGGAAAAGGTCAGGTCCATCTCGTCGCAGACCTGCTGCAAAGCGGCCTGGAGCACCGAAAGCGTGATGGCGTCGAGCTTTGCGCTATCCACTGACATGTCAGGCCTCGCCAATGTCGATGATGATGTTGCCGCCGGCATCCGAGCGCGCGCGGTCGCCGGGTTCGAGCACGGTGGTCGCATCCATCTGTTCGAGGATCGCCGGCCCTTCGATGACCGCATCGAGCGGCAGCTTTTCCCTGCTGTAAACCGGCGTGTCGTGCCAGCGCCCGGCGTACCAGACCGGTCGGATCTCGCGCCGCGCCCCGTCGAGCGTCCTTGCCCGCCCGGCCGGGTCGATCAGCCGCGACAGGTCGATCGCCGGTCGCACGCCGGTGACCGAGGTGTTGAGGTTGACGAGGTTGGCGCGGATTTCCGGCAGCTCCACCTTGAAGCGGGCGAAATAGGCTTTCTCGAACAACGCCTGCAATTGGCTCCGGGTCACCGACGCGGACGGCAGCGGCACGTTGATGATGTGGGTCTGGCCGACGAACTGCATGTCGGCGGAGTGGGTGACGCGGATCGTTTCCGGCTTCACCGCTTCCTTGGCGATCAGCTCCTCGCCTTCGTTCCGGTGCCGTTCCAGTACCTGGTGGAGCTGGCTTTCGTCCAGCACGGCCACGGGCTGGTTGATGGTGTTGACGAAGTCATGGCGCAGATCGGCGACGACGCAGCCGAGCGCGTTGGTGATGCCGGGCCGCGCCGGCACCAGCACTTTGGGCAAGCCGAGTTCGCGCGCGAGCGCCGTCGCATGCAGCGGCCCGGCGCCGCCGAAGGCGAACAGCGCGAAATCGCGCGGATCATGGCCGCGCGACACCGACACCATGCGGATGGCGCCGGCCATCTTCATGTTGCCGAGCCTGAGCACCGCGCCCGCCGCCTCGACACCCGACAGGCCGGTTGCCTTGCCGATCCTGTCCTCGAAAATGCCGGTGACGCGCTCCAATGTGACCGGGTTTTCGACGGCCAGCAACTTCTTCGGCGCCAGCCGGCCGAGCACCAGGTTGGCGTCGGTGATCGTCGGCTCGGTCCCGCCGCGCCCATAGCATATCGGGCCGGGATTGGCGCCGGCACTTTCCGGGCCGATCTGGATCAGGCCGGCCGCATCGACGCGGGCGATCGAACCGCCGCCGGCGCCCACCGTATGCACCGCCACCATCGGCACATGGATGGGCATGGCATATTCGATCTCGATCTCGTTCGAGACCGCCGGTTCGGCGTTGCGGATCAGCGCCACGTCGGTCGAGGTGCCGCCCATGTCGTAGGTGACGAGGTTTTCGAAGCCTGCGCGCTTGCCCGTATAGGCGGCGGCGATAACGCCGGAGGCGGGGCCCGACATGACCGTCTTGGCCGATTCACGTGTGACGAAGCGGGCCGAGATCATGCCGCCATTGCCGTTCATGATCAGGAAGTCGCGGGCATAGCCCTTGTCGGCCAATTCCTTGCGCAGCCGCTCGACGTAGCGCTCCAGGATCGGCTGCACCGAGGCGTTGACCGAGGCCGTCACCCCGCGCTCGAATTCGCGCGCCTCCGACAGCAGCGCATGGCCTGACGTGATGTAGCCGTTCGGCCAGGCTTCGGCGGCGATCTCGGCGGCGCGCCGCTCATGCGTGGGGTTGGCGTAAGAGTGGAGGAAATGGATGACGAGGGATTCGCAGCCGGCCGCGATGAGCGCCTGTACCGCCTCGCGCATCTCGGCTTCATCGAGCGGCGTGCGCACCGCACCCGACGCCTCGACGCGCTCCGACACTTCGAGGCGCAGGTTGCGCGGAATGATTGGGACGAAGGTTCCGGTCATGCCATAGGGTTGCGGCCGCGTTCGCCGGCCGAGTTCGATCACGTCGCAAAAGCCGCGCGTGGTGATCATGCCGGTCTTGGCCAGCCGGCGCTCCAGCACCGCATTGGTGGTGGTGGTCGTGCCATGCACGATGAGGTCGATTCCCTCGATCGGAAAGCCGGTGGCGCCGAGCGCCGAAACCACGCCAAAGGCCTGGTTGTCGACCGTGGTCGGGGTCTTGGCCAGATACACCTTGCCACCGTCCTTGCCGTCGATCAGGAGCAGGTCGGTGAAAGTTCCGCCGACATCGATGCCGGCGACGACGCTGCCCAGGGAATCCGGCGGCTGCACCGAAAAATTCTCTTTCATTGTCGAAACCCGAAATGCTGGGACTACGGATATGCCACAGTTTGGAAAGGTGTTTTACGGCGGCATCTTGACGCAAATATCGTTTGTATACTAATAAATTCCGGACACAAGAGCTTACCGCTTCGGTAGCGTGCATGGCACGCCGGAACCTGAATGGTTCGGGCGCGCACGGGAAAGTTTGGCGCCCGCGTCTCTCATTGGGCGAGAAGGTTGGAATCGATGAACACCACGCCTGCGTTCAACACCGCTGAAGCCCGCCCGCTGCAGTTTCCGATTCCGGCCAACGTCTATGTCGAGACCGTCGTCTCGGTGAAACACTATACCGACCGGCTGTTCTCGTTCCGCATCACGCGCCCGCAGTCGCTGCGCTTCCGCTCGGGCGAATTCGTCATGATCGGCCTGCCCAATGCCGAGAAGCCGGTATATCGCGCCTACTCCGTCGCCAGCCCGGCCTGGGACGAAGAGCTGGAATTCTTCTCGATCAAGGTGCCGGACGGCCCGCTGACCTCGGAACTGCAGAAGATCCAGGTCGGCGACACGGTCATCATGCGCCAGAAATCGACCGGCACGCTGGTCGTCGACGCGCTGACGCCGGCCAAGCGCCTGTTCATGATCTCGACCGGCACCGGCATCGCGCCCTTTGCCAGCCTGCTGCGCGATCCCGACACTTACGAGAAGTTCGACCAGCTGATCCTGACCCACACCTGCCGCGACAATGCCGAGCTGATCTACGGCCAGGAGCTGGTGGCGGCGCTCGAAAGCGACCCGCTGATCGGCGAGCTGACCACTGGGCGCGTCACGCTGTACAATTCGACCACCCGCGAAGAGTCGGCGCGCATGGGCCGCATCACCGCGCTGATCGGCTCCGGCAAGTTCTACAGCGACCTCGGCATCGAAAAGCTCAATCCCGAAACCGACCGCATCATGATCTGCGGCTCGATGCACATGCTGAAGGACGTCAAGGAGCTGGCCGAAAGCCTCGGCTTCCAGGAAGGTTCGCTCAGCCATCCCTCGAGCTTCGTCGTCGAACGCGCCTTCGTCGGCTGAGTCCAGCGCGTCTCCCAGAAAGCTGGGTTTTGACCTTCCGGTCAAAAATCAGCTGCTTTCGCGGCCTTTTTCAGCTATCCCTCGCTTGAGGACTCGTGAAGCGCGACTTCGCGGGCTATCTTCGTGCGTGTCACCCAAAACTGTCGACGGCTTTGGGAGAAGGATGCGCGCGTGAGATATCAAGCGCACGCCGCTGAATGAAAGGGCAGGAGATGAGCAGCACAATCCGCGAAGCCGATCTTGGCACCAAGGTGACGCCGCTGCCGGCGCGCACCGCCGCCAACACGCCGGTGCCGCTGGACCATCATTTCGCGCGCAATCCCGGCCTGAAACTCGACCTCGGTTTTCTCGAATCGGTACGCAGCGTCAACCGCTCCGCGCTGGAACGCCGCGTCGCCAGCCTGACCAAGCGGCGCTCGATCAAGGCCGACAACCAGGCCGCCTGGCTGCTGCGGGCGATCGCCTGCATGGACCTGACGACGCTCAACTCCAACGACACCGAGGAGCGCGTGCGCCGGCTCTGCGCCAAGGCGATCAACCCGCTGCGCCGCGACATCATGGAAGGCCTCGGCATTGCGGGCGAGACCATCCGGCCCGCCGCCGTCTGCGTCTACCATCCCTTCGTCGCCACGGCCGTGGACGCGGTGCGCGGCACCGGCATCCATGTCGCCGCGGTCTCCACCGCCTTCCCGCATGGGCTGGCGCCGCTGTCGACCCGGTTGCAGGAGATCGAGGCCTCGGTGAAGGACGGCGCCGACGAGATCGATGTCGTCATCCCGCGCGGCCTGGTGTTCGGCGCCAAGTGGCGCGAGCTTTATAATGAAATCGTCTCGATGCGGGCCGCCTGCGGTGACGCGCATCTCAAGGTCATCTTGGGCACCGGCGACCTCGCCACGCTGCGCAACGTCATGCTGGCCTCGATGGTGGCGATGATGGCTGGCGCCGATTTCATCAAGACGTCGACCGGCAAGGAAAGCGTCAATGCCACACTGCCCGTCGGCCTCGCCATGGTGCGCGCCATCAGGGCCTATTTCGAGGAGACAGGCTATCTCATCGGCTTCAAGCCGGCGGGCGGCATTTCGACCGCGAAAGTCTCGCTCGACTGGCTGGTGCTGATGAAGGAAGAACTCGGCCGTCCATGGCTGGAGCCGGAGCTGTTCCGCTTTGGCGCATCGAGCCTGCTGACCGATATCGAACGTCAGCTCGAGCATCATCTGACCGGGCATTATTCGGCCAATCACCGCCACGCGATGGCTTGAGCACCCCCACCCCGATCGGCTTTGCCGATCGACCTCCCCACAAGGGGGAGGGCGAAGGAGGAACCTGATGAACGTCCTTGAACGCTATCACGCCATGGAATACGGCCCGGCGCCGGAGGCTCGCAACGAGGCCGATGCATGGCTGGCCGGGCGCGATTTCTCCAAGGCGCTGTTCATCGACGGCGCCTGGAAAGCGGCCGGAGGCGGCAAGACTTTCGACACCAGCGAGCCGTCTTCCGGCAAGCTGTTGGCCAAGGTGTCCGATGCCAATGCCGCCGACATCGACGCGGCGGTTGCGGCCGCCGCAAAGGCGCTGCCGAAATGGAGCGCCAGTTCCGGATACCAGCGCGCGAAAGTGCTCTACGCCATCGGCCGCGCCATGCAGCGCCACCAGCGGCTGTTCGCGGTGCTTGAGACGATCGACAACGGCAAGCCGATCCGCGAAAGCCGCGACATCGACGTGCCGCTGGCGATCCGCCATTTTATTCACCACGCCGGCTGGGCGCAGGCGCTGGACAGGGATTTTCCCGGCCAAAAGGGTGTCGGCGTCGTCGGCCAAATCATCCCGTGGAATTTTCCCCTGCTGATGCTGGCCTGGAAGATCGCGCCGGCGCTTGCGGCGGGCTGTACCGTGGTGCTGAAGCCGGCCGAGTTCACGCCGCTCACCGCCATTCTGTTCGCCGAGATCTGCGAGCGCGCCGGCGTGCCGAAAGGCGTCGTCAACATCGTGCAGGGCGGTCCGGAAGCGGGCGCGGCGATCGTCAACCACCCCGGCATCCAGAAAATCGCCTTCACCGGCTCCTCGGAAGTCGGCAAGATCATCCGCAAGGCCACGGCGGGCTCAGGGAAAAAGCTGTCGCTGGAACTTGGCGGCAAGTCGGCCTTCATCGTCTTCGAGGACGCCGATCTCGACAGCGCTGTCGAGGGCCTGGTCGACGGCATCTGGTTCAACCAGGGCCAGGTCTGCTGCGCCGGTTCGCGGCTTTTGGTGCAGGAAGGCATCGCCGATGCCTTGATCGCCAAGGTCAAGACACGGATGAGCCGGCTGCGTGTCGGCAGCCCGCTCGACAAGAACACCGATATCGGCCCGCTGGTCGACCTGACCCAGCTCGACCGGGTCAAGGGACTGATCGCCGAAGGTGCCCGGCAGGGCGCCGTCTGCTGGCAGCCGGATGCAACGCTGCCGTCTTCCGGCTACTATCACCTGCCGACGCTCGCTACCGGTGTTTCGCCGGCTAATGTTCTGGCGCAGGAAGAGGTGTTCGGGCCGGTGCTCGCCACCATGACCTTCCGCAACACCGAGGAAGCGATCGAACTCGCCAACAACACGCGCTATGGCCTCGCAGCCTCGGTGTGGAGCGAGAACGTCAACCTGGCGCTCCATGTCGCGCCGCAATTGAAGGCTGGCGTGGTCTGGGTCAACGGCACCAACATGTTCGACGCCGCCTGCGGCTTCGGCGGCTATCGCGAGAGCGGTTTCGGCCGCGAGGGCGGGCGCGAGGGCATGTTCGAATATCTCTCGGCAAAACTGCCGCTCGGCCCGGTCATCAAGCCGGCGCCATCTTCGGCGCAGCCCGTGGAACAGGCGGACGGCGCCGCTATCGACCGCACGGCGAAGCTGTTCATCGGCGGCAAGCAGGTGCGGCCGGACGGCAATTACTCGCTTGCCGTCGGCACCGCCAAGGGCAAGCTCGCCGGCGAAGTCGGGCTCGGCAGCCGCAAGGATATCCGTGATGCGGTTTCGGCTGCCCGCGCCTGCAAAAGCTGGCCGGAGGCGACCGCTTATAACAGGTCGCAGGTGCTTTATTACCTGGCCGAGAACCTTTCCGGCCGCGCGGAAGAATTTGCCGCCCGGCTCACCGAACTGACCGGAGCCAACGCCAAGGCCGCACGGGACGAGGTGGAGCTCTCGATCGAACGGCTGTTCCTCTATGCCGGCCTCGCCGACAAGTTCGAGGGGCGCGTGCACCAGCCGCCGGCGCGTGCCGTGACGCTGGCGCTGCACGAGCCGGTCGGCGTCGTCGGCATTGTCGCGCCGGACAATCAGCCCCTGCTCGGCTTCATCTCGCTGGTCGCGCCGGCGCTGGCCATGGGCAACACGGTGGTCGCCGTGCCATCGGAACGGTATCCGTTGCTGGCCACCGATCTCTATCAGGTCATCGAATATTCTGATGTGCCGGCCGGCGCGATCAACATCGTCACCGGACGCACCGCAGAGCTTGCCGGCGTGCTGGCCAAGCATGACGACGTCGACGGGCTCTGGCTGTTCGCCGACGCGGATACCTGCGCCAAGGCGGAAGCCGAGTCCATCGGCAACCTCAAACGCGTCTGGAGCGGCAACGGCCGCAGCCTCGACTGGGCCTCGGAAGAAGCCGCCGGCGACGTTTTTCTGCGCCGTGCCACCGAGGTGAAGAATGTCTGGGTGCCTTACGGCGACTAGAGCATGATGCCGAAAAGTGTGAAGCGGTTTCGGACGACATCATGCTCTATCTCTTTGATTTAGAGACGGATCCAGATTTCAGGCCGACTTGACCTGAAATCATCCGGCTCTAGGGCATGTCACCACAGGGATCGCGATCGGGCTTGACGCCTGGCCATATGTTCTTTAACCAGAAAAAACATCTTTATCTGTGAACTGGCACAGGCCGCACAATCGCGCCTGACTGGCACATGACGCTTTCGCCAGCCGCCGATAAAAGCTTTTTGACCCAAGCAGGCGAGGAACAAAGCATGGCGGAACTGGCGGGCAAGGTCGTTGTCATAACGGCAGCGGCGCAAGGCATCGGCAAGGCGAGCGCGCTGGCCTTCGCCAAGGCAGGCGCTACCGTCCATGCCACCGACATCAACGAGACGCTGCTGGCGGAACTCGCCAAGACATCAGGGATCAAGACCCGCAAGGTCGACGTTCTCAACGACGACGCGGTCAATGCCGCCTTTGCAGAGATCGGCGCCGTCGACGTGCTGTTCAATTGCGCCGGTTTCGTCCATTCGGGCTCGATCCTGGAGATGAAGGACAGTGATCTCGATTTCGCTTTCAATCTCAACGTGCGCGCCATGATCCGAACCATCCGGGCGGTGCTGCCCGGCATGCTGGAGCGTGGCGACGGGTCGATCATCAACATGGCTTCGCTGGCCAGTTCGACCAAGGGCGTGCCGAACCGCTTCGCCTATGGCGTCACCAAGGCCGCCGTCATCGGGCTGACCAAGGCGGTCGCGGCCGACTATGTCGGCAAGGGCATACGCTGCAACGCCATCTGCCCCGGCACGGTCGAGAGCCCGTCGCTGCAGGACCGCATGCACGCCCAGGGCGATTATGACGCCGCCCGCGCCGCCTTCATCGCCCGCCAGCCGATGGGCCGGCTCGGCACGCCGGAGGAGATCGCCGATCTCGCCGTCTACCTGGCCGGCGCCACCTACACGTCCGGGCAGGCCTATAATATCGACGGCGGCTGGTCGATCTGAGCGCTGCCTTGAGACAACCGGACATCGGATCGCCGGCCGCCAATACAGGCTGTTCGCGCTTGTCGTGAAGCAGGCCGATGGCTAGGGTCCGCCCGGTTCCAGAGACGGCCGCCCCGGCGGAGAGTTTGTAGAACGGCCACGAGGCCGCAATCAGGAGAAGATGCATGAAACTGCTGCGCTATGGCGAGGTGGGAAGCGAACGGCCCGGCCTGCTCGATGCGGATGGAACGATCCGCGATCTCTCCGCCCATGTTGCCGATATTGCCGGCACGACACTTCATCCGGCCTCGCTGGACATGCTTTCGAAGCTCGATGCGAAGTCGCTGCCGGCGGTTTCCGGCAAGCCGCGCCTCGGCGCCTGCGTCGCCGGCACCGGCAAGTTCATTTGCATCGGCCTCAACTATTCCGACCATGCCGCCGAGACCGGGGCCACCGTGCCGCCGGAGCCGATCATCTTCATGAAGGCAAGCTCGGCCATCGTCGGCCCGGACGACGACGTGCTGATCCCGCGCGGCTCCGAGAAGACCGACTGGGAAGTCGAGCTCGGCGTGGTTATCGGCAAAACCGCCAAATATGTCAGCGAAGCCGACGCGCTCGACCATGTCGCCGGCTATTGCGTCTCCCATGACGTGTCCGAGCGCGCCTTCCAGGCCGAGCGCCAGGGCCAGTGGACCAAGGGCAAGAGCTGCGACACGTTCGGCCCGACCGGACCGTGGCTGGTGACCAAGGACGAAGTTTCAGACCCGCAGAACCTGAAGATGTGGCTGACGGTCAACGGCAAGACGATGCAGAACGGCTCGACCAAGACCATGGTCTATGGCGTTGCCTATCTCGTTTCCTACCTCAGCCAGTTCATGTCGCTGCACCCCGGCGACATTATTTCGACCGGCACCCCGCCCGGCGTCGGCCTCGGCATGAAGCCGCCGGTGTTCTTGAAGGCAGGCGATGTCGTGGAGTTGGGGATCGAAGGATTGGGGCAGCAGAAGCAGACGTTCAAGGCCGATTTGTAAGCGTAACTTCTCGTTCCCTCCTTGTGGTGCTCCGGAAGGAGAGAAGACGGTTTCGCGCCTTTCCTCTCCCCCGTCGATCGGGGGAGAGGTGTCGAGCGAAGCTCGACGGAGTGGGGGGTCGACTGCTCGGCGAGAGACTAAGCACTCGCTGGGGTTGCGCCTGCTTTTCAGCGACCGCGCTTGGAAGAAGCGCTTTCCCCCACTCCGTCGCCGCTTCGCGGCGCCACCTCTCCCCCCTCCGGAGGGAGAGGAAAGAAGACGCGCCGACGTATCTACTTTATCGTCGTCCCATCAGCGCCGAACCGATAGGTCTTCGCCGCATCGGGCGTCGCATAGAGCGTGGCGCCCGGCTCCGCGTCGTACACGCCGAAAATCCGCACGGTGATCAGGCCGGCCTTCTCGCAATCCAGATAGAGATTGGTGTCGGCGCCGAGATGTTCGGCGTGGACGACCGTGCCCTTCCAGGCGCCGGATTTCGGATCGACGGTCAGGTGCTCCGGCCGCACGCCGATGGTCTTGGCTGTCTCACCGAGCCGGGCGCCGTCGACGAAATTCATCTTCGGCGAGCCGATGAAGCCGGCGACGAACTCGTTTGCCGGCGAATTGTAGAGCTCCATCGGGCCGCCGATCTGCTCGATTTTTCCGGCATTGAGCACCACGATCTTGTCGGCCAGCGTCATCGCCTCGACCTGGTCGTGGGTGACGTAGATCATCGTCGCCTTCAGCCGGCGATGTAGCTGCGCGATCTCCAGCCGCGTGTTGACGCGCAGCGCCGCGTCGAGGTTCGACAGCGGTTCGTCGAACAGGAACAGTTTCGGCTCGCGCACCACGGCGCGGCCGATGGCGACGCGCTGGCGCTGGCCGCCGGAAAGTTCCGCAGGTCGTCTTTCGAGATAGGGCTCGAGCGACAGCATGGACGAGGCGATGCCGATGCGGCGGTCGATTTCCGCCGCCGGCGTGTTCGCCTGTTTGAGGCCGAGGCCCATATTGTTCTTCACCGTCAGATGCGGATAGAGCGCATAGGTCTGAAACACCATGGCGATGCCGCGTTTCGCCGGCGGGGTGACCGAGACATCCTCGCCATCGATCAGCACCCGGCCCGAGGTCGAATCCTCCAGACCGGCGATGACCCGGAGCAATGTCGACTTGCCGCAACCCGAAGGGCCGACAAAGACGACGAACTCGCCATCCGTCACTTCGAGGTCGATGCCCTTCAGCACCTCGACCGGCCCAAAGGCCTTTTTCACGTTCTCGATCTTCAGCGAGCCCACGGCAGTCCTCCAAATTGATGAGTAGGCGCCAAGCGGGCGCCGTAAGGCGCGGACGACGACAGCCTGATCACAGTCGCACCGCCTTTCCGCCGCGCACGCTCTCGTCGGCGGCAAGGCAGACGGCGAGCGACCGCACGGCGTCGTCCATATGTCTGGTGAGATCGATATCCTCGCGGATCGCCTTGAGGACAAATGCCTGTTCGAGATCGCAGAGATCCTGATGGCCGGGTTCGCCTTCCATCGACAACATCTCGTCCGCCTTTAGGAACTTGCCGTCCGTGCCGGTCGCGGCGCTGTGCAGGCGGATGGTCGAGGTCTTGGTGTGGGTGTCGATGTCGTCGGACTTCACGCCCTCCTTCATGACGATCGACACGCAGCCCTTGGGCGAAATCACGTCCTTCACGAAGAAGGCGGTTTCCGAAATCATCGGGCCCCAGCCGGCCTCGTACCAGCCGACCGAACCGTCATCGAACAGCACCTGCAGATGGCCATAATTGTACATGGAGGGCGCGACTTCCTCGGTCAGCCGCACGCCCATCCCGCGCACCTCGACCGGCTTGGCATCGGTGATCTGCAGCATGACGTCGAGATAATGCACGCCGCAATCGACGATCGGCGATGTCGTCTGCATCAGCTGCTTGTGCGTCTCCCAGGTATGGCCCGAGGATTGCTGGTTGAGGTTCATGCGGAACACGTAGGGACCGCCGAGCTTGCGCGCTTCGGCGATCAACCGGATCCAGGACGGGTGGTGGCGCAGGATATAGCCGATCACCAGCTTTCGGCCGTTGGCCTTGGCTGCCGCGACGACACGCCTGGCGTCGGCCACCGTCGTTGCCAGCGGCTTTTCGACGAAGACATGGCAGCCGGCCTCGAACGCTTTCACCGCATAATCGGCATGGCTGTCGGAATAGGTGGCGACGCAGGCGACGTCGGGCTTTTCGTCGCGCAGGGCGTCATCGAACGAACGCCTGATGCCATAGCCGGACAGCCCCCCAGGCAAAGGCACGTCGGAGCGGTTGACCAGCGCGGCGATCTGAAAACCTGGATTGGTGTGATAGGCCAGCGCATGGCTGCGGCCCATATTGCCTAGGCCGGCGACGACAACGCGAAGGGGTCTTTCTGAACTCACTTGACGGCTCCGGAAGTAATGCCGCGGATCAGTTGCCGCGAGAAGATGACGTAGAGGATCAGCACCGGCAGGATCGCCAGCGACAGTGCTGCCAGAATGGCGTTCCAGTTGGTGACGAACTGGCCGAGGAAAAGCTGGGCGCCGAGCGTCACCGTCTTGGTCTCTTCCGACGGCGCCAGGATCAGCGGGAACCACAGATCGTTCCAGATCGGGATCATGGTGAAGACGGCGACGGTTGCCATCGACGGCCGCACCAGCGGCACGACCAGACGGAAGAAGATGGTGTATTCCGACAGGCCGTCGATGCGGCCGGCGTTCTTCAGATCGTCGGACACCTGCTTCATGAATTCGGACAGGATGAAGACCGCCAGCGGCAGGCCTTGCGCGGTGTAGACCAGGATCAGCGCCGTCAGCGTGTTGACCAGCCCGCTCGCCACCATCAATTGCAGGATGGCGACGGTGGCGAGGCGGATCGGGATCATGATTCCGAGCGCCAAATAAAGCCCCATCATCGTGTTGCCGCGAAAGCGATATTCCGACAGCGCGAACGCAGCCATGGCGCCGAACAGAAGCACGAAGAACAGCGAGCCGACGGTGACGACGAGACTGTTCTGGAAATAGTGGATGAAGTCGCCCTGGCCGATCACCGTGGTGTAGCCGATCAGGTCGAAAGTCTTTGGCGTCGGCGGCGTCAGCGGCGCGCCAAAGATGCCAGCGCGGGACTTGAACGAATTCATGATGACCAGGATCACCGGAAACAGCGCGATCGCCGTGTAGGTCAGCAGGATCGCGTGGGCGCCGATGGTGCGGGGCAGTGAACGGGTGGCGATGCTCATCTCCGTCCCCTCAGAACTGGTAGCGACGCAGGCGCGTCTGGATGAGGAAGAGGTAGACGCAGACACCGCCCAGGATGATCAGGAACATGATCGTGGCGATGGTCGCGCCCATGTTGGGATCGCCGACCTGCAGCTGGAAGCCGAAGAAGGCGCGGTAGAGGAAGGTGCCGAGAATATCGGTCGAATAGTTCGGACCGGCGAGAGCCCCTTGAGCGGTGTAGATCAGGTCGAAGGCGTTGAAGTTGCCGACGAAGGTGAGGATCGAGATGATGCCGATCGACGGCAGGATCAGCGGCAGCTTGATCTTCCAGAACTGCGACAGGCCGGTGATGCCATCGCATTCGGCCGCCTCGATCACCTCTTCGGGGATCGACAGCAGCGCGGCATAGATCAGCATCATCGGAATGCCGATGAACTGCCACACCGAGATCAGGCTGAGCGCGGTCAGCGCGTACTGCTCCTTGCCGAGCCAGGGCGTGAACAGGCTTTTCAGGCCGACGAAGTCGAGCAGATGCGGCGCCACGCCCCATAGCGGCGACAGGATCAGCTTCCAGGCAAAGCCGACGATGACGAAGGACAGGATGGTCGGCACGAAGATCGCGGTGCGGTAGAAGGCGGCGAACCGCAGCCTGGGGCTGGAGAGAATTGCCGCCAACAGCACGCCGACCGGGTTCTGCACCAGCATGTGGATGATGAAGAACCAGACATTGTTGCGCAACGCATTCCAGAAATTGACCGACCAGTTGGGATCGCCGAACAGGGTGCGGAAATTGTCCAGGCCGACGAAGATCTGGGACTGGTCGACATTGCGGAACAGCGAGAGCTGCAGCGTGCCGGCGAGCGGCAGGATCATGATCGCCGTGTAGACGAGCACCGCCGGCGCCAGGAAGACGGCGATATGCCAGCGGAATGGTCTTTTGGGTCGTGTTTGTGCGGCCATGAGTTCGGTCCCCGCCGTCTCTCGGTTCCAGACGATGTGATGCTAGATGATGCCTCGATGCATGGCCCAACCTTGCCCGGTGCGGCAAGACAAAGGCCTGCGACTGATCAGCCAGCCTTCCCCAACAACAGCAAGGGTAAGGCCGTGAGGCAGAGCCGACAATCGCAATATGAAGACAGGGTAATCCGGAACCGGCCGGGCATGCGCCCAGCCGGCTCCGCTGCCTGAGCTCTTACTTGGCCGGCTTATACCAGCTGTCGAGACCGGTCTGCAGCTTCTTGGCCGCGGCTTCGGGCGTATCGGTGCCGTTGATGACGTTGGCCGATTCAACCCAGGTCTCGTTTTCGAGGTTCGGCGTACCGCGCGACAGGATCTGGTAGGTCGAGCGGATCGTCGACTTGCACTTGCCGCGCCAGGAGACGAATTCCTGCGCCAGCGGGTCTTCCATCTTCACCGGCGAGGAGTTCAGGCTGAAGAAGCCCGGCAGCGCGTTGGCGTAGATGGTAGCGAAGTCAGGCGAAGCCACCCAGGACAGGAAGGTCTTGGCCGCGTCCGCGTGCTTGGAGGCTGCGTTCAGGCCCATGCCGATATCGGTATGGTCGGAGATGTAGCAGGTGTCGCCGGCCTTCTCGACCGGCGGCGGGAAGGCGCCCATCTTGAACTGTGCCTGGGTGTTGAACAGGCCGATTTCCCACGAGCCGGCCGGGTAGATGGCGGCGCGGCCGAGCGTGAACAGGTTCTGGCTGTCCGGATAGGTCTGGGCCTCGAAGCCGTCGCCCAGGTAAGGCTTCCACTTGGCCAGTTCCTCATACGGCGCGACCCAGTCCTTGTCGGTCAGCTTCTGATCGCCCTTGATCAGCGCCTTGCGGCCGTCCTCGCCCTTCCAGTAGTTGGGGCCGATGTTCTGGTAGCCCATGGTCGCGGCTTCCCAGAGGTCCTTGGTGCCCATCGCCATCGGGATATAGGTGCCGTCGGCCTTGATCTTGTCGAGCGCGGCGAAGAATTCGTCTCGGGTCTGAGGCACCTTGATGCCAAGCTTGTCGAAGGCGTCCTTGTTGTAGATGAAGCCATGGATGACGGATGCCATCGGCACGCAGAAGCTCGCCTTGCCGTCATCGGTCTGCCAGGCGGACTTTGCGACCGGCGAGAAGTTTTCCATGCCGGGCAGCGCCGACAGGTCGGCAAGGTTGCCCTTCTTGTAGAGTTCAAGCGACTTGTCGAACGGGCGGCAGGTGATCAGGTCGCCCGCCGAACCGGCGGCGAGCTTGGCGCCGAGGGCGGCGTCATATTCGGTCGGGGCCGATGGGGCGAACACCACCTTGATGCCGGGGTTCTTGGCTTCGAAGGCCGGGATCAGCTTATCCTTCCAGATGGCAAGGTCGTCGCCGCGCCAGCTTTCGATGTTGAGCGTTACGTCCTCGGCGTGAGCCAATCCGGCCGAGCCGAGAATGCTGGTGCCCAGAAGCAGTGCCGTCAGTAGTTTCGTTGTCATGCTCAGTCTCCCTGTTGACCTTTTTCAGGTTCGGTTTTGATGAGAACCTGGGCTTTGGAGCCCTTGTTCCCCTCGCAAGCCCGTTTCACCCCGATGGGAATCGGGAATGAAACTGGCCTATTTCCTTGTTCGAGCATGATCTTTTCCGAAAAGCGGTTTCCACTTTTCGGGATCATGCCCCAGCGCGGAAAGGGCTGGCCGCAGCTTCTGGCCTGTCCGTTCCAGTATCTTGCGCGCCGCATCGGCGCTGTCGGCGCCGGCGGCGAGCAGAATGGCTGTCTTGACCGCGCCGCCGCTCTTCTCGAGCAGGCTGGCGGCCTCTTCCTGGCCGCGGCCGCTGACGGCGGCGACGATGCGTGCCGCCCGGTCGCGCAGCTTCATGTTGTCGGCCATGAGGTTGACCATGTAGCCGTCATGGACATGGCCAAGATGAACCGCGGTCAGCGTAGACAGCATGTTGAGCGCGATCTTCTGCGCCGTTCCGGCGCCCATGCGGGTCGAGCCGGCGATGACTTCCGGCGGTGTCTCGAGCAGGATGGCGGTGTCGGCCTGCTGGAGCAGAGCCGAACCCCTGTTGTTGGCGATGCCGATGGTGGCGGCTCCCCGGCGCCGCGCCTCCTCGATGGCGCCCACCGCATAGGGCGTCGTGCCGCTGGCGGAGAGGGCGATCAGGCAATCGCCCACGCCGACACCCGCATTGGCAACCGCCGTCGTGGCCTCCTCGGCGTCGTCCTCGGGTCCGCCGGCCAGTGTCCTCAAGGCGTCGTCGCCGCCGGCGATCAGGATGGCGATGCGGTCGCGCTGGATGCCGAACGTGCCCGGCAATTCCAGCGCATCGGCCAGCGCCATCAGGCCGGAGCTGCCGGCCGCGGCATAGGCAAGCTTGCCGCCGCCGCTCAGGCGGCCGGCAATGATCTCGGCTGCCCTGGCGATGGAGGGAATGGCGTTGCGGACCGCTTTGGCGGCCTCGACCTGCGCATCGGCCAGCGAAGCAAGGATGACTTCGGGAGCCTGGATATCCAGCCCCTCGGCATTCCCATGCAGCGCTTCGGTGCGCGTTTCGGCCATCCCAGTTCCTCCGATCCACAAAACAATACCAAAAAAATACCACTTGTCCACATGCATTAACGAATTCGCGGTCAGGAAATCGCTAAGCCGACGAATTGCGGAAGCTTTTCAATAAAATACGGCCTAATCTTTTTGAAACGGAAATTAACTCTTGGCTATTGGTATTTTATTGGTATTATCCTGCCGGAGGAGAAAATCGCGTGAAATTCGTGCTCGGTATCGATGGCGGCGGCACCAGCTGCAGGGCCGCACTGGCAACGGCGGACGGCGCTGTTGTCGGCCGCGCCAAAAGCGGCGCCGCCAACATCCGCACCGACCTCACCGGCGCCCGCTCGAACATCGTCGATGCGGCGCGGCAGGCTTTCATCGCCGCCGGGCAAGATCCGGACCTGATCCCGCAAACACCCGCCATCCTCGGCCTTGCCGGCGCCAATGTCGGCACTTACCGGCAGCAGCTCGAGGCGATCCTGCCGTTCAGCACCAGCCGCGTGGAGACCGATGCGGAGATCGCGCTCGAAGGTGCAGTCGGTTCCGGTGACGGCGCGATGGCGATCCTGGGCACCGGCACCGCCTATATGGCGCGCAAGGATGGCAAATCGCGCGCCATCGGCGGCTGGGGATTCCAGGTCGGCGACCAGGGCAGCGGCGCCCGCATCGGCCGCGACCTGCTGGAGCAGACCCTGCTAGCGCACGATGGCGTGCGCCAGGCCTCGCCGCTGACCGACAGCATGATGGCCGTTTTCCGCAACAATCCCGAGGACGTCGTCGAGTTCACCACCAACGCCAAGCCCGGCGATTTTGGCGGCTTCGCGCCGAAAGTGTTCGAGCACGCGCAAAAAGGCGACATTGTCGCCAACTGGATCCTCGACAAGGCCGTCGCCGATGTCGAGGCCTCGCTTGGCGCGCTCGACCTCGCCGCCGGAGCACCGCTCTGCCTGCTCGGCGGGCTGGCGCCGCTTTATGCGCCGCGCCTGTCGGCGCGCTACCGCGCCCTGCTGAAGGAACCGCTCGACGATGCGCTAGGCGGTGCCGTGCAGATGGCGGCACGCCTTTTCGCTGGGCGCGCGGAGGCTGCGCGATGAGCGATGCCGCCGACCAGATCTTCGCCACGCTCAAACAATCCTCGCAAAGCGGCGCGCCGCTTTACCTGCAGCTCAGGAAAAGCATCGAGGACGCCGTCAATCGCGGCCTGATCGGCCCGGGCGACGCGCTGCCTTCCGAGCGCGACATCGCCACCAAGGCCGACATTTCGCGCGTCACCGTGCGCAAGGCGGTGCAAGACCTGGTCAAGGGCGGCATATTGGTGCAGCGCCATGGCTCGGGCACCTTCGTGGCGCCGCGCATGGAGCGCGTCGAGCAGTCGCTGTCGCGGCTGACCTCCTTCACCGAAGACATGGCGCGGCGCGGCATGGCGGTGCGCTCGGCCTGGCTCGACCGTGGCCTTTACGCGCCCTCGCCCGACGAGATGATGGTGCTTGGCCTGTCGTCGAGCGAACTGGTGGCGCGCGTGGCGCGCCTGCGCATCGCCAACGACACGCCGCTGGCGATCGAACGCGCTTCGCTGTCGGCCAGCGTGCTGCCGGACCCGGCTGGAATTGGCTCCTCGCTCTACGCGGCGCTGGAATTGACCGGCAACAGGCCGGTGCGCGCGGTGCAGCGCATCTCCGCCGCCAATCTCGGCGAGGGCGATGCGCGCCTGCTCGAAGTGCCGCCGGGCATTGCCGGCCTGCATATCGAGCGTATTTCCTACCTGGCGAGCGGCAAGGTGATCGAGTTCACCCGCTCCATCTACCGGGGCGACGCCTATGATTTCGTCGCCGAACTGCGGCTGACAGGGCCGAGCGAAGAGGGCCGATCATGATTGCCAACACCACGCATATGCAGCGCGAGATCGAGGAGATCCCGCAAGCCGTCGCCCGCCTGCTCGACGGCTCCGGTGCCGTGCTGGCCGAAGCAGGGCGCGGCATCAAGGAGCGCGACCCGCATTTCGTCGTCACCGTGGCGCGAGGCTCGTCCGATCATGCCGCCACCTTCATGAAATATGCCGTCGAATTGACCGCGGGCCTTGCCGTCGCCTCGGTCGGGCCGTCGATCGCCTCGATCTACGGCCGCAAGCTCCGGCTTGACGGCTCGGCCTGCCTGGCGATCTCGCAGTCGGGCAAGAGCCCCGACATTGTCGCGATGGCCGAAACCGCACGAGCCGGCGGCGCGCTGACCATTGCCGTCACCAACACCGCCGATTCGCCGCTCGCGCGCGCCTCGGACTATGCGATAGACATACTCGCCGGGCCGGAGCGCAGCGTCGCGGCAACCAAGACCTTCATCAATTCCGCCGTTGCCGGTCTTGCCCTGATGGCGCATTCGACCGGCGACGACGCGCTTCTCGCGGCCCTGGCCCGCCTGCCCGAGCATTTCGGCAAGGCGATCGCCTGCGACTGGATGAGCGTGCTGGCCGAGACGATCGAGAAGCAGAAGTCCCTTTTCATTCTCGGCCGCGGTCCGTCGGCGGCGATGGCAAACGAGGCGGCGCTGAAGTTCAAGGAGACCTGCGGCATGCATGCCGAGGCCTATAGCGCGGCCGAAGTCATGCATGGCCCGCTGGCGCTGATCGGCCCCGACTTTCCGGTGCTGGCGCTGGCCGCTCGCGACGCGTCCGAGCCCTCGGTCGCCGACGCCGCTGACAGCCTGGCGGCCAAGGGCGCGCCGGTTTTCGTCACCTCGGCGCTCGCCAATCGCGCCACGCGCCTGCCGCATGTCGCCACCGGTCACCCGCTGACCGATCCGCTGACGCTGATCGTTTCCTTCTACATGTTCGTCGAGGCCTTTGCCCGCCATCGCGGCCTCGATCCGGATGCGCCGCGCAACCTTCGCAAGGTGACGGAGACCGTATGAGCGACCGTTTTGCCCTGACCGGCGCCCGCATCTTCGACGGCGACGACTGGCATGAAGGCGCGGCCCTTGTCGTGCGCGACGGCCTCGTCGAGGCCATGCTGCCGCAAGGCGCGCTGCCCGGGGATATCCGTGCCGTCGACACCGGCGGCGGCATGCTGGTGCCGGGCTTCGTCGACATCCAGGTCAATGGCGGCGGCGGTGTGATGCTCAACGATCATCCCGATGTCGCCTCGATCGAAACCATCTGCCGCGCGCATGCGCCATTCGGCACGACGGCGCTGCTGCCGACACTGATCACCGACACGCCCGCAATCACGGCCGCCGCGATTGCCGCCGGCGAAGCGGCAGCGCTGCAAAAAGTGCCGGGTTTCCTCGGCCTGCACCTGGAAGGTCCGCATCTGTCGATTGCCCGCAAGGGTGCGCATGATCCGGCGCTGATCCGGCCGATGACGGACGCCGACCAGGCCATGCTGATCGCGGCGCGCCAGAAGCTGCCGGTGCTGCTCACCACGATCGCGCCCGAATCCGTCGACCCTGCCCGCGTCAAGGCCTTGGCCAAGGCCGGGATCATCGTCAGCCTCGGCCATTCCGACACGGGCCATGCCACGGCTAAAGCCTTTGCCGAGGCCGGCGCCAGCGTCGTCACGCACCTGTTCAACGCGATGAGCCAGATCGGCAACCGCGAGCCCGGGCTGGCGGGCGCCGCCATCGACATCGGCGCCTTGTCGGCGGGGCTGATCGCCGACGGTATCCATGTCCACCCCGCCACGATCAGGATCGCACTCGACGCCAAGCAGGGACCGGGCAGGATCGTGCTGGTCACCGACGCGATGGCGACGATCGGCACCGAGATGAGTTCGTTCACGCTCAACGGCCGCACCATCTACCGCAGGGATGGCAGCCTCAGGCTTGCCGACGGGACGCTGGCCGGTGCCGACCTCGACATGATCTCGGCCATCCGGTTCATGCACCGCACTGTCGGGCTCGAGCTTTCCGAAGTCTTGCGCATGGCCTCGCTCTACCCGGCCCAGGCGATCGGCCAGTCGCACCGGCTTGGCCGCTTCGCCAATGGCACGGCGGCGGACATCGTTGCGCTGTCGGACAATCTTGACATAGGAAGCGTCTGGATCGGCGGCGACAAGGTGTTCGAGGCTGCCGTTCCGCGCTGAGAGCGAGGCCATGCAGACAATCGATTGTGTCGTCGCCGGAGCAGGCGTCGTCGGGCTTGCCGTCGCCAGGGCACTTGCCTTGTCGGGCCGCGAGGTGGTGGTGATCGAAAAGGCCGACGCGATCGGCACCGTCACCAGCTCGCGCAATTCCGAAGTCATCCATGCCGGGCTCTATTATGCGCCCGGCAGTCTGAAGGCCCGGCTGTGCGTCGAAGGGCGCCGGCAGCTCTATGCATACTGCGCCGAACACACTGTCGGCCATCGCCGCGCCGGCAAGCTGATCGTCGCCAGCGAACCCGCCCAGACGGACGGGCTGCGGGCGATCGAGGCCAATGCGAAACGCTGCGGGGTCGACGATCTCGCGCTTTTGACACGCGCCGAGGCCGAAAGCCTGGAGCCGGCGCTGAGATGCGCCGGCGCGCTGCTGTCGCCATCGACGGGCATTGTCGACAGCCACGCGCTGATGCTTTCGCTGCGCGGTGACGCTGAAGCCGCGGGCGCGTCCTTCGCTTTCCTCACCTGCGTTGCCGGGGCGGCGATCGAAGCCGATGGGATCCGGATTGACACGCGCGACGCCAATGGCGAGACCTTTGCCGTGGAGGCCAGCGCTTTCGTCAATGCAGCCGGCCTCGATGCGCAGGCCGTGGCCAGTCGGATCGAGGGTTTCCCAAGGGATCTCATCCCCCGGCAGTGGCTGGCGCGTGGCAATTATTTCGCGCTTCCCGGGCGGTCGCCGTTTTCGCGGCTGATCTATCCGGTTCCGGTCGAAGGGGGCCTCGGCGTCCACCTGACGCTCGACCTCGCCGGCAATGCGCGCTTTGGCCCCGATGTCGAATGGATCGACAGCGTGGATTACACTGTCGATCCCAGCCGAAGCGCCGTCTTCTACGAGGCGATCCGCCGCTATTGGCCCGATCTCGCGGATGGCGCCCTGCAGCCGGCCTATGCCGGCATCCGGCCGAAGCTCTCGGGCCCCGGGCAGCCTGCGGCGGACTTCGTGATTCAGGGACCGGCCGATCACGGCGTGGGCCGGATCGTCAATCTGTTCGGCATCGAGAGCCCCGGCCTGACGGCGAGCCTGGCCATCGCCGACCATGTCGCCGAACTGTTGTACCCGACCTGAGCCAGCGTTCGCGCGCCGGAGCGCGACATCTGCTTAGCCGGCTTTATTTGAGACGTAGAGATCCTTGTAGCTGTCGCGCAAAAGGTTCTTCTGCACCTTGCCCATCGTGTTGCGCGGCAGGTCCTCGACGAAGATCACCCGTTTGGGATGCTTGTACTTCGCCATGCGGCCGGTGACGGCGTCGAGAATCTCGGCCGCGCTGATCCGCGACGCGGGCGAGCGCACGACGACCGCGGTGACGCCTTCGCCGAAGTCCGGATGGGCAAGGCCGATGACGGCGCTTTCCAGGACGCCGTCGAGCGCATCGATCTCGCTTTCGAGTTCCTTCGGATAGACGTTGTAGCCGCCTGAGATGATCAGGTCCTTGCCGCGACCGACAATGTGGACATAGCCGTCGGCGTCGATCATGCCGAGGTCGCCGGTGATGAAGAAGCCGTCGGCGCGGAATTCCGCCTTGGTCTTTTCCGGCATGCGCCAGTAGCCGCCGAACACGTTCGGACCCTTGACCTCGATCATGCCGACCTCGCCCTGGGCGAGCGGTTTGCCGGAATCAGGGTCGGCGATGCGCAGCGACACGCCGGGCAAGGGGAAGCCAACCGTGCCGGCGCGCCGCTCGCCCTCATAGGGGTTGGAGGTGTTCATGTTGGTCTCGGTCATGCCATAGCGCTCGAGGATGGCGTGGCCGGTGCGCTCGCGCCAGGCGTTGTGCGTTTCGGCCAGCAGCGGCGCCGAACCAGACACGAACAGCCGGATGTTTTTCGCCGCCTCGCGATCCAGCCCGTCCTGCTGCAGCAGCCTGGTATAGAAGGTCGGCACGCCCATCAGCGCGGTGGCGCGCGGCAGCAGCGAGACGATGCGGCTCGCGTCGAATTTCTGCTCGAACAGCATCGAGGCGCCGGCCATCAGGGTGACGTTGGTGGCGACGAACAGGCCGTGCGTGTGGAAAATCGGCAGCGCGTGGATCAGCACGTCATCCCTGCTGAAACGCCATTGCTCGACCAGCACCCGCGCGTTCGAGGCGAGATTCTCATGGCTGAGCATGGCGCCTTTCGAACGGCCGGTCGTTCCCGACGTGTAGAGGATCGCCGCAAGGTCGTCGGCGCCGCGCTCCACATCGTGGAACTCGGAAGACTGACGCGATGCCTGGTCCGCGAGGGATCCCTGGCCACCGC
This sequence comes from Mesorhizobium sp. CO1-1-7, assembly GCF_020164885.1. Taxonomy (NCBI): domain Bacteria; kingdom Pseudomonadati; phylum Pseudomonadota; class Alphaproteobacteria; order Hyphomicrobiales; family Phyllobacteriaceae; genus Mesorhizobium; species Mesorhizobium sp. CO1-1-7. Next base: position 72,711 of record NZ_JAIUHA010000015.1, on the reverse strand, counting down.
GGTCGAGCGTGACCACGACGGCACCGGACGGCTCGACCATCCCACGGATGTCCGCCGACCGTGCCGGATCGCAGACGATCACCCGAGGTGCGGCATCCCCAAAGAAATAGCCGAGCTCGGCCAGCGTATAGGCGGTGTTGAGCGGCAGGAAGACGGCGCCGGCGCGCACACAGGCGAGATAGAGCAAAACCATTTCCGGGCTCTTGCCGACCTGCACGGCAACCCGGTCGCCGGGCGCGACATCCATTTGCAGGAGCGCATGCGCAAGCTGCGCCGACCGTGCCAGCATGTCGCCATAGGTGAGCGAGCGTCCATCATCGGTTTCCATCAACAGGCGCCCAGGCGCCGGCATCCGGGACCGGAACGCATCGAACAGATGATTGCTCATGAAATCTTCCCAGGTGACGCCGGCCGCGATCTTGGGCGGCACGCGACGAAGAGTTCGCGTTTCCCAGCCCTGCCGTCAAGGCCGCAGCCGGCTGACCGGCGTCCACCGAAAGGTCCGAGGGATGGGACGGCAGAGGGCGCCGACCAAACAGCCGTCAACGCTGGGCGCGCTTACCCGGACCGGCGGGTGCCTCGCCTTGCCTGAAGCGTTCCATGCACATGGCGGCGGTCAGCTGGTAGTGATCGATCAGGGCCTGGACGGCACCATCCGCACTGCCGTCCAGCGCATTTTCAGCAATCAGCCGGTGTTCGGCGAAATCGTCGCGCTGGATGCTCTCCCCGTCATTGGCCATTTGCCTGTAGCGGTAGGCGTGATCGGAAAGCTGGTCGCAGAAACCAACCAGCCAGTGCGACCGGCACGCCGAGATCAGCACCCGATGAAAAGTGCGATGCACTTTCTCCCACTCCGGATTGAGCGACGAGCTACTTTGCGGCGAGAGCCGTGAGGCCCGCCCCAGGCGATGCAGCGCCAGCACCAATTGTTCTTCCCATTCGGCGGTGCGATGGGCAATGGATTCGCGCAGCGCCCGCTCCTCGAGCCAGCAGCGCGTGCGCGTCAGTTCCTCGAGTTCCGTCGCGCTGACCGGCATGATGAAAAAGCCACGCTGGTCATGGCGGCCAAGGAGACCTTCGGAGGCAAGGCGATTGAGGGCTTCACGAACCGGAGAGGCACCGGCGCCATACTTGGAAACGACCCACTCGACGCGCAGCTTGCTTTCGGTTTCAAGAGCGCCGCTGAGAAGATCATCACGCAATTGGTGATAGACCGTGCTGGCAAGCGTGCTCTTGGCTCCTGTGCCGTCGTCGTTCAGATTGGCAGCTCCGTATGTCAAAAGCGACTCCTTGTCCCCTTACTGTCGTCTTGGGCAATTCGAGTCCGAGATTCTCTCTCCGTACGCGTACCATATAGCGTGACGCTTCCGGCACTCAAGCAGAAGATCGCGCTATTGTACTTTAGGACAATGGAATATACCCAATCCGCGGGGCCGATCGCGAGAATTCGAATATTTCTACAACCAGCAGAAGTTTAACGTGTTTTGTATGCACGCAGGATCATCTGTTTCTTGTGCTCCCATGCGAGCATCTTTTCTGTCGCGCGCAAAGACAGCGGACGACTGCCCGAATCAGATCGTCGCACAACCTGATTCGGATGTACAACGACGCCGATCCGTAGCAATTGGTGCCGGAATGACCGCGCTGTGTCAGCCGGCGGCCTTGTCGGCCGCCGCCCTGATCGCTTCGATATTGGCGCGGTAGGCCTCGACACTGCCACCCCTGAAGATGGCAGCACCGGCCACCAGCACGTCGGCGCCGGCAGCGGTGACCAAGGGGGCGGTTTCCGGCGAGACGCCTCCGTCGATCTCGATGCGGATCGGCCGGTCACCGATCAGCGCCTTGATCCTTCTCACCTTGTCGACCATCGCCGGGATGAAAGCTTGCCCGCCGAAACCCGGATTGACGGTCATGATCAGGATCAGGTCGAGCCGGTCGAGCACATATTCGATCGCCGTTTCCGGCGTCGCCGGATTGAGCGAGACGCCCGCCTTCTTGCCGAGGTTCCTGATTGTCTGCAGCGAGCGGTCGAGATGCGGCCCGGCCTCGGCATGCACCGTCATGCCGTCGCAACCGGCTTCGGCGAAGGCGGCGAGGTAGGGATCGGCGGGCGCGATCATCAGGTGGCAGTCGAAAAAGGCCTTGGTGCGATTGCGGATCGCCTTGATGACAGGCGGGCCGAAGGTGATGTTTGGCACGAAATGCCCATCCATCACGTCGAGATGGATCCAGTCGGCACCGGCCGCCGCCACCGCCTCGACCTCGTCACCGAGCTTCGAGAAATCCGATGCCAGCACCGACGGTGCGATCAAGGTTTTTTTGCTCATCTCGCGGCCTTTCCGGGCGCCCTTTTGATACGATCGCTGCGTACCGACTGCCTAAAGCGCTCCCGCGGACTTGTCGAGGGCGCCAGTACAGCGGTTCCACAGGCAGGGGTAACGTCGCGGCGTTCCCTATCCTGTCGCCGCCAACCTCCGCCTGCCTGGATCACGAAGAAAAACCCGCCGGATTGCTCCAGCGGGTTTCGCTTGGCGTCGCCCAGGTGCTTACTGCTGCTGGAGTTTCAACACCCTGTTTGGCACCGGGTCCTGCTGCTGGCCGATCGGCTGCCTGCGCCGCGGCAGCAATTGCAACAACTGCCCCGGATCAATTTCCAACGATGGCTGCCCGCGCATCGGCCGGCAGTTCGGATACCGCCCGACCATGCCCTCCGGACAGTGCCGCGTGAAGATCGGCTGGCACTGGCCGTTGACCATCTGCGAGCCCGGCGCGCATTCGCTCTCTTGCCTGGGCTTGCGGCATGCGCCGTCGATCACCTCGGTCCCACGCGGGCAGACGCATTCGCCGCGCTTGTTGTGGACCTGGCCGCGTATGTCGCACTGCTCCAACTGCGGCTGCTTGCGCCGACAGGCATTGCCTTGCACCTCGGTACCCCTCGGGCAAACGCAATTGCCGTCGGAGTCATGGACCTGGCCACGGATGGTGCACTGGTCAGGCTTCGGCCTGATCGGCCGGCAGGCCCGGTCTCGCACCTCTGTGCCTTGCGGGCAGACGCAGTCCCCGTCCGCATTGTGGACCTGGCCACGGATGGTGCACTGCTCGGGCTTCGGCCGGACCGGACGGCAGGCGCCATTGCGCATCTCGGTGCCTTGCGGGCAGACGCAATCGCCATCGGCATTGCGGACCTGGCCAGGAATGCGGCACTGCTGCGGCTTTGGCCGGATCTGGCGGCAGGCCCGGTCTCGCACCTCGGTGCCTTGCGGGCAGACACAGTCCCCGTCCGCATTGTGGACCTGACCACGGATGGTGCACTGCTCGGGCTTGTCGGTCCCGACGCATTTTCCGTTCTCCAGCTCCGTGCCGCGCGGGCAAACGCAACGTCCGTCCCCGGTACGGATCTGGCCTTCGAGCAGCACGCAGCGCGGCGGCGGTGGCAGCGGCAGAAGGTTGGTGCATTGCCCGTTGCGGAAGGTGGTGCCTTCCGGGCAGACGCAGCGGCCGGCATCGTTCATGACGAAGCCCGGCGAGCACTGGTTCTTTACCTCATGCGTGATGATGAAGGGATGGCACGCATAGGCCCTGCCGCGATCGCCCTGCACGTTGGTCGCGTCGTTGGACAGCACGTCGCCGCCGCCCTGCACCCGTGTGTCGGGAGAGAGCACGCCAACGCAGTTCCGGCCGTTGACGTTGCCCTGCAGGTTGGCAAGACGCCCATCGTCGGGGATGACCACGGTCACACGGTGCGAGCGGCTTTCGCCGGCGCCGAGCGTCAGGTTGGCGATGCAGGAGGCCGGCAAGGTCGTCGGTTCCGGCGAACAGCCGAAGGGCGGCTCGATCGAAGTGATCGCGACGCCTTCCAGCCGGCCAAGCCCATCGACGCCGATCGCGTCGCCGATGCGGACCGGGCCCGAGAAGGGGCTCGTTCCGTCATTGGTGATGGTAATGTCGAACGAGCAGGGCTGGCCCAGCCTGCATTCGCGGTCGCCGGTCTTCTCGACACGGATGGTCGAGGAGCCGCCGCCCTTGGCGCAGGCCTGGCCGATCGGATAGACGACGTCGTCGCCCTGCGCCGGCCCATAGGAGCCGCGCGCGCAGTTCTCGAATTCGCCATTGGCCGAAACCGTCACGTCGAAGTGCCTGGAGGTTCCGGGCGTCATGACGGCGCCTGGTATCTGGCACGACAACGCATTGGCCGGAACCGGTCCGCATGCCCATTCCGCGCCGTCGGGGGTTACGGTCTGGATCTGGACAGGCGCTCCGCCCGACACCAGCGTGGCGGCATCGTTGACCCGCACCGGACCGGTGGGGGCAGCCGTGCCGACATTGGCGACGGTGATGCGGCAGGAAACCAGCGCCGCGCCGGCCAGCGAGCCGTTGCACACCTTGGTGATGCGCAAGGCCGGCTGGCCGCTGTTGGGATGGCGGATGCGTTCCTTGGCGCAGGCCTTGTTGTTGGTGAGATCGACCTCCCCGGGGATGGCCTTCACCTCGGCGCAGTTCTCGACCGTGTCGGACCGGTAGCCGGCCGGCATGACCGCCTTGACGAAGATCGGTGTCGAGGCGCCCGCGGGCAGCGAGATGCCGGCATTGTCGCAGCGAAACTGGCCGGGGCCGTTGGGGCCGCATGTCCAGGGCGGGCTCGGGCCGAAGGTGGAGGACGCCGGCGCGCCGCCGGGGTAGTTGTCGATCACCGTCAGCGGCCCATTGTAGGTCGATATGCCGTTGTTGATGATGTCGATGATGAAGGTGCAGACGCCGTCGGCGGTGCAGACTTCGGTGCGGGCACGCTTCTTGAGGATCAGGTCGACCTTCTTCTCGACCGGCGGCTGGCAATCCGGATTGCGGTCGCCGCGCCGGCAGATCGGGATCGACGCGCAGCCCCGGTCATTGGCCTGGCTGCCGAACAGCGGCTTGCCGCTGGCGCCGTAATTGTAGGTGGCGCAGTTGCGCAGCACGCTGCCTTGCCAGCCTCCGGCCGGCTTGAAGCCGAGCTTGAGGTCGACAAAGGCTCCCGGAGCGAGCGTGGTCACCGGGTAGGTGCACGTCATCGGGGTGGTTCCCGGCGCGCAGACCCAGGGCGGATTGGGCCCTGAACTCAGCGTCGAGCCGGCCGGCAGCGTCACCTCGTCGAGCACGATCTTACCGTTGTAAGGCGCTGTGCCGACATTGGTGACCCGGATGGTGAAGTCGCAGCCGCCGCCCATCGTGCAGCGTGTGACGTCGGCATGCTTTTCGACCTTGAGGTCCGGTTCCTTATCCCTGGGTGGGCACCTCTGGTCACGCGGGATGACGATGTCGATGGTTTGCGTGCAGCACAGGCCCCAGCCCTCCTTCGGTCCGGCATAGGTCTCGATACCGGTGACGATGAGGTGGATGACGTCGCCGGGTGACGCGCCGACGATCTTCCAGTTGAGCACGCCGCCGCCCGCCGGCACCTTCTGGGTGTCGGGGATGATGCTGATGCCTGGCGAGGTCGTCGACACCTGCACCCATTTGCCGCCCATCTCGGGGCCGACAGGCATGTGGTAGATGAAGGCGCCACCGCCGGGCACGCAGTCGACCGTGCCGCGTTCGACCTTGAAACACTCATGGTCGGTTGGAGGTGGAGGTTGCTTGTCGCATTTGGTGAGGTCGATCCGGATCGAGGTCTTTTCCCCGGTCGCGATGTTGCCGTCGTCCGGCTTGCCCGGATCCTGCGACGGGATGATGGTGCCCGTGCCGGTGCCGCCGGTGACCTTGATCATGCCCTGGTTGTCGACGTTGACCGGCGCTGGAAACGCGGCGTGGTCGATCTTGGCGGTGATGCGGAAGGTGATGACGCGTTCGTTCAGTGCGCCCGAGCCATCGAGATCGCTGGCGGAAATCCGGAAATCGGAAACCGTTGCCGTGTCGTTGGGGCCGGCCGAATTGCTTACGACAGCGCCCGGCAAGGCCCCACCCGATGCATCGGTGCCGTCGCCGGAGACTGTCACATTGACGATCGAAAGACCGTGCGGAAGCTGGTCCTTGAAGTCGAGCTTGGCTTTCTTCAGCGCCGCCTCGAGGGCAGGATTGGCAAAGCCTTGCGAATTGCCGCGCAGTCCGAAGGTCAAGGTATAGAAGACATAGTCGCAACTGCGCTGGCCACCGGTCTTGGTGAAGAACGGCACGACACGTCCGGGTTCCGGGTTGATGATGCGCGGATTGTCGAGCTGCAGCGGCTGCACATCCTGGCTGGTGACAGCCTGGACGGCCTGGGCGGCGGATGCCGGCAGTGCGGGCGCAAGGGCGACCGCGATCCCGGCCGCCATCAGCCAGCGCGCGCCGCGCCTGGCGAGTGACAGGGGTTTCATGATCGTCTCCATGACGGCTTTTGGGGATTTGGCCGCGAGCGGGGATGGGGCAAGACTGTTCATCTTTGCCTCAACGTTCGCAGCTGACGGCTGGGGTCCGGAGCGGCAAGGTCATCTTGCAGCAAGGGTAGTAGCCACCCTTGTCCTTGTCGGACTTCCTGTAGAAGCAAAGTCCAACATCCACTCTGTCGCCCGGATAGTGGCCGGTGATGTCGATCGTGTAAGGCTTGCCCGGTGCATGCGACATAGGTGAGGTCACAGCGACGCCTGGCGTCCTGGATTGGGCCTTGATCGAATCGCCGCCGAAGCCGGCATGGTCATGGAGATAGAGATCGGCCTCGAGACCGCGCGGCGTGCAGTAATACTGCACGTCCTCGACATCGAGACACGGAGGCAGATTGCCCGGCGGTAGGAAATCCGGCGGGTAGAAGGGGGGCTCATAGCCGCTCGGTATGTCCTCATAATAGCCGGCCCGGCCCTCGCAGGGATGCCAGACGGCGACGTCGCCGACATGGCCTTCCACTTCGGGATCCTCGAAATAGCCGTCGAAATCGACGAACCAGGAGCCGAAGGGCGGCACGTTGGCCGGCTTGACCAGCTCCTTGGGCGTGATCTGCACGCCGTGCACGGCAAGCGGCCCGCCCGCGGCGAGCTTTTCGGCGAACTCGGGGTTGTCGCGCAGTTTGTCGCCTGTGTTGACCAAGGTCTGGGTGCAGACCGAGGTGTCGAGATTGCCGTCGGCATCGTAGCCATATTGCAGGTCGACGCCGCCGGCCGACTGCCTGTTGCCTTGCGGGAAGCCGACCGCATATTCCTGCGGCGCTTCCACCCAGACCGATTCCGTCGAGGGATCGTCGGGATTTTCCCTGAAGTAGCGGATGACCTCGCCTTTGCCGGAATCGGCGAAGCGGCTGTAATCATAGCGGTTTTCGATCGGGCCGCGCTGGGCGAGATACATGAAGCCGCTGTTGTCGAAGGCGATGTCGGTGACGGCGTAGTCCTTGTCGGCCTTCACAGTCAGTTCCCAGCGGGGATCGCCGGCGAAGGTGCCGTCGCGGGCAATGCCCACCGACCAGATTTCCGACTTTTCGCCAACCGAATAATAGAGCCGGCCACCATGATAGGAGACGGCCCAGACGCGGCGCTCGTCCTGGGTGTAGCCCCAGCTGTCGGGGTCCTCGGTATCGAAGGCCGCGCCCTCTACGTCCATCACCGCGCCATCGTCGGCGACCGGGGCCAGCCCATGCGCCGGCCGGCCGGCGCCGCCATGGTCGAACGTGTCGACCAGTCTGCCGTCGGCGTGGATGCGATGGATCAGGCCGGTGTCGAGATCGGAGGCAAAGAACTGGCGGTGGGCGGGATCGAAGGTGATATTGCCGATGCCAGGTCCGCTGTTGGTGTCGATGTCGGCGAATTTGGCGACCTGGCCGGTGATGCCGTCGATCTTCCAGATGGTGCCCGGTCCGCCGCCGTTTTCGGTGCCGAACTGGCCCTCCATGAAGGTGGCGCCCGCCGTGCCGCGGCGCTGCCGCTCCGGCCTGCCGTCCTTGTCTGCGTCCGGCGTGACGATCTCAATGCCATGCAGCGAGGTGGCGGCGGCATAGAGGTTGGGAACGCCAGAGGGCACACCGTCGCGCACGCCGTCATCATAGGTGAGGCCGAACACCTCGCCGATCTGGCCTGCTGTCACCTCGAAAGGCGGCGGCGTGAAGACGAGCTGGCCCGAAGCCGGACCACCCAGGTGTGAAACGTCGAAGACGCGCAAGGTGGCGCGCGAGGTGTCGATGAAGGTTTCGTCGACCGGATCGACGCCGGGCGGCAACCCCTCGTCGACATTGGGGATGATGGTGCCGGGAAAGCCGGTGACCGCCATCGAGCCTGGATAGATGATCTGGGCTTCCTGCGCTTGGGCGGTGGCGCCCAGCCACAGGCTGGCGGCAAGCGCCAGAGCCAGCAGGCCGCCGGCCTGCAAGGCACCGCGCAAGCGGTTGTCGAACTCAAGAAAAGGCACGAACGCGCCGCGGATGCGAGACATGACACTACCCCCGTAGTCCAGGGGAGAGACGTCCGGACTTGCCGCGCAAATCAGGGCAAGGCGCGGTGGTCCGGCTCGTTCTTCCCTGATCGAATTGTCTGCTTTCCTCATAGTGACGATACGCCTGCTCCCGCGCAGGGTCAACGGAATCAGCGGGAAGCCCAGCGCATCGACCCCGTCCCGAAGGCGGTGGTCGCGCCGAGCTCCTGTTGGTCCCGGAGACCATGGAGTCTCTGGGTTGCTGGTCATGGGGGGGCTTCCTTTCCGGGGCCGCACCATGCGGCGCCTGGACATCAGTCGCGGGCCGGCGCGGAAAGGTTCATGGAAGCGTTGCGCAGAATGCTTGCGCGCGATGCCGCCTGTTCTTATATACGCGCCAAGCCGTGCGGCGCCGGAGAACCGGTGGGTGGACGGTATTTCTTGTGAACAGGGGCTTTCGTCGGAACGCCTTACCGGGTCCTGAGAGCCTGCTTAGCGGAGAGACTAGAAAAATGGCAAAAGTAATCGGTATCGATCTCGGCACCACCAATTCGTGCATCGCCATCATGGATGGCAAGGAGCCGAAGGTAATCGAGAATGCGGAAGGCGCGCGCACGACGCCTTCCATCGTCGCCATCTCGGGCGACGGCGAACGTCTCGTTGGCCAGCCGGCCAAGCGCCAGGCGGTCACCAATCCTGAAAACACCATCTTCGCGGTCAAGCGCCTGATCGGCCGCCGCTATGACGATCCGGTGACGGAGAAGGACAAGAAGCTTGTCCCCTACAAGATCGTCAAGGGCGACAATGGCGATGCCTGGGTCGAGGCCGGCGGCAAGAAGCAGTCGCCCTCGCAGATCTCGGCCATGATCCTGCAGAAGATGAAGGAAACGGCGGAGGCCTATCTCGGCGAGAAGGTCGAGAAGGCGGTCATCACCGTTCCGGCCTATTTCAACGACGCCCAGCGCCAGGCCACCAAGGACGCCGGCAAGATCGCCGGCCTGGAAGTGCTGCGCATCATCAACGAGCCGACAGCGGCAGCGCTCGCCTATGGCCTCGACAAGAAGGAAGGCAAGACCATTGCCGTCTATGACCTTGGCGGCGGCACGTTCGACATTTCGGTGCTCGAAATCGGCGACGGCGTGTTCGAGGTGAAGTCGACCAATGGCGACACGTTCCTCGGCGGCGAGGATTTCGACATGCGCCTGGTCGAGTATCTGGCGGCCGAGTTCAAGAAGGAACAGGGCATCGACCTGAAGAACGACAAGCTCGCCCTGCAGCGCCTCAAGGAGGCGGCTGAAAAGGCCAAGATCGAGCTGTCGTCGACGACGCAGACCGAAATCAACCTGCCCTTCATCACCGCCGACGCGACCGGACCGAAGCACCTGACGCTGAAGCTGACGCGCGCCAAGTTCGAAAGCCTGGTCGAAGACCTCGTCCAGCGCACCATCGAGCCGTGCAAGGCGGCGCTCAAGGATGCCGGCTTGAAGGCTGGCGAGATCGACGAAGTGGTCCTGGTCGGCGGCATGACCCGCATGCCCAAGATCCAGGAGATCGTGAAGCAGTTCTTCGGCAAGGAGCCGCACAAGGGCGTCAACCCGGATGAGGTCGTCGCACTCGGTGCCGCCATCCAGGCCGGCGTGCTGCAGGGCGACGTCAAGGACGTGCTGTTGCTCGACGTGACGCCGCTGTCGCTCGGCATCGAGACGCTGGGCGGCGTGTTCACCCGGCTGATCGAGCGCAACACGACGATCCCGACCAAGAAGAGCCAGGTGTTCTCGACGGCCGAAGACAGCCAGTCCGCCGTGACCATCCGCGTCTTCCAGGGCGAGCGTGAAATGGCCGCCGACAACAAGGCGCTTGGCCAGTTCGACCTGGTCGGCATTCCGCCGGCGCCGCGCGGCGTGCCGCAGATCGAGGTCACGTTCGACATCGACGCCAACGGCATCGTCAACGTCTCGGCCAAGGACAAAGGCACCGGCAAGGAGCACCAAATCCGCATCCAGGCGTCGGGTGGACTTTCCGACGCCGACATCGAGAAGATGGTCAAGGATGCCGAGGCCAATGCCGATACCGACAAGAAGCGTCGCGCCGTCGTCGAGGCCCGCAATCAGGCCGAAGCGCTGGTGCATTCGTCGGAGAAGTCGCTGAAGGAATATGGCGACAAGGTCTCGGAGACCGAGCGCACGGCGATTTCGGACGCGATCGCGGCGCTGAAGGCCGCTGCCGAGGGCGACGATCCGGCCGACATCGAGGCCAAGAGCCAGGTGCTTGCCGAAGCTTCCATGAAGCTTGGCCAGGCCATGTACGAGGCCTCGCAGAAGGAAGCGGCGGAAGCCGACGCCAAGGCGGATGCCGCCAAGGACTCCGACGTGGTCGACGCCGATTTCGAAGAAATCGACGAAGATGACGACAAGAAGAAGTCGGCCTGAGCGGCTTGACGGCAAGACAATGCGAAAAGCCCGGCGCAAGGCCGGGCTTTTTTGCAACCCTCGCTGAAAAAGTGCGAGCACTGCCGAAAAAATCACTGAAAACCACGGACAAGTTCGCGCCGGCCCTAGCATACGGGCAGCACCGCTCCTAAATCGAAACAACGTGCCGGCAAACGACGCAACATTGCATCACGACGTTGAGCATCCGGACTGCGGGAAAAAATGAAAGCTGATTTCTACGAAACGCTGGGCGTGCAGAAGGGCGCCGACGAGAAGGAGCTCAAGAGCGCTTTTCGCAAGCTGGCCATGCAATTCCATCCCGACCGCAACCCCGGCGATCATTCCTGCGAGCACAAGTTCAAGGAAATCAACGAAGCCTACGAGACGCTGAAGGACCCGCAGAAGCGCGCGGCCTATGACCGTTTCGGCCATGCCGCCTTCGAGCAGGGTGGGATGAATGGCGCGCAGGGCTTTGGCGCCGGCGGCTTCGCCGACATCTTCGAGGACATTTTCGGCGACATGATGGGCGGCCGCCAGCGCCGCTCTTCCGGTGGCCGCGAGCGCGGCGCCGACCTGCGCTACAACATGGAAATCTCGCTGGAGGAAGCCTTCGCGGGAAAGACCGCGCAAATCCGCGTGCCGGCTTCGATCTCCTGCACCGAATGCTCCGGCAGCGGCGCCAAGCCGGGCACCCAGCCGGTCACCTGCTCGATGTGCAACGGCCACGGCAAGGTGCGCGCCACGCAAGGGTTTTTCTCGATCGAGCGGACCTGCCCGCAATGCCAGGGCCGTGGCCAGACAATCAAGGATCCCTGCCCGAAATGCGCCGGCCAGGGCCGTGTCACCGAGGAGCGTTCGCTGTCGGTCAACATCCCGGCCGGCATCGAGGACGGTACCCGCATCCGCTTGGCCAATGAGGGTGAGGCCGGGCTGCGCGGCGGGCCATCGGGCGACCTCTATATCTTTCTGGCGGTCAAGCCGCACGAATTCTTCCAGCGCGACGGCGCCGATCTTTATTGCAAGGTGCCGATCTCGATGACCACCGCCGCACTTGGCGGCTCCTTCGAGGTGACGACGCTCGACGGCACGCAGACCAAGGTGAAGGTGACCGAAGGTACGCAGAACGGACGCCAGTTCAGGCTCAAGGGCAAGGGCATGCCGGTGCTGCGCCAGCCCAATGTCGGCGACCTCTACATCCAGACCGCGGTCGAGACGCCGCAGAACCTGTCGCGTCGCCAGCGCGAATTGCTGGAAGAGTTCGAACAGCTTTCCTCGCAGGACAATTCGCCCCAATCGAGCGGCTTTTTCGCCCGCATGAAGGACTTTTTCGAGTCTTTCGGCGAGCGTTGAGACGCGACGAAAACTATCTTATCCACGCCATAGGCAAGGCCGCGCCTTGCCTTGCGTCATCCAGATGTTAAGTAGTTTCAAGGGGCCCGCTGAGGAGAGCTTGCATGGCACGTGGTCACGGACTGCGGAAGGCGTTTGCCGAGAAGTTCGACGATGAACTCAAATTCTTCAAGGGCTGGATCGACAAGCCGAAGACGGTCGGCTCGATCGTTCCGACCAGCTCGATCACCGCGCGCAAGATGGCCTCGATCGTCAATCCCAAGTCCGGCCTGCCGGTGCTCGAGGTCGGCCCCGGCACCGGTGTCATCACCCGCGCCATCCTCGCCCAGGGCGTGCGGCCCGAAAACCTCTACGCGGTCGAATATTCCACCGATTTCGTGCGCCACCTGCGCCAGCTCTACCCCGGCGTCAACGTCATCGAGGGCGATGCCTTCAACCTCAACGCCACGCTTGGCGAGAGGAGCGGGATGATCTTCGACAGCGTCGTTTCCGGCGTGCCGCTGCTCAATTTCCCGGTCGCCCAGCGCATCGCCTATATCGAGAGCCTGCTCGACCGCATTCCGGTCGGACGGCCGATCGTGCAGCTGACCTATGGTCCGATGTCGCCGATCCCGGCCGGCCGCGGCGACTACACGGTGAAGCATTTCGACTTCATCTTCCGCAACATCCCCCCGACGCAGCTTTGGATCTACCGGCGCGAAGCGCATTAGAAGAGAAGGCAGCAGGGGAGTAGGGCAGTAAGGGAGTAGGGGGAAAAGATTGGCTAGGGAACCATTCCTACTGCCCTACTGCCCTACTGCCCTACTGCCCTACTGCCCTACTGCCCTACTGCCTTTCCCCCCATCCAGCCGTTGATTTGATCGAACCTTGGCTGTACCTGTCCCAGAACAAGGGTGGCCAATGGCAGTGATCCCGAAAATCCTCGTCTTCGCCGGCTCGGTGCGCGGCGGCGCCTATAGCGGCAGGACCGCCGACGTGGCGCAGAAGGAACTTGCGGTGCAAGGTGCCGAGGTGACCCGTATTTCGCTTGCCGATTACCCCTTGCCGATCCTCGACGAGGACCTGGAGAAGGAAAACGGCGTTCCGGAAAACGCCCAAAGGCTGGCGCGGCTGATATCAGCCCATGACGGGCTGCTGATCGCGACGCCTGAATATAACGGTTCGATCCCGCCGCTGCTCAAGAACACGATCGACTGGGTGAGCCGGGTGCGACGGGATGGCGGCCGGTCGGTCAGGCCGCTTGCCGGCAAGGTCGCCGGCCTCTGCTCGTCCTCCAACGGGCACTTCGCCGGCATCCGCTGCATCAACCATTTGCGTGCCGTGCTGGTGCGCTGCCAGATGGAAGTGGTGACACCGGAATGCTCGGTGCCGGAGGGTGGCGACGCCTTCGACGGGGATGGCCATTTCCGTGACGAAAGACTGCACAAATCGATGGAGCACCTATGCCGCACGCTGATCGAAACCTCGCGCATGCTGTCGACCAGGGTCGAGGCGTGACCGCCGCAACCCTGCAGCCTCATTCCATGCAGGAGCGATTGATCGTCGGCCTCGACGTGCCGACCGTGGAGGAGGCCGAGCAGGCGGTGCGCGAGCTCGACGGCATCGTCTCCTTCTACAAGATCGGCTATCAGCTGGCTTTTGCCGGCGGCCTCGACTTTGCCAGGGAGCTGGCCAGCGGTGGGAAGAAAATCTTCCTCGACATGAAGCTGCTCGACATCGACCACACGGTGGCCAAGGGCGTCGAGAACATCGTCAGGATGGGCATGACCATGCTGACCATCCACGCCTATCCCAAGGCGATGCAGGCGGCGGTGGAGGCGGCGCGCGGCAGCGAGCTTTGCCTGCTCGCCGTCAGCGTGCTGACCTCGATGGACGAGCAGGACATGATCGACGTTGGCTATGAATATGACCCGCACACGCTGGTGCTGCGGCGGTCCGAACAGGCGCTCCATGCCGGCATGGGCGGCATCGTCTGCTCGGCCGCGGAAGCCGAAGCGGTGCGCCGCATCGTCGGCCCGGACATGGCAGTGGTGACGCCGGGCATCCGACCGACGGGGAGCGACCATGGCGACCAGAAACGCGTGGTGACGCCGGCGCAAGCGGTCCGCAACGGCGCCAGCCATCTTGTGGTGGGCCGCCCGATCGTCGCGGCAAACGACCGCCGCGCGGCAGCGCAGGCGATCCTCGACGAAATGCGCTCCGCGTAGAACAAGGGAGAGAACAATGCCGAAGGGATACTGGATCGCCCGCGTCGATGTGCGCGACGCCGAAGGCTACAAGGCGTATATCGCCGCTTCGAAGCTCGCCTTCGACCGTTTTGGCGCGAAATTCCTGGCGCGCGGCGGAGCCCATGAGCTGGCCGAAGGGCCTGGCCGCGCCCGCAACGTGATCATCGAATTCGAATCGCTTGCGATCGCGCATGACTGCTACCACTCGCCGGAATATCAGCGCGCGGTGGCCATCCGCCAGAAGGTCGCCGACGGCGAGATCGTGCTGGTCGAAGGGATTTAGGTCCGCGCGGAAAGCCGATTAGCTGCCGTCTCGGCCATGGCGTCGGCAAGGCTCAGCCCCCATTGCCGGCGGCAATAGTCGCGAAAATCGAAGCAAGGCAGGCCAGGACAGACCTCGAACTCGATGAGGTGAGCCGTGTCGTCGGCCTCCACCCTGAGATCTATGGAAAACACATCGCGCAGGCCGAGCCCGATGATCAGCCGTTCGGCGATCCCCCTGATCCTCGCATCGGCCACCGGCTGGCTGTCCGCGACCGCAGCGAGTTCGGGTTCGGCGTATTGCCCGGCAGCCTTCGCCGCCTCGCCGGTCTCGCCATAGAGCGCCAAACTGTCTTCCATGGTCTGGAAATCACCTCCCGACTCGACAAAGGCGACGCCGAGCGCTTCGACGCCGGTATCCGGCATCAGCCCTAGGAAGCTGGCGCGGACGTTGCGGCCGGAGACATAGGGCTGGACCACGACATCGTCGCGATAACAGGCGAAAACACGCCGGCTAAGCTCCAGCGCGTGAGCGAGATCGGTTACGCGCGAATCCGGCCAGATGCCGATCTTGGCGCCGAGCCGGTTGGGCTTGACGAACCAGCCGGCGGCGGAGGCCGGCGCCTCGACCAGCCATTTGCCATCCCGCGCGAGACCGGCCTGCGGCACCGGAAGGCCGAGCGCGCCAAGCACGGCGCCGGAGCGGAACTTGTCCTGGCAGAGCGCGAACAGCGAATCGTCGGCGCCGATGGTGTTGAAACCGCGCAGTCTTGCCAAAGCGGGTGCCGCGCCGCCACGGAAATAGGCGACGCCGTCGGTCAGCGTCCAGACCAGCGCGCTTCGCGGATCCTCACCGTCGAGCACCTTGGCCGCATCGTCGAGCACCACCGGCGCAAAGGACAGGCCGCGCGCCTCGCAGGCGGCGGCCAGCGCATCGAATTCGAGAGCGAGATCGGTCGACTGCGCCAGATAGGACGAGATTTCGGCGGCACGCCGCGATGCATGACCACCGGCGAGCAAGCGGTCGAAACAAGCCTTTTCGGGCTCGTGGACAAGGACCAGTTTCGGCTTGTGCGTTGGCATGATGTGGCGGTTCCCGACGGTGCGATGACCTACCATCGCACGGCCCGCACAATCGGCTTTCGCGAAATCGACGCGCCCCGGGCGCCTGTGTGACAGCGCCAGGATTGCGACCGTAGCCCCGGGTCCGCGTCCGGCAATGTCAGGCGATCAGCACGCGCGGTTCCAGGCGGCCATTGACAGGAATGTCGAGCAGGAAGGTCATGCCGCCCTGCAGGTCGAGCAGACGCTGCTTTTCATTCTTGCCCGACCAGGCCGAGGTCACGGCCAGCCGATCGGCATTCCTGCCGACGAAGGCCGGGCAGGATGGCTGCGTCACCGGCATGGCGACCGTGCGGACGAGCTCGCCGTCCGGCCCATAGGCCTCGATGACGCTGCCACCCCAGACGGCGTTCCACAGGATGCCGTCGCGGTCGAGCACCGAACCGTCGATATAGCCCTTGGCCGAGCGGTGATCGACGAAGATCTTCGGCTCGCCGACGGGCAGGCCGGTCGCCGGATCGCAGGCAACGCGCATCAGCAATCCGGTCGAGGTGTCGGTGTAGTAAGCAAGCGTGCCGTCTGATGAAAAGCAGATCGAGTTCGAGACGGTGATATCCGAAAACAGGCGGCGCAGTTCGCCTTTGAAAAACCAGTAGATCGAGCCCGCGCCCTTCTCCTCGCCCTTGCCCATGGTACCGACCCACAAGGCACCGCAGGGATGGACGCGGGAATCGTTGGAACGGGTGACCGGGTTGTCGGCCTCGATGGCGGTGTGCAGCGTCATTCCGCCGGTGGCGACGTCGCGGACAAAAAGCCCGGTTTCGGTGGCGATCAGCTGTCGCTTGTCATCGATGATGGCGATCGCGCTTGCCATCTGGCCAAGCTCGTGGATTTTCAGCGCGCCGCCTGCCAAGGGCTTTTCCAGGAGCTGGCTGTTGACGATGTCGAACCAGAATAGCGCATCCGTGCCGGGATCGTAACTTGGCCCTTCGCCGAGTTGGCAGACATGATCGGAAAAGACGGAAACGATCGGTTCACTCATTATGCTTCTCCGAATACCGCATCCCAGGCAGCGACGGCTGCGTAGGCGCGCGCCGCCACATCATCGACGCTCATGCCTGGCCTGAACAGGCTGGAGCCGAGCCCGAAGACCGTCACGCCAACCGCCTTGTAGCCGGCAAAGTCCTTTTCCGAAACGCCACCGACCGCGCCGACCAGAGTCTGCGCCGGCAGCACGGCCCGGATCGCGGAAATGCCCGATGCGCCGAGCACGCTGGCGGGGAAGAATTTCAGCGCCGAGGCGCCGAGCCGGATCGCCTGGAAGGCCTCGGTGGGGGTGAACACGCCGGGCATGGTGACCATGCCGTAATGCGCGGCGCGGCCCATCACCTCGGCATCGATGTTGGGGCTGACCAGCAGTCGTCCGCCGGCCGCGTGAAGACTGTCGACGTCGGCCGCCGTCAGCACCGTGCCGGCGCCGACCAAAGCTGTCTTCGGCAGCACTTGAACAAGCCTGGCGATCGACGAAAACGGCTGGGGCGAATTGAGCGGCACCTCGATAGCCTCGATGCCGGCATCGAACAATGCCTGGCCGATGGCGATCGCCTCGCTTGCCTTGAGGCCGCGCAGGATGGCGACCAGACCGCGCTTAAGTTTTGGAAAGGGTGCGGTCTCGGTCATATGGCGGCTCCACTTCTGGCAATCATGCCATTCTCCCGCGCGGCCTCGATGAGACCGGCGCGTACAGCCTCGTCCGCGTCGACTGTCCGCACACCAAGCCCGGCAAGGCCGAGGGCGGCCTGGTAGAGCCCGGCCAGCGCGCCCGAGGCAATCAGCACGACCGATGTCGCGCCGGCGCCATGCCGGCGCCGGGCAGACGCGATCTCGCCGCCGATCAGCAGGCCGGACAGGCAGGCGGCGGCATCATCGGCCTGGAGGTCCTGGAGCAGGCCGGCGGCGCGGATGGCAAACAGCCGAGAGGTGACATCGCCGCCATCGCCTAGCGCTGTTTCGCACCAGCGGCGGAAGAACGGATTGTCTGGAGCAACCGGGCTTGGATGTTCACCCAGCGAATGGCGCAGGATCGAGTGCGCGGCAAGCACGGAAAACAGCTCGCCCGTCGGCCAGGTGCCGAAGCCGGCGACGGCGCCGTCCTCCACCAGCACCCATTTCGAATGCGTGCCGGGCATGCAGACCAGTTCGCGGCCCCTGGCGGGCAGGCCGGCGCCGGCAAGCTGCGTCTCCTCGCCGCGCATGACATCGGGCGCGTCGGCCAGGCGCTGGGCAAGGCCGGGAATGATGCGGATGTCGCGCTTCTGCCCGGGCACCCTAGCGGCGCCGCCGAGAATGGCACCGAGCGGCGACGGAACGCCGACATAGGGCGCCTCCAGCCAGCCCTGGCGGGAGCCGGCCATGCCGCAGATGATGACTGGCAATTCCTCCGGCGCGCCCATCGCTGCCAGATGGCCCTCCAGAACGTTGGCGAAGCCCTTTTCGCGCGCGGTGATCAGGCCATCGTCGCCGCGCCGCTCGGCAAGCACCTTGCCGCCGCCGTCGATCAGCCAGGCCCGAAGCCGGGTCGTGCCCCAATCGAGCGCCGCGACTGCCGGCACGCTGCTGGCAAACCCCGGGCTCACAGGAAACCTCCATCGACGATCAGCATCTGCGCGGTCAGCATGCGCGAGGCATCCGAGGCCAGGAACAGCACCGTGCCGACCATGTCGTCCGGCCGCATGACGTCCCTGATGCACTGCTTGGCGACATGGGCGGCAAGCGCCTGTTCAGTGACCCAGAGCTGCTTCTGCCGCTCGGTGATCACCCAGCCGGGCGCGATGGCATTGACGCGGATGCGGTCGGGCCCGAGCTTGCCGGCCAACCCCTTGGTGAGGCCGAGGATGCCGGCCTTGGCGGCGGTGTAGGCCGGCAGGTCGGGATGATTGATCAGATAGGACGTCGAGGTGAAATTGATGATTGAGCCGCCGCCGGCGCGCTTCATGCCCGGCGCCACCGCCTGCGCGGTGAAGAAATGCGGCCGCAGGTTGATCGCCTGGTTATTGTCCCAGAACTCCACCGTCACGTCTTCGACGGCGTGGCGTTCGTCCCAGGCGGCGTTGTTGACCAGCACGGTGACGTCGCCATGCGCTTCGGCCGCCTTCGCGGCGGACGCCCGCAGTGCTTCGATATCGCGCAGATCGGTCCTGAGATAGAGCGGCCGACGGCCGAGCTCTTCCTCGATACGGTCGGCGAGTGCGATGCTGGGCTTGTCGGCGATGTCGATGAAGGCGACCTTGGCGCCCTGGCGCATGAACCCTTCGGTCAATGCCGCGCCGATGCCGGAGCCGCCGCCGGTGATCAGCACCGAAGCGCCTTCGAGGTCGGCAAAACGCGCCGATGGCATCATGATTTTTCGTCTCCCGGGTCAACCGGCGCGCATCCTAGCCAGACACGTCCGGCGGGCAAGGGCGAAAAGACCGATTTCGGGGCTTATGTCTGACAAAAAGGCGATCGCGCCCGCGCTCGACCCCGCCAGGCGGCATCGGCGCATCGCGGGCAGGGCCGAAACCTGCCGCTCAGATCGCCTTGGCGCGCAAGGCGCCACGGAAGGAATCACGGAGGTAGCCCAATGTCGCGTCGGCATCGGCCGGCTTGCCGAACAGATAGCCCTGCCCGCCGGCGCAACCGAACTGGACCAGGCGATCGGCCTGCGCCTCCTCTTCGATGCCTTCGGCGACCACGTCCATGCCAAGCCCTTCGCACATGGCGAGGATGGCGCGGATGATGTGTTCGGACGGCCGGTCGTCGAGAATGGAGGAGACGAAGGCGCGGTCGATCTTGAGCTTGTCGAAATGGAATTCGCGCAGGCGGCCGAGCGAGGACTGGCCGGTGCCGAAATCGTCGAGCGAGACACGGATGCCGACGCGGCGCAGATCCTCGACGATCTGCGCCGCCGAAGCCGGGTCGTTCATCAGGCCGGTTTCGGTGATCTCGATCTCCAGCCGGCGCGGATCGAAGCCGGTGCGGTCAAGGATCGCCAGTATGTGCAGGCCGGTGTTCTGGTCGACGAGCTGCGAGGGCGACAGGTTGAAGGACAGGAACAGGTCTTTCGGCCAGCTCCTGGCGGCCTCGGTGGCCTTGCGCAGCACGAGCTGCGACAACGGGCCGATGATGCCGCGCTCCTCGGCGATGGGGATGAAGACGGTCGGCGGCACCGCGCCGAGGTCGCGGTCTGTCCAGCGCGCCAGAGTCTCGAAGCCGATGGTGCGGCGCGTGGTGAGATCGACGATCGGCTGGAAATGCGGCTCCACCTCGCCGGCCGAGACGGCGCGGCGCAGCGCCTGCTCGATGCGGGTGACGCGCTTGGCGGCCTCCTCCATCTCGCGGGTGTAGACGACGACGCGGCCGCGGCCGGAACGCTTGGCATGGTAGAGCGCCGTTTCGGCCTTGTTGATGAGGATCTCGGTGGTCTCGTCGCCGGAATAGAACAATGAGCAGCCGACCGAGGCCGAGAGCCTGGCGGTGCGTTCGCCGACATCGTAGGGCGCCGACAGGATCTCGATCAGCATGCGGGATTTTTCCGCCGCCGCCTCCTCCGAGAACACCAGCGGGTAGAGGAAGGCGAATTCGTCGGCGCCGATGCGGCAGACCGTCGAATGGCCGTCCATCGAGGCGCGCAGCCGCATCGCCACCTGGATCAGGATGTCGTCGCCGGCCTTGTGGCCGAACAGGTCGTTGATCGGCTTGAAACCATCGAGGTCGAGAATGCCGACGGTGAAGGGTGCGGGATCGTCGGAACGGTCGCTGATCAGGCGGTCGACCTTGTCGAAGAAGCGGCGATGATTGCCAAGCCCGGTCAACGGATCGGTGAACGCCAGATCCGTGCTTTCCCTGTTTGCCTGACCGGTGCCAAACGGAGTTTGCATCGGTGTCCCTGTTCGTCCCTGCTTTTGTAGTCGGAATTTATTTCCAGACTGGCAGCAAACCCTTTAGGAAACGTATCCCACGGACCGATTTTTGTAGCCGGAGCATGATCCCGAAAAACGGGGTCCGGCTTTCGCCGTGAGCCGTGCCCAAACCGTAAGCCGGATAGCTTCGTGAAGCCGGCTACAAAATCCGTCAAGCGCTTGAATTTTCAGCCGTTTGGCTTGACGCGATACAGTTCCAGGGGTCTTCCCTTGGTCTCCGCCACCGGCTCCAGCCAGTCCGGCACGTCCCCGCTCATCAACCTGGCCAGGAAACCGTCCGGTGCCCTGGCCATGAGCAGGCGGCTTTCCGCGTTGCCACGGCAGAGTGCGACAAGGCCGACATGATGCCTTTCGACAACGGTTCTGGCATCGGCATCCGAGCCCAGCAAGGCATCAAGCGCGACCAGATTTCCGGCGACGTTGCGGTGGTAGAGTCCGGCCAGCACGCGGTGACCAGTAAAGGCCAGTATCGGCGAGCCAAGATTCGAGAGCGAAAGCACGGTTGTGGCCGGCATCCGGCCGAGCGCCGCGAACGATGCCTTGCCGAGGCAAGCCGTGTCTGCGGCCTTGGCACCGGTGGCAGCCGCGTCGGTTTGGAAAGCACTCGACGCCGCCCCGGCAGCGCCTGCCCAGATTGCATTTACCGAGATCAGCCAGGCTGCGGCCATCCTGAGTGCGGCGCTGTTGGACGGACTGGTTTGCGCACGCTGCCGCCAGCAGGCGATCCATGCCGCAAGCGGGATCACCGCGAAGGCGATGGAGAAGGTCGAGCCGCGAACTTCCCAGGCGCTGACCAGGAACGCCATAACCAGCAGCGAGCCGACAAGGCTGTCCTGCCGACGCCAGCCATGGCCGACGCGGAGCGCCATCAGGATGATGGCCACCAACGGCGTGGCAAACCGTGCCACCGCCCTGGCCGGATCATCGGTGACGATCTGGAAAATCGGCTGCGCCTCGTCGATATGGCTGAGCCACATCTCCTTCAGGCGCGGATCGATGTTGGCATACGGCGAGGCCAGGCATTGCGGGAACAGGAATACCACGACAGCCGCAATGGCTAGCCCAAGCAGGCCGAGCGAGGCCAGGCGGCCGGCGACGGTGGCACTGGTGGCCTTCCATGAAGCGATGATCGCCAGCCCCGCGCCGGCAAGTCCGGCGACGGCGAACTGCACAATCGAAAATGTGTCGCACTGTGCCTGGGTCCATGCGGATGCCGGGACGGTGGCGACGAAGACGAGAGCCGAAACAGCGGCGACGCTGAGGCCAAAGTCCCTCGCGGTCAGCCTTTCCCGAGCGCCATTGCCAAGGAACAGCAGCGCGACAGCGGCGCCAAGGGTTCCGGCGTAGGGAGCGCTTTCCATGCCGATGGCCACGCTCAGCGTGGCGCAGATGCCCGAAAGCAAGGCGGCCGGCCGCAGCAAGGGAGCCTCGAGCAGCAAGGCAAGGCTCGCCAGGATCAGCATCAGCTGCACATTGTGATGATCCAGCGAACCTGGGGAGAAAATGCCGAGGTAATAGAGCGCGGCGCCACCGACGACGGCGGCGGGCAGGACAGCGTGGCCGCCGGCGAAAGCGCGCGCGGCGCGGATAATGAAGAAGACCGCCAGCCAGAACAGCAGGGCAGGCCAGGCCACCTGCACGACCTGTTCAGCCAGGGCGACGTTGCCCGTCAGGGCCGATACGGCAAGGACGCCAAGGGCCAGTGGCGCGTCGAGCAGCCGCGACCAATGCATGACGAAGCCGCCGTCCAGTCCCATCCTGTACTGGTGCAGGTCGAACCAGCCCTGGCCGGCCAGAAGATCGCGGACCTCGACCAGTTGCAGCAGGCTGTCATTGTCGCCCGCCGGGTTGGCCAGTTGCGGAAATCCGGTCACGGCAAAGACCGTGAGCGGCACCAGGGCCGCGAGCAGCGCCGCCAGCATGTCCGCCCGCCAGGAGGGACGGGCGGTGACCTTGGAAGGCATCGCGGCATGTCCAGCGGTCATTTTGCCGGGATAGCCGTGGCCGCGCGCCGGAAACACCCAAAGCCTCGAAACCAGATAACTGATGGTGCTTGTCACGACCGTCGTCAGCGCCGACATCGCGACGGGCGACAGGCCGAAACGCGTCACCGCCACCTGCGAGACGAGGCCGGCAAAAGCGGCGCATCCGGCTTGCAGGGCAAGATAGCGCGGGAACGCGACCTTGTGATCGTGTTCCGCACCGAACGTCCAGCCCCGCTGCGCCCGATAGGCAACGACGAACGCCGTCGCATAAGCGACGGCACTGCCGGCGAACGGCGGAACGCCCAGCGAAACCAGCAGCCACGAGAGCGCGAAAAACGATCCCGCCGCACCGATGCCCACCACCATGAAGCGGAACGGGCGCGCCTGGACAAGCGCCGGCAGCACGTCGGTCATTGCTGATCGCGTGCCGTCGCTTCCCGCGACAGCCCGGCCTTCAGCCGCTTGACAGGGATCTCCAGGACACCGAGCAGGAATGCCGAAAAGAAGACCTGGAACGAAATGACGATCAGGCTCAAGCCCAGCACGACGATGCGCGGAATTTCGGAATCGTTCAGCGGACCGAAGCCGAGATGGGCCCAGCGCGCCACGGCATAGAGGAAGAACAGGAAGCCGGCGGCAAAGCAGATGCCGGCATTGGCGGCGAGACGGTCGGTGCTGATGGTCCTGGTCAGCCAGTCCGACCCGCGGCTTGGCGGCAGGATGCCGGTGATTTCGGCATAGTATCGCGAAATGGCACCGAAGGTGATGAGCTGGATGCCGGTGACGATCATGAAACAGGCGGCGACGAAGGTGTTGAGATCGAGCGAAAGATTGTCGACCACCCGCAAGGGGCCGAACACCAGCAGCGCCGCGAACAGCGTGCCGAGGCCGGAAAGCACCGCCCCTGGAATGAAGAACATCCAGCGCGGATTGTAGACCAGCAGGAATTTGAGATGCCGCCAGCCGTCGCGCCAGGTCCTGAGATGCGGCGGCCTGCTGCGGCCGTCGGGCTTGAGCGTGGTCGGCACTTCCTCGATGCGCAGCCCGGCAAGCGCGCTGCGCACCACCATTTCGCTGGCGAATTCCATCCCGGTGGTCTGCAGATCGAGCTTCCTGATGCTGTCGGCGTTGAAGCCGCGCAGGCCGCAGTGGAAGTCGCCGGTCTTGATGCGGAAGAACAGGCGGCCGACGAAGCTCAGCACCGGATTGCCGAGATAGCGATGCAGAGGCGGCATGGCGCCAGCCTCTATGCCGCCCTGGAAGCGGTTGCCCATGACCAGGTCGGCGCCGCCGCGCAGCCGGGTCACGAAAGCCTCCAGTGCACCGAAATCATAGCTGTCATCGGCGTCGCCCATGATGATGAAGCGGCCCCTGGCGGCGGCGATGCCGCCCAGAAGCGCCGCGCCATAGCCCTTCTGCGCGACCGGGACGACACGAGCACCGCCTTGCGCTGCGATCTCCCGCGAGCCGTCGGTGCTGCCATTGTCTGCGATCAGCACCTCGCCCGCTATGCCGGATTGGTCGAGAAAGGCCTTGGCCTTGCCGATGCAGACGGCGAGCGTCTCGGCCTCGTTGAGGCATGGCATCAGGATGGTGAGTTCGAGCTGCTGGGTCGAGGCTGCGCGGACGGCAGTGAGCGCGTTCATGATCGTCGTTCCATCGGGTGCCCGGCGCTGCGTCAGGTCGGCCGGCTGCATTCGAAGCTTACCGTCGCACGGCAAGGCTTAAGAAAGCGATGATGTCAGTCCTCGTCTTGTCTGCAACCGGCAGACGCGCCTTGCTGATCCCAATGTTCAAAACGTCGCGATTGGCAGAACGCGCCGCGACGCTTATATCGCTTGCGTCGACTATGCTGGGGACCTGCCATGAAGTTGAAAATCGCCGTCCAGATGGACCATGTCTCCACCGTGTCGATCGCCGGCGACACCTCGTTCGCCCTGTCGCTGGAGGCGCAGCGGCGCGGTCACCAGCTGTTCCACTACACGCCCGACCGGCTGTCGATGCGCGACGGCAAGGTGTTTGCCCGCGTCGAGGAGATGACGGTGCGCGACGAAAAGGGCAGCCACTATTCGCTGGGCGAAAAGGTGCGCACCGACTTGTCCGAAATGGACGTCGTCCTGCTGCGCCAGGACCCGCCCTTCGACATGAACTACATCACCACGACCCACATCCTCGAGCGCATCCATCCAAAGACGCTGGTCGTCAACGACCCGGCCTGGGTGCGCAACAGCCCGGAAAAGATTTTCGTCACCGAGTTCCCGGACCTGATGCCGGACACGCTGATCACCAAGGATCCGCTCGAAGTCGCCGCCTTCCGCAAGGAATTCGGCGACATCATCGTCAAGCCGCTCTACGGCAATGGCGGCGCCGGCATCTTCCACATGCTTGAAGCCGACCGCAATCTCGCCTCGCTGCTCGAAATGTTCGGCCAGATGTTTCGCGAGCCCTATATCGTGCAGCGTTACCTGAAGGATGTGCGCAAGGGCGACAAACGCATCATTCTGATCGACGGCGAGCCGGTCGGCGCCATCAACCGGGTGCCGGCCGAGCACGACTCCCGCTCCAACATGCATGTCGGCGGCCGCGCCGAGAAGACCGAGTTGACGACACGCGAGCGCGAAATCTGTGCCCGCATCGGGCCGTCGCTGAAAGAGCGCGGCTTCATCCTGGTCGGCATCGACGTCATCGGCGACTACATGACCGAGATCAACGTCACCTCGCCGACCGGCGTGCGCGAGGTCAAGCGCTTCGGCGGCGCCGACATCGCCAGCCTGTTCTGGGACGTGGTGGAGGGGAAGCGGACATAATTTGTTTTCAGTTTGTGTTAACCATGTTCCGCTTTTGCAGCCGGGCACAACCGGCGCGCAACCTGTGCGGCTACCGGTTGCGCCAATGTTCCCGATTTGATCAAGAGTGGCGCCTCAGAGCCGGCGCTGTTCGCGCTCTCCCTGACGTCAGCCGTCTGGGACCCAATCTCGGAACAGCTTGATCTTAGGCGTGTTGCGGCGGCTTTCGGAATGCACCAGCCAGTAGTCGCTCCATGCGCTCACCTCACTTGTTCCTGTAATGTTCTTGCCCTGGGCTGAAATCTGTGGTTGTCTTGCGTTGACGTCGGTCGCGGCCGTTAAGGGGCAAGGGCGAGCCGGCATCGGGGGCAGACAATGGTGGCGCGGGTTCGTACGGTCGCTTTCCAGGGCATCGAGGCGGTGCCGGTCGACGTGCAGGTGATGATCGCGCCCGGCAAGGTCAACATGCATATCGTCGGCCTGCCAGACAAGGCGGTGGCGGAAAGCCGCGAGCGGGTGCAGGCGGCATTGCATGCGTCGGGCCTGTCGATGCCGTCGAAGAAGGTGACCGTCAATCTGGCGCCCGCCGATCTGCCGAAGGAAGGCAGCCACTACGATCTGCCGATCGCGCTCGGCTTGATGGCAGCCCTTGGCGCCATTCCGGGCGACATGCTGGCTGGCTATGTCGTGCTGGGCGAGCTGTCGCTCGACGGTACGATCACCGCCGTTGCCGGTGCCTTGCCGGCGGCGATCGGCGCCAATGCCGAAGGCAAAGGGCTGATCTGTCCCTTCGCTTGCGGGCCGGAAGCGGCCTGGGCGGGGCGGGAATTCGACATTCTCGCGCCCCGCAGCCTGATTGCGATCGCCAATCATTTCCGCGGCACACAGGTGCTGTCGCGCCCGGAGGCCGGCATCCGCGCGGCGGCGCGCGACCTGCCCGACCTTGCCGACATCAAGGGCCAGGAGACGGCGAAGCGGGCGCTGGAAGTGGCGGCCGCCGGCGGACACAATCTGCTGATGATCGGTCCGCCAGGCTCAGGCAAATCGATGCTGGCGCAGCGCCTGCCGTCGATCCTGCCGCCACTGGCGCCGAAGGAACTGCTCGAAGTCTCGATGATCGCCTCGGTGGCTGGCGAACTCGGCGAAGGCAAGCTGACCGACCGGCGGCCGTTCCGCGCCCCGCACCATTCGGCCTCGATGGCGGCGATGGTGGGCGGCGGCCTGCGCGCGCGGCCGGGCGAGGTGTCGCTCGCTCATCACGGCGTGCTGTTCCTCGACGAGTTCCCCGAATTCACGCCGCAGACGCTCGATGCGCTGCGCCAGCCGCTTGAAACCGGCGACTGCATGATCGCACGGGCCAACCATCGCGTCACCTATCCGGCCCGCATCCAGCTGGTGGCGGCGATGAACCCGTGCCGCTGCGGCATGGCCGGCGAACCGGGTTATCGCTGCCTGCGCGGCGATCGTTGCCGCACCGATTACCAGGCGCGCATTTCAGGTCCGCTGCTCGACCGCATCGATCTCAGGATCGAAGTGCCGGCGGTCTCGGCCAGCGACCTGATCCGGCCGGATCGAGCGGAAAAGAGCGCCGACGTGGCGTCGCGCGTGGCGCGTGCCCGCACCATCCAGCGCGAGCGTTTCGAGCGGCTCGGCGTCAACAGCGCCACCACCAACGCGCATTGTTCTCCTGCCGTCATCGAGACGATCGCCATGCCGGACGCCGCAGGCCTGTCGCTGCTCAAGGATGCCAGCGAAAAACTCGCCTTTTCGGCGCGGGCCTACCACCGGGTGCTCAAAGTGGCGCGCACGCTCGCCGACCTCGACGCCAGCGAATGTGTCGGCCGCATCCATCTGGCCGAAGCGATTTCCTATCGCATGAGTTCGGAGCGTATGGCGCAGGCGGCGTAGCCGCGTTCCGCGCAGCTCCGGTTAGCTATCGCAAGGTCCCGATGAAATGCAGGCGACGGTCGAAAAACACGCTGGCCGGGAACGGATAGAGCGACAGCTTCTCACGCCAGGTGCGGGGTGTGATACCCGCGGCGGCAAAAATGGCGTCCCACTCGGCCTTGGAGAGATAGTTGTAAGGCAGGCGCACATTGTGCCCCTTGTTGCCCACCCAATCCATGAAACGAAGCGTCTGGTAGGCCGCGAAGCCTTCGCGCAGGTGATCCTTGATGACAACGCCCTTGCGCGCCACGCGGGCCGCCTCGCGCACGAGATGGCCCGGGTGGTCGGCATGATGCAGCACATCGACAATCGTCACCCAGTCATAGGAGCCATTCGCGGCGGGAATGGTGCTGCCATCGAACAGTTCTACCGGGATATGGGTTTGCGGCCTGATCAGCACGTCGATGCCGCGAAACGTCAGTCCCGGCTTTTTTTCCATGATCGCCTTGGCAATGGAGCCGTCGCCGCAGCCGAGATCGAGAACGGTGCCGGCCGGGCCCAGTTCGTCGGCCAGCCGGTCGGACAGGATGCGCACGCGGCGCTGGAAAACCGCCCGGTCATGGACGGAATTCAACAGTTTCTTTTCGATCGCCATCGTGGCCATGCCAATGCTCCCGAGCCTTCCAGCCAGCACTAACCGAAAAAAGCAAAGGAACCGTATCGAGCCATAAGAGCCTGCCGCCTTCGGCACGACATTGCCGCTGGGCTGACGCCGCCGTCTTCGCCGACGCGAACCGACGACATCCAGTCGCTCCAAACCCTTTCAACGCGACACCGTTCTACCCTTGATGGGCCTTCAGCTCCAGCCTGCGCTTGTGCAGCACAGGCTCGGTGTAGCCGTTGGGCTGGCTTGTTCCCTTGAACACCAGGTCGCAGGCGGCGTGGAAGGCGATCGACTTTTCGAAGTCGGCGGCCATCGGCCGGTAGAGCGGGTCGCCGACATTCTGCAGATCGACAATTGCCGCCATGCGCCGCAAGGAATCCATCACCTGGATTTCCGAGCAGACCTTGTGGCGCAGCCAGTTGGCAATGTGCTGCGAGGAGATGCGCAGCGTGGCGCGGTCTTCCATCAGGCCGACATCGTTGATGTCGGGAACCTTGGAGCAGCCGACGCCCTGGTGGATCCAGCGCACGACATAGCCCAGAATGCCTTGGGCATTGTTGTCGAGTTCGCGCTGGATCTCGTCGGGCGTCCAGTTCGGCCGCACGGCCACCGGCACGGACAATATGTCGTCGAGCTTGGCCTTGGGCCGGCTCTTCAGCGCCGCCTGGACCGCATGGACATCGACCTTGTGATAGTGCGTGGCGTGCAGCGTCGCCGCCGTTGGCGATGGCACCCAGGCGGTGTTGGCGCCGGCCTTGGGGTGGGCGATCTTCTCGGCCAGCATCGCGGCCATCAAGTCGGGCATCGCCCACATGCCCTTGCCGATCTGGGCGTGGCCGGCGAGCCCGCATTCCAAGCCCGTGTCGACGTTCCAGGCCTCATAGGCGGAAATCCAGGCGGCCTGCTTCATGTCACCCTTGCGGATCATCGGGCCGGCTTCCATCGAGGTGTGGATCTCGTCGCCGGTGCGGTCGAGGAAGCCGGTGTTGATGAACACCACGCGCTCCCTCGCGGCGCGGATCGCTTCCTTGAGGTTGATTGTGGTGCGCCGCTCCTCGTCCATGATGCCCATCTTGATGGTGTTCCGGGCCATGCCGAGCAGGGCTTCGACACGATCGAACATCTCGACGGCGAAGGCGACTTCCTCCGGGCCATGCATCTTGGGTTTCACGACATACATCGAGCCGGCGCGAGAGTTCATCCGCCGTCCCTTCGGCCCGACATCGTGCAGCGCGATCAGGGCCGTCATCGCCGCGTCCATGATGCCTTCCGGCACCTCGTTGCCGTCGCGGTCCAGGATGGCCGGATTGGTCATCAGGTGGCCGACATTGCGCACCAGCATCAACGAGCGGCCAGGCACGGTCACCGTGCCGCCGGCAGGGGCGATGTAGGCGCGGTCGGGGTTGAGCTTGCGGACGAAACTCTTGCCGCCCTTGCTGATTTCTTCGGTGAGGTCGCCCTTCATCAGGCCGAGCCAATTGCGGTAGACGACGACCTTGTCCTCGGCATCCACGGCCGCGACCGAATCCTCGCAGTCCTGGATGGTGGTCAGCGCCGATTCCAGGATGACGTCGGCAATGCCAGCCGGATCGGTGCGGCCGATCTGATTGTCGCGGTCGATGACGATCTCGACATGCAGCCCGTTTTTCACCAGGAGCACGGCTTGCGGATTGGCGGCGTCGCCGCGATAGCCGATGAATTGCCTGGGATCGGCCAGCGTCGTCGAGCCGGCGCCGGCGCTGAGCTTCAGGGCGGCGTTGGCAATCGACAGGCCGTTGACCCCTGCCCATTTGCCAGAGGTGAGCGGCACCGACTGGTCGAGAAAGTCCTTGGCCCAGGCGATGACCTTGGCGCCGCGCGCCGGGTTGAAGCCCTTGCCCTTCTCAGCGCCATCCGTTTCGGGGATGGCGTCCGTGCCATAGAGCGCGTCATAGAGCGAGCCCCAGCGTGCATTGGCGGCGTTGAGCGCATAGCGCGCGTTCATCACCGGCACCACCAGCTGCGGTCCGGCCACGACCGCGATTTCCGGGTCGACATTGTCGGTCGAGACGCTGAAGGCCGGCCCTTCCGGCACGAGATAACCGATCTCCTTCAGGAACGCCTTGTAAGCGTTCATGTTGATGGGCGCGCCATTGTCGCGATACCAGCCATCGAGCTTTTCCTGCATGGCATCGCGTTTTGCCAGCAGCGCCCGGTTCTTGGGCGCCAGATCATGGACGATGACCGAGAACCCGTCCCAGAAACGCGCCGCTTCGATGTCGAGGCCGGGCAAAGCTTGGTCGACGACGAAGTCATGCAGCTCGCGGGCAATGCGCAATCCGGCGATCTCGATGCGATCGGTCATCAGGCTACTCCAGATGAAAGGCTTTGCGGGCGTTTGGCATGTCAGGGGTGCAGGGTCAATTCAGCTTAGGGTGTAGGTGGGGCATTTTGGGCGGTTGGCCAATCTCCCCGAGGAGGGCGGAGATGGCTCTTCTTCCTCAAACCGCGATCCTCGGCCTGCCCGAGGCCACCGCCACGATATGCGCTTCGATGAACATGCGCTGCGCTTCGACAGTCGAGACCCGGAACTCCGTCGCCACATCGATCTCGGCGCTGTCGGTGCCGGCATCAAGAGCCCGCTGGGCGACAATGGCGCGCACATCGGCCTCGGCGGCCGCGATCGCCGCCGCCTCGTCGAGGAAATCGCGCACCATCTCACCCGAGGCAAGCCGGAACAGGCCTTCCTTGGGTTGGCTGACGCGGGCCTCCGCCGAAACCCTGACCTGGCCGACGACGGCGCCGAGCGCGTTGGCGACGTCGGTATCCCGGGGCACGACGCAGTCATTGCCCACCAAGGGCGCCAGGCCGGCATAGTGCAACGGCGCCGAAGCGCCGAGCCCGATGACCGGCCGGTCGAGCGCGACGCTGAGGCGGGCGATGCCGGGGTGAGCGTCGACGGCGCGCTGCACCAGCGCGTGCGCCACCGTCGCCGCGCCGTCGAGCCCGTCCTCGGCAAAAGCGGTTTCCAGGATGTATTCGGCCGACCAGCGCGTCAGGGTCAAGAGCACCCGTTCAGAGATCACTTCCGGCGAGGCCGCGATCGCCTGGCCACGGCCGTCGCGCTTGCGGGCGAACAGTTCGGCGCCAAGGCGGGCGGCGGCGGCATCCCAGTTCGCCTGTTTGCCAAGCACGTGCGCGGCGTCCGACGGGGTGAAGCCCGAGATGTGCACCAGCCCGCGCGAGACCAGCCGGTTCAGCGTGGCATTCTGGGCATTCGAGGTCAGCAGCCTGTCGAGGGCAAGCGGCGTCGCGCCGATCGCTTCGTAGAGCTTTGCCTCGGGGGCGGTCAGCCCCGCGGCGAGCCTGTCAGGCACGCCGGTGCGGACCGCGAAGCGGCCATCCATGCGGCCTGTGTTGGGCGCACGCAACTGGCGTTCGAGTTCCGCCGTCACCGCCTCGCCATGCGCCATGCCGGACAGCGCCAGCGGCACCAGGCGGCGCGGCCCGAGCAGGATTTTCGGATTGAGCGCGCCATCCTCCAGCATCACTTCGGAATCGCCGCCGAGGCCGAAAGTGCGCATCGCGACCGCCTCGACCATGGTGCGGAAACCGCCGACGGTGGCGCCTTCCGGATCGAGCCGCGGCCGGCCGCCGTCGAGCACGGCAACGTCGGTGGTGGTGCCGCCAATGTCGGAGACCACCGCGTTGTCGAGCCCGGTCATGTGGCGGGCGCCGACCAGGCTGGCGGCGGGGCCGGAGAGGATCGTCTCGATCGGCCGCTGGCGGGCAAACGCCGCCGAAACCAGCGCGCCATCGCCGCGCACAACCATCAACGGAGCGGCGATGTTGCGGGCCTGAAGGAACCCCTCGGTCGCCGCCACCAGCCGGTCGATCATCGAGATCAGCCTGGCATTGAGCAGCGTGGTGAGCGCCCGGCGCGGACCGCCGAGCTTGGCCGACAGCTCATGGCTCGCCGTAACCGGGAGGCCGGTCCTGTCGCGGATCAGCTCGCGGGCGGCGATTTCGTGCGCCGGATTGCGGGTGGCGAAATAGGCACAGACGGCAAAGCCGGACACCGACACGCCGAGTTCCGGCAGCATCGCCTCCAGCCCGGACAGGTCGAGCTTGCCGGCATTGCCATGCACATCATGGCCGCCCGCACAAAACACCACCGGGTCGGTGCCGAGCGCGGTCTTCAGCCCGTCGCGGGCAAGATCGGCCTCGGAAAAGCCGATCATGACCAGCGCCACGCGGCCGCCCTGGCCCTCGACCAGCGCATTGGTGGCGAGCGTCGTCGACATCGAGACCAGTTTGATATCGGCCGGATTGGTGCCCGCCTTTTCCAGCACAGCATCGACGGCGCCCGAAATGCCGACGGCCAGATCATGCCGCGTGGTCAGCGCCTTGGCCTTGGCCAGCACCTTGCCCTTGTTCGGCCCCTCCCGCGGACCCTCGGTCTCGGACCACAACACGGCATCGGTGTAGGTGCCGCCGGTGTCGATGCCGAGGAAGAGAGGGGCAGACTTGGTCTTGGCGGTCATTTTGGGCGAAAGTCCGGGCAGATTGTTTGGTTGCCTGCCCTTAGCCGATACCGGCTTGCGGATAAAGCCGGGAGAGATAGGCCACAAGCGATCTCCCCCCTCGTGGGGAAGATCGGCTACCTATCTATCCCACAAACCCAACCTTCTTGTGGCTGCCATCGCAGAACGGCTTGTTGGCCGAGTGGCCGCAGCGGCACAGGAAGACCTTTGTGGTGCGGTCGATCGTGTGGCCGGTGCCGGTGACGATCTCGACATTGCCTTCGAGCTTGAGCGGGCCGTTCGTGGTCGGCGTCACCTGCAGCGGGCCGTCGCGGACCTCCAGCGCCGGCGTGTCCTTCAGCGCCGGTTCTCCGGTGGCGGCAAAGCCCGCCTTGATATGGCTGTTGTCGCAGAACGGCTTGTTCTGGGAGGCGCCGCAGCGGCAAAGCGTGGCGCGGAAAAACGTCTCGGCGCCAAGCACGATCTCGGCATGCACCGCCAGCGGGCCGTTTTCGCGCAGCCGCACGGTGTTGACCACGGGCGGCTTTTCCCGCGGGCCGCCATCCTTGCGCGCATAGGTGATGGCGCCCGAGGGGCAGTTCTCGGCCAGCGCGACGATCTTCTCGACGCTGGCCGCCTCGGGATGAATCCATTGGCCCGGCGCGTTGGGCTCGAAGACATGCGGGTCGCCGAGCACGCAATTGCGCGAATGGATGCAGCGCTTGCCGGAAAACCCGACGTCGATTTTTTCGCCCTCGACCGTGCCGGCCATCGCGGTGCTCCTGTTGCCTGGAGTACGCCGCGCCTGAATGCACAGGCGCGGCGTACCCTTGGTATGGTCTTGTTTCGGTGCATGTCGTCGCGCCGAAACCGGAACCGATTTTGGGCGGCATGCATGGCCAAGCTATGGCTCGAACAGGAAAACCGTCAAGCGGGCAACCGGTCAGGGGACCAGATCGATCTCCTCGGTTTCGCCGCCGCTGCAGGTGTAGCAGCAATCCTCGCATTTTTCCTTGTTGCCGGGGCCGACGCCCCAATAGGTGCCCTCATCGCCATCGACCCAGGCGCCGTAGCAGATCGATTCGCCTTCGTTGCAGGAAATCGGCAGCTGCTTGGTCTCGCCGTCGTCGAGATAAAAATCCTTGCCACTGCCAGGCCAGACATAGTCGCGGTCCTGGCTATAGAGTTCCAGACGCATGGCGTTGGGATGGCTGTTCTTGACAGCGAAGGTGACGTCGCCGGCCTGGGCGGCCGATGCAGACAGGACGGCAAGCGAAAACGCGGCGGCGAGCCGGCGCGCGAATGTGAACGACATGGAAAACCCCCGATGTAGAATCGGCCCCCACGGCCGATAGGGGATCATGGCACGACACGGCCGGCCGCTAAAGGGATGATGCCGGCGATTGTTTCCAGATCGTCGCGGCATTTCGCCTTAGCGCTGCCAGAATGGCAGCTTGGCGATCTCAGCCTTGGCCTGCAATTGCGTCAGGCCAATATCGTCGATCAGATGCGGACTGACCTCGGACATTCGCTTGAGGTCCCAGCGAAAGCGTGTCCGCTCGCGCCAGCTTGCCACCATGCTTCGCAGGGAGCGCGGATGCGACGATCGTTGGACGGGCACACCCGGCCGCACTGCCCGATGCTGGACCGATGCGATTGTATTGTTCACGGCAACCTCCATTGGGTTTGGCGGCCCACACCGTTGGGAACCGTGGACCTCACCCGGAAAGAGATTGAATTCTGCAGGATACGAGCGGCGCCGTAATTAAGCCCTCCCAAATAGTTCTCAAAAGTTCCAAACTTGCGCTAACTGTTTGTTTTGACGCCACTCTCGGGAGGGCTAGCCCCGCGTTTCCTGGCGAAACCGCTTCGCACTTTTCCCGGAATTGTCTATAGATGCGCCAATGCAGGGAGAGCGCTTCGCCTTTGGTCCGTTCGTGCTTGATCCGGGTGCGGGAACGCTGCTTCGGAACGACGATCCCGTTGCCGTTGGCTATCGGGGGCTAAAGCTGCTTGCGGCGCTCGTCGCAAAACCCGGCGAAATCTTGGGAAAAGCCGAACTGATGGACGCGGCGTGGCCGGGCACGGCCGTCGAGGAAGGCAACCTCACCGTCCAGATCGCGCAGCTACGCAAGCTGCTCGGCCCGCCTGGCATTGTGGGTGAAGGGGGCGGGGAATGGATCACGACCGTTCCGCGCGTCGGCTATCGTTTCACGGGGGCCGTCGAACAGCTCGCCGGCGCCAAGCCGAAACCCTTGCCGCTGCCGGACAAGCCTTCGATAGCGGTGCTGCCCTTCGTCAATTTCAGCAACGATGCCGGGCAGGACTCTTTCTGCGACGGCTTGACCGAAGACCTGATCACCGACCTGTCCAGGATCTCCGGCCTGTTCGTCATCGCGCGCAATTCGACTTTTGCCTACAAGGGAAAGGCAATGGACGTGCGCGAGATCGCCAGGGAACTCGGCGTTCGTTATCTGCTGGAGGGCAGCGCGCGGCGCGATGCGGGGCGGGTGCGCATCAACGCGCAGCTGGTCGACGCGGCCAGCGGCGACCATCTATGGGCGGAACGCTTCGACCGCGGCCTGGACGATATCTTTGCCGTCCAGGACGAGGTGACCGCCAAGATCGTGGAGGCATTGCTCGGCCGGCTGCGCGCACCGCCGCCACGCAACCGGCCCACCAATCTCGACGCCTACGACCTGTGCGTGCGGGCGCGCAAGCTGATCGATGATTCGCCGCAGACCGCACGGGAAGCGCATCTGATGCTGACGCGCGCGGTTGCGCTCGATCCCCACTACGCCGAGGCCTATCGCTGGCTTGCCATGAACCACTGGATGGGATGGGTGCATTGGGGCGAGCCGATCGACCCTAACCGCCGCATTGCCCTGGAGCTGGCGCGCAAGGCGGTCGCGATCGATCCCAACGATGCCGGGTGCCACTGGGTGCTCGGCAATTTGCTTGCCTATGAGCATGAGTTCGCCGAGTCGGAGGCCGAATTCGCCAGGGCGTTCGAACTCGACCCGAACGAGGCCGATGCCTGGGCGACATTGTCCGACATAACGACCCTGGCCGGGCGGGTCGGGGAGGCCCTGGAGCAAATCCGCAAGGCGTTCCGGCTGAACCCGTTTCCACCGAGCTGGTACTATCTGACACTCGGCCAGGCGCAATATGCGGCGCGCGACTACGCAGGCGCCGTCGAGACGCTGCGCCGGGACGAGACCTACCGCACCAGCTCACGCCGCTTCCTGGCGGCAAGCCTTGCGCAACTTGGCCGGCTCGAGGAGGCGCGCACGGAGGTGGAACTGTTCCTCGTCGGCAATCCGCATTTCACGACCCGCCATTGGGTCTGGACGGAGCCCTTCCGCGACGACGCGACGCGCGAGCACTTCCTCGATGGCTTTGGCAAGGCCGGCCTTCCCGACTGACGCGCCGGGGTGGCTCCTGCACCGAAGCGCCGCTACGGTACCAGGTCGATGGTTTCGGTCGTGTGCTCCACGCAGATGAAGCAGCAGGTATCGCAAGGCTGGTCGTTGTCTGGCCCGACGCCGGCGGAAATCTTGTCGTTGCCATCGACCCAGGCGCCATAGCAGATGCGTTCGCCCTGATTGCAGGAGATCGGCACTGATTTCTGCGAGCCCGGATCGACAAGGAACACCTTGTCGTTGCCCGGCCAGACGGTCTCGCGATCGCGGCTGAACAGCTCGACCGCGACCCCCTCCTTGCGCAGGTTCTTGACGAAAAAGGCCATGTCGGCGGCCTCGGCCGAATTGGCCAGGACCAGTGCCGCCAGCGCAAGCATGCGAAACAGCGTCACCGCCGACCTCCCCGAATCACCGCGGGCAGGTTCGCACGGCGGCCGGGAACTAGGAAGACACGTGGCCCTGCGCGGTGATCTCACGTCCCAGCCTCACCACTTCATGGATCAGCAGATCGAGATCGTCGCGTCGGGTGCGATGGTTGGTGATCGCCACACGCAGCCAGTGCCCGCCATGCACGGTGGTGTCGGAGAGTGCAGCGATGCCTTGCTCCTGCAGCCGCAACATGATCTCGGTGTTGAGCGCCTTCAGCGCTTCGCCCGCCAAACCGGGCTGATAGCGGAAGCAGACGATGTTGATGGTCGGCGCCGCCGCAAGCTCCAGCGAAGGCTCAGCCTCGATCAGCCCGGCCAGATAGGAGACCTGCGCGATGTTCTGGTCGATCAGGCGGCCGAATTTTTCGACGCCATGTTCCTTCAGTGCCATCCACACTTTCAAGGCACGAAAGCCGCGCGACGTCTGCAGACCATAATCGTGCAACCATTCGCCGGAAGCGAGGCCGCGCGGCGTCGATTCCAGATATTCCGGCGTCACCGCGAAGGTCCGGCGGTGCGCGGCGGCGTCCCTGACCAGGGCACAGCCGACCTCGAACGGCGAATGCAGCCATTTGTGGGGATCGAGCGCGACCGAATCGGCCCATTCGATGCCGGCGACGCGGTGGGCGTTTTGCGGGGCGATGGCGATCAGCGCGCCGATGCAGCCATCGACATGGAACCAGAGGCCTTCCTCGTGAGCGAGTTTGGCAAGCGCCCGCAGGTCGTCGATCGCCCCAGTGTTGACCGTGCCGGCATTGCCGACGACGCAGGCCGGTTTGAAGCCGGCTGCCCGGTCCTCGACGATCGCCGCGCGCAACGCGTCGATATTGATCCGCAGCCCGGCATCTGTCGGGATGCGGCGCAGCGCCCGATTGCCGAGGCCCAGCGCTTCCATCGCCTTGCGGTGGCAGGAATGGATCTGGTCCGAGCCATAGAAGCGCAGCGGCTTCTCGATGGCTGAAACGCCGTGCTCGCGCACGTCGACGCCGGCCTTGACGTTGCGCGCCACCGTCAGCCCGATGATGTTGGCCATCGAGCCGCCGCTGACCAGCGTGCCGGAGGCCGAGTCTGGAAAGCCCAGCATCTGCTTGCACCAGTTCACCACCTGGCCGTCCATCAGTCCGGCGGCATGGTTGCCGCCACCGAGGTTGGAGCCCTGTATCGCCGCAAGGAAATCGCCGAGCGCGCCGGTGAAGTTGCTGGACCCCATATACCACGACCAGAACCGTGGATGGATGTTGCCCATCGGATAGGACATCACGGTGCGGGAGACCTCGCCATAGACGACGGCAAGCGGTGCCGGCGAGCGCGGCAGGGGTGCGGTGAAAAGATCCCGCACCTCGCCGGGCATCTCCCGCCAGACGGGGCGCTCGCGCACCTCACGCAGGTAGTCTACCGCATCGTCGATGATTCGATGCGAGAAGGCCTGCACATCGGCCCAGTCGGCGGGGTCAAGCGTTTCCTCGGCCGCCATGCCGAGGCTTTCCTGCGCGATGTCCATGACAGCCTCCCGTCAAGCCGCCGGAAACTGGCAGCCGGGCGTCGAGCGCGAGAGCGCCAGCTCATCGGCATCCATTTCAGCCTCGACGCCGTCGAACAGCGGCGTCGACATGTAGCGCTCGCCCGTGTCGGGCAGCATGCACAAGATCACCGATCCGGCCGCCGCCTTCTCGGCGACCTGGCGCGCGACGGCGAAGGTGGCGCCGCCGGAAATGCCGGTGAAGATGCCTTCCTTCCGCGCCAGCGCCCGCGCCCATTTGATGCCCTCCGGACCGGCGATCGGCATCACCTCGTCATAGAGGCTGGCGTCGATCGCCTCCTGCAGCACGTTGGGGATGAAGTCCGGCGTCCAGCCCTGGACGGGATGCGGCTCGAAGGCCGGGTGGCTGGCGGCTGGCGCGCCATCGGCACCGCGCTGCTGCGCCTTGCCGCTGCCGACCAGTTGCGCGTTGGCCGGTTCCGAGAGCACGATGCGGGTGTCGGGCCGTTCGCGGCGCAAGACCCGCGCCACGCCGACGACCGTGCCGCCGGTGCCATAGCCGGTGACGAAGCAGTCGAGCCGCGAGCCGGCGAAATCGTTTATGATTTCGCGCGCGGTCGTCGACTCGTGGATGGCGGCATTGGCGGCCGTCTCGAACTGGCGGGCAAGGAACCAGCCATTGGCCTCGGCCAGTTCGACCGCCTTCTTGTACATGCCAAAACCTTTTTCGGCGCGTGGCGTCAGCACCACCTTGGCGCCCAGCATGCGCATCAGCTTGCGGCGCTCGACGGAAAAGCTGTCGGCCATGGTAACGACCAACGGATAGCCTTTCTGCGCGCAGACCATGGCAAGCCCGATGCCGGTGTTGCCGCTGGTCGCCTCGACCACGGTCTGGCCGGGCTTCAGCGCGCCGCTGCGTTCGCCCTCTTCGATGATGTTGAGCGCCAGCCGATCCTTCACCGAGGCGCCCGGGTTGAAGAACTCGGCCTTGACGTAGATGGTCGCATGGGCCGGACCCAGATTGTTGACGCGTACCACCGGCGTGTCGCCGACGGTGTCCAGGATGCTGTCGAACAATCGGCCGCGCCCCGCGGTGGTTCTGATTTGTTGTTTGTTCAACATCGTCGATCTCCTCGATCGTGTTCTCACGGGCCGGTTACAAACCGGCGGCCTGGGCGGCGAGGTTTCGACACCTTGCCGCGATATGACGTGCCGCTCATACGGCAAAGGTGACATCGGGCGCGAAAGCATCGCCACCGGATGCGCCGTGTCGGGTCTGTGATAGAGTAAGGGCCGACAGGCCAACGTGGGAACAGGCGTGGAAACCGACGTGGAAACCGCACAGGCGAGGCGGGACGGCAGGGCAACGGCCCCGTCCGTGCGCCTGCTCGGAACGCTGGCGATCACACGCGACCAAGTGCCAGCCACCCTGCCGGGCTCGCGCAAGCTGCGGGCGCTGTTGGGTTATCTGGCGCTGGCGCCGCACCCCGTCGGCCGCTCCCGCCTGTGCGAGCTTTTGTGGGATGTGCCCAACGATCCGCGTGGCGAGCTGCGCTGGTGCCTGAGTAAGTTGCGCACCGCTCTGGACGGGCCGGAACGGGATCGGGTCGTCACACAAGGCGATACAGTGGCGCTCGATCTCGAGGATTGCCCTGTCGATGCGCTGGAGGTCAGCCGCGCCGGCTTCGAAGGCATCGCAACGCTTGGTGTCGAGCGCCTGCCGGCGCTGGCGAAATTGTTCGCCGGCGAGTTCCTTGACGGCCTGGAGCTTGAGCGAAGCCCGCTTTTCAACAGCTGGCTGACGGCACAACGTCGTCGCTTCGGTGCCTGGCACGTGGCCGTGCTGGAAAGGCTCGTCGAAACCTTGCCGGCGGATTGCGACGAAGCGGTCGCTCATCTCGACAGATGGCTGGAACTGTCGCCGTTCGAGGAGCGCGCGCACCGGGCGCTGCTGGCCAGTCTGGCGCGGCGTGGCGCCGTCGGCGCGGCCGAGCAACATCTGGCGGCGGCCGAGCAGCTGTTCGGGTCGGAAGAGCTGGATTTCGCGCCGCTGCGCGCGGCCTGGCAAGCGATCCGCGAGCGGCGGCCGGCCGGCTTGTCCATGGTATCGCAGCCGGTGGCCGGGCCGACCGTCGCCGAGACCACCGAGCCGAGCCACGCTTCGCTGGCGGTGATGCCGTTTGCCGGAGAGGCGCGCGGCGGACCGGCCGACGGTTTCACACACGACATCATCACCCGGCTGGCCAAGCTTCGCGATTTCTTCGTCATCGCGCGCGGGTCGGTGTTTGCATTGGCCGAGGAAGCCATCGCGCCCGAGGAGGCGGGCCGCCGGCTGAATGTCGACTATGTGGCCACCGGCGCGGTGCGCAACCCGGCCGGCAGGCTGGTCGTCAACGTCGAACTGATCGAGGTGCGCACGGCCAGGATCGTCTGGGCCGAGACGTTCGAGCGACGGTCGGACGATCTCTTCACCGTGCTCGACGAGATCGGCGACAGCATCGTGTCGTCGATCTCGTCCGAGATCGAGACGGTCGAACGCAACCGCGCCCTGCTCAAGGCTCCCAACTCGCTCAATGCCTGGGAGGCCTACCACCGTGGCCTCTGGCACATGTACCGTTTCACGCAGGCCGAGAACGAAACGGCACGGCACTTCTTTGCCAGCGCCCTGCGGCTTGATCCGACCTTCGCCCGCGCCTATGCCGGCCTGTCCTTCACCCATTGGCAGAACGCCTTCCAGCGCTGGGGCGACCGCGATCGCGAAAGCGCGCTGGCGTTCGAGAGTGCCGGGCAGAGCTTGCTGGTCGATGACCACAATCCGGCCGCGCACTGGGCGATGGGGCGGGCGCTGTGGCTGCGCGGCGAACTGGACGGCTCGCTCGGCGAACTGGAACAGGCGGTCAAACTCAGCCCCAATTTCGCGCTTGGCCACTATGCGCTGTCCTTCGTCCATTCGCAGTCGGGCGACCCGCGGGCGGCGATCGGCTCCTCCGACCATTCGCGCCATCTCAGCCCTTTCGATCCGCTGCTGTTCGGCATGCTGGGGGCGCGGGCCATGGCGCACGTCCGGCTCGGCCAGTTCGAGGAGGCGGCCGGATGGGCGCTGAAGGCAGCCGCCCGGCCGAACGCGCACGCCATCATCCTGGCGATCGCGGCACATTGCCTGGCACTGGCGGGGCGGCTCGAAGAGGCGCGCGGCTTTGCCGCCGCCATCCGCAAGACGTTGCCGGACTACCGCGCCGACGATTTCATCGCCACTTTCCGCTTCGAGCCCGATGCCGAGGCGTTGTTTCGGCAAGGCGCCAGGCGGATCGGGCTCGGCTGAGTTCGTGCTTGAACACCTGCGTTAACGAAGTCGGAAGGAGTTGCTTAACCGTTCACGGCTATGTGACCTACGGGGGGTCGATTGCAAAGTGAGTATGATGAGCGACAGCCCTGAGAAGCGCAGCGAATGGCGCGCCATTTTTTATGTACAAGCCCGCGTCGCCATCCTGTTCGTGCCGGTGGTTGCCAGCCTGCTGCTCATCGCCGCCCTTGCCGGCAACGATCGCAAATCCGTTCCCGACGTTGACCGCACGGTCACCGGATCGGTGCGATAAAGCAGGCCGAACCTGCTTTCCCCGGCTCTTCGAAGCACTCAATAGAAGCGCGGGATCGGGCCGTTCTGCGGGGTGGTGCGGTCGCCGAGGTCCAGAAAAACCTCGTCAACATAGCACCAGCCCCAGCCTTCCGGCGGGTCGTAGCCCTCTATGACGGGATGGCTGGTGGCGTGAAAATGCTTGGTGGCGTGGCGGTTGGGGGAGTCGTCGCAGCAGCCGACATGGCCGCAGGTGCGGCAGAGCCGCAGATGCACCCACCACGAGCCGCTCTTCAGGCACTCCTCGCAGCCGA
Source organism: Mesorhizobium sp. CO1-1-7 (assembly GCF_020164885.1). Classification (NCBI taxonomy): domain Bacteria; kingdom Pseudomonadati; phylum Pseudomonadota; class Alphaproteobacteria; order Hyphomicrobiales; family Phyllobacteriaceae; genus Mesorhizobium; species Mesorhizobium sp. CO1-1-7. The sequence continues at coordinate 31,032 of NZ_JAIUHA010000015.1, read as the reverse complement.
GCGCGCTCGGCGTCACGTCCTTGATCCCAGCGGCGTGCTTGCATTCATCCGCCATCACACTCTCCCGACCTATCTCTCATTCGAAGCATGATCTTTTCCGAAAACCGGTTCCCACCTTTCGGGATCATACTTGAGGCGCGTCGGCCTGGCTGCCGTCCCGCGCAAGAAATGCATGCAACGCCGCCACCACCTGGGCGCCCTCGCCGACAGCCGCCGCGACGCGTTTGACCGAGCCGGAGCGCACGTCGCCGATGGCGAACACGCCGCTGCGGCTGGTCTCCATCACGCCATGCGCCGATGCTATGTCCGATCCGGTGCGGATGAAACCCCTGGCATCCAGCGCCACGTCGGATTGAGCGAGCCAATCGGTGTTCGGGTCGGCGCCGATGAACAGGAAGAGATGGCGGATCGGCCGCGTCGTCGAGGCGCCGCTCGAGCGGTCGCGCCAGCGTACGGTGGCAAGATTGCCTGCCTCGCCGTCCAGCGCCTCGATTTCGGCGCCGGTCAGCACCTCGATGTTCGGCTGCGCCCTGATGCGCTCGACGAGGTAACGCGACATCGAGACCTCGAGACTGCCGCCACGCGCCAGCAGCGCGACTTTCCTGACCTGGCTGGCCAGATAGACGGCCGCCTGGCCGGCTGAATTGCCGGCGCCGACCAGCGCCACTTCCTGGCCGCCGCAAAGCCGTGCTTCGATGGGCGAGGCCCAATAATGCACGCAGGTGCCCTCGAACTCGGCGAGGTTGGCGACATCGAGGCGACGATAGCGCGCGCCGCTGGCGATCACCACCGAGCGCGTGCGCACCGTCTCGCCGTCGCCGACCGTGAGCTGGTAGCGCGCGCCGTCGGTGGCGGCACCGAGCAGCTTCACCTCGTCGGGGATGACCATCTCGACGCCGAATTTCTGCGCCTGGTTGTAGGCGCGCGCCATCAGCGCCATGCCGGTAATGCCGGTGGGGAAGCCGAGATAGTTCTCGATGCGAGCGGAGGCGCCGGCCTGGCCGCCGAAGGCACGGCAATCGAGCACGATCGTCGACAGCCCTTCCGAGGCCGCGTAGACCGACGCCGCCAGACCGGCCGGTCCGGCGCCGACGATGGCGACGTCATAGACCTTGCTGGCGTCGACCGGCCGCAGCAGGCCGATGCAGCGGGCGAGGTCCTTCTCCGCCGGATTGAGCAGCAGCCTGCCATTCGGGCACAGCACGACCGGCAGGTGGTGGGGATCGACCTGGAAGTGCTCGAACAGCGTCTTCGCGCAAGGATCGGTTTTGGAATCGAGCACGCGGTGGGGCTGGCCGCTGCGGGCGAGAAAGCCTTGCAGGCGAAGGACGTCGCCATTGTCGGCAGGTCCGACGATGATGGGACCGATCGTGCCGCTCTCGAGCAGCCCGACGCGGCGCAGGATCAGCGCCCGCATGATGCGCTCGCCGAGATTGGCCTCCTGCACCATCAGGTCGCGCAGTCGTTGCGACGGGATGACGAACGCCTCGACCGGCTCGGTCGCCTGGGCATTGACCAGCGAGGGACGGGCCGAAAGCTGCGCCAGCTCGCCGGCGAAGTTGCCGGGCCCATGCGTAACGATCGTCTCGCGCCGGCCGAATTGCCGTCCTGGGTGATATCGACCTTGCCCGCCAGCACCACGATCAGCCCCGGGGACACATCGCCGGCCTCGAAAATGTGCTCGCCGGCGGCATAGGCGCTGGCCTCGCCGAACCGCCGCATGCGATCGATGTCCGCCTCGGCGAGGACGGGAAAAGCCTAGTCGCGGCGGGCGCCGAAGATCGCGGTGCTGGATTGAGACATGATTGCGAGCGTAGCGAAGGGGACGCGCGGTTTGAAGCGGTTTGTTCGGGGACTGGCCAGGAGGGCAGGTCATCGGGCAAGAAAAAAGCCCGGACGAACCGGGCTTTTTCTCAGGGTTTCTGAACCGATCGAATGGTTCGAAACGGGAATTTGGTGCCCAGAAGAGGACTCGAACCTCCACTCCTTGCGGAACACGGACCTGAACCGTGCGCGTCTACCAATTCCGCCATCTGGGCTGGTGCGGGCTCAATAAGCGGGCAAGCGATTGCTGTCAACGCGCTTTTTTAAACCCGCTGCTCGCTTGCCGGCTTAGCCTTCCAGCACTTCCTTCGAAGCCACGGTCGAATCGGCGTTGAGCTGGTAGATCACCGGCACGCCGGTGCCGAGTTCCAGCTTGACGATCTCCTCGCCTGACTTGCCGTCCAGCGCCATGATCAGCGCGCGCAGCGAATTGCCGTGGGCGGCGACCAGCACCGTGCCGCCGCGCAGCACATGCGGCTGCAGATCGTGCAGGTAATAGGGCCAGACGCGGGCGCCGGTGTCCTTCAGGCTTTCGCCGGCGGGCGGCGGCACATCATAGGAGCGGCGCCAGACATGCACCTGCTCCTCGCCCCATTTCTGGCGCGCGTCGTCCTTGTTGAGGCCGGAGAGGTCGCCATAGTCGCGCTCGTTCAGCGCCTGGTCGCGAACGGTCTGCAAGTCGCTCTGGCCGACCGCGTCGAGAATGTGCTGGCAGGTTTTTTGTGCCCGGATCAGCGCCGAGGTGAAGGCGATATCGAACTTCAGGCCGCGCGCCTTGAGTTTTTGGCCAGCAGCCTTGGCCTCGGCATGGCCCTGCTCCGTCAGATCGACGTCGCGCCAGCCGGTGAACAGGTTCTTCAGGTTCCATTCGCTCTGGCCGTGGCGCACGAGCACGAGGGTTCTCGACATTTTTGCTCCTCTGGGGTCTGAGCATTCCAGGAAAAGTGTGTAGTGGTTTTCCGTCCTGCGTAAGAACGAAGATGGTTCAGGGTCGTTTCAGGCAAGCCCAAGCACGTCCCGCATCGAATACAGTCCCGGCTTCTGGCCATGCGCCCAGAGTGCGGCCTTGACGGCACCGCGGGCGAAGATGGCGCGGTCCTCGGCATGGTGCGACAGCGTGATGCGCTCGCCGGTGCCGGCCAGGATCACGCTGTGGTCGCCGACCACCGAGCCGCCGCGCAGTGTGGCAAAACCGATCGTGCCGGTTTGTCGCACACCCGTATGGCCGTCGCGCGAACGCACATCATTGCCGGCCAGCGCGATGCCGCGCCCGGCGGCGGCCGCTTCGCCGAGCAGAAGCGCCGTGCCCGAAGGCGCGTCGACCTTGTGCCTGTGGTGCATTTCGAGGATCTCGATGTCGAAATCGTCGGCGTCGAGCGCGCGTGCCGCCTGTTCGACCAGCACCGCCAGCAGATTGACGCCGAGGCTCATATTGCCAGACTTGACGATGGTCGCGTGGCGGGCGGCGGCAGCGATTTTCGCGTTGTCGTCGGCCGAACAGCCTGTCGTGCCGATGACATGGACGATGCGCGCCTGCGCCGCGTAACCGGCGAACTCGACCGTCGAGGCCGGGGTGGTGAAATCGAGCACGCCGTCGGCCCTGGCGAAGACCGGCAACGGATCGCTGCCGATCGCCACGTCGATGCGGCCGACGCCGGCGAGTTCCCCCGCATCCTTGCCCAGGTGAGGCGAATCCGGGCGCTCGACCGCGCCGATGACGCGGGCGCCCGGAATGGCGTGGATGGCGCGGATCAGCGTCTGGCCCATGCGGCCGGCCGCGCCGACCACCACAAGGCCCATATCGCCGGCCGGCTCGCCTGATGTGGTCTCGCTCATGGCGTGCTCCCGGCGATGTCCTGGGTCTCTAGTTCCTGAACCGAAGTTTCGGCCGGGGCGCTGTCGTCGACAAGCCCCAGGCCCTTGACGCCCTGTATCCGGTGGAAACGGGCATAGACGCTGTGCGGGTCGGCCATCAGCGAGGCATGCGTGCCCTCTTCGACCAGATGGCCCTGTTCCAGCACGATGATGTGGTCGGCATTGACCACGGTGGACAGGCGGTGCGCGATGACGATGGTGGTGCGCCCTTCCATGACCTTAGTGAGCGCCTGCTGGACGCGCGCTTCGGCCTCGTTGTCGAGCGCCGACGTCGCCTCGTCGAGCAGCAGGATCGGCGCCTGGCGCACAATGGCGCGGGCAATCGACACGCGCTGGCGCTGGCCGCCGGAAAGCGTGGCGCCATTCTCGCCGACCGGCGTGTCATACCCTTGCGGCTGCTGGCGGATGAACTCGTCGGCCGCGGCCAGTCGCGCGGCCTGTTCGATCTCGGCATCGGTGGCCGAGGGGCGGCCATAGCGGATGTTGTCGCGGATGGTGCCCTCGAACAGATAGGGCGCCTGCGAGACATAGGCTATCGAGCCGCGCAGCGACTGTTTGGTGACCTTGGAAATGTCCTGGCCATCGATCTCGATCGTACCGCTCTCGACGTCGTAGAAGCGCTGCAGCAGCGCCACCAGTGTGGTCTTGCCGGCACCGGAGGCGCCGATGACGGCGGTCATCTTGCCGGCGGCGGCGACAAAGCTGAGGTCCTGAAGGACAGGCGTCTCCTCGACATAGCGGAAGGACACGTTGTTGAAGCGCACTTCGCCCGTGGTGAAGTTTGCCTTGGTGGCGCCAGGCGCGTCGCCCTGCTTCGGCTCGAGGTCGAGCAGCTCGTAGATCATGCGTGCATTGACCAGAGCCCGTTCCATGCCGACCTGCATGCGTGCCAGGCGGCGCGCCGGATCATAGGCCAGGATCAGCGCCGTGATGAAGGAGAAGACCGCGCCAGGCGGCTGCCCGAGAACCAGAGCCCGGTAACCGGAATAGGCGATGACGGAGGTGACGGCGAAGCCGGCCAGCATGTCGGAAATCGGCGACAGCCGTTCGGAGACGCGGGCAATCTTGTTCGAGCGCTGTTCGGCGTCGCTGGCGAGCTTGCCGATGCGGCTGGACAGTTCGTCCTCCATGGTGAAGGCCTTGACGATGGCGATGCCTTGCGTGGCTTCCTGAACGGCGCCGATCAGGCGCGAATTGATCAGCACGGATTCGCGGGTAATGCGCCGCACGCGACGGGTGAGATAGACGACGGCCCAGATCAGCGGCGGTCCGATCAGCAGCGAACTAAGTGACAGGACCGGATCCTGGTAGACCATGACGCCGAGCAGGCCGAGCAGCGTCACCGCGTCGCGGGTGATCGAGGTCAGCGTCAACGACAGGAGGTCGCGGATGCCGCCGACGTTTTCGTTGACCTGCGCCGCCAGCCGGCCGGAGCGTGTATCATTGAAGAAGCCGACGCCGAGCTTCATCAGGTGATCGAAAATGCGCTTCTGGTAGCGCGCCACCAGATTGTTGCCGATCTTGGCCAGCGCCACCGCCTGGCCATAGCCGGCAAAGCCGCGCAGCAGGAAGGCCGCCATGAAGCCTGCGCAGATCCACACGATCGCGTCGCCACGCCGTTCGTAGAAGATCTGGTTGACCATCGGGGCCATGATCCAGGCCGTGAAGGCGGTCGTGCCCGAAACGATCAGCGAGCAGGTGATGACCATCACATAAGTCCAGCGATAGTCGTGGCTGTTCTCAGCGAGAATGCGGCGCAGCACCGCTGTGACCTCGCCGGGCCGGGCTTTCAGCTTGTTTGGAGTTTGAAGTGTCAAATCAGAGGGCTTTGTCGGTTTCGCTTCCCGTGGCCGGGCAATTCGGCACCCCTATTACCGCCAAGCAGCCGGCTTGCCTATGCCTTGGGGTGACTAACTTCGTCGCGCCAGCGCCGGCCCGATGTCTGGACGCCGAACAGCGAGGGGTTCCTGGCATAGGCGGCAAGGCCGAGAAGGGCAGCCAGCGGATGGGTGATGACATAGACCGGCATGGTGCGCATCAGCGCGCTGTGCGGCGCCTTGTCCTCGAAGGCAGCGCGGAAATTGCCTTGCTTCAGCGCCGGCACAATCTTTTGCGCGATGCCGCCGGTTAGGAACACGCCGCCCCTGCTCATGAACACCAGCGCCAGGTCGCCGGCGGTGCGGCCGAGGCAGGTGACGAAGGTCTCGAGGGCTTCCTGCGCCACCGGATCGGTCTTGGCCAACGCCGCACCGGTGACTTCGGCCGGCGTGGTGAAGGGCGACGGCTTTCCATCCGCCCTGGCCACCGCCCGGTAGACGTTGACGAGACCGCGTCCGCACAGGATCTGTTCGCCCGAAATGCGGCCCTCGAGCTTCTCGATATGCGGGAAAACCTCGAAATCGCGCGGCGTGCGCGGCCCGATGTCCATATGACCGCCTTCGCCGGGCACCGGGATCCAGTGATGCAGCGCGTGGACCAGCCCGGCGACGCCGAGCCCGGTCCCGGGGCCAAGGACGACGCGGCCGGCATTGGGCTCCGGCGCGCCGCCGCCGATCTTTTCCATGTGCTCTTCGCCAAGCGCCACGACGGCCAGCGCCTGCGCCTCGAAATCGTTGAGCACGACGATGTCGCTCAGCCCCAGATTGGCGAACATCTGCCTCGGCTTGACGACCCAGGGACAGTTGGTGAGCTCGATCTCATCGCCGTCGACCGGGCCGGCCACGGCCAGCACCGCCGAATTTGGCCGGACCGACGAGCGGTCGAGCACCGCCGCCTGGATCGCCTCGTCGATGGTGTTGTAGTTGGCGGTCTGGACGATGATCGGCTCGCCGGCCTCGGAATTGGCGTCGAGCACGATCGAAAAGCGCGCATTGGTGCCGCCGATATCGCCGATCAGGATCGGAAACCGCAGCAAAGTCTCGTCATCGCCTGTGCTTGGCATGCTCTCGTCCGTCCCCCGGCGCCCGCGACGGCATTCGCCGTTCCTGCGTTGACTAGCGCATGAGTTTGAAAAGGGAAACGGTTTTCGGGCCTGGTGGCGCGCAGGGAGAGGTTCTGCGGCCAAACGGCCACTGTTTCATGAAAACGGGGGCTAAACCGATTGAGCCTGCGGGTGGCGCGCCAATCACTTCGCTGGCGGCCGTGGCCGCGGCACCGGTACGCCGACCTCGGGCGTCGCGGTGAAGGCGTTCACCGCGCTTGGCAGGCCGGCGGTGCCGCTTGCCGTGACGGCGGGCAGCGACGGCGCTTCCGGCTCAGGCACCGCCACCGCGACCGGCACGGCGTCGCCGTGATAGGTCGCGGCCTCGGCCGAGGCAGGCCCCGGCGCGTCGAGCACCGCGCGGCATTCCTTGGGCAGGTTGGCCATCGTCATCAGGTCACGTGCCTTGGGCGCATCCGGGTTCTTGTTCGGTCGCCACGGCTCCTGCGTGAACCACCAGGCCAGCGGCTTGCCGCAGCCATCATCCTCCGGCGTTGCTTCCTGCGCCTTGCAATTGGGCGAGCCAGGCTGGCAGCCGATGCGCATGTGGAAATGGTAGTCATGGCCCCAGAACGGCCTGATCTTGCGTAGCCACGAGCGGTCACCCCTGACCGTGTCGCAGAGCTTTTTCTTGATGCCGGGATTGACCAGGATGCGCTCGACCTCCGGATAGCTCGCCGCGCGCTTCAAAAGCCGCGTGTGCGCCGGCGTCCACAGCGCGTCCTTCACAAGATGCGTCTTGTCGTCGACCATCAAGGTGGCGCTCATGGTCTCGCGCTGCGCCCTGGTCATGGTGCGGTCGGGCATCGGCGTCAGCCAGATGTCGGCGTCGAGCCCGATCTGGTGCGAGGCATGACCTGATAGCATCGGGCCGCCGCGTGGCTGCGCGATGTCGCCGATCAACAGGCCCGGCCAACCGTCGGCGACGGCGTCGCGCGACAATCTCTCGATCAGCGCGATCATCGCCGGATGGCCCCAGCGGCGGTTGCGCGATGGCCGCATCACCTGCCAGGTCGGACCATCCATGGGAATGGCGACGCCGCCGGCAAAACAGCCCTTGGAATAGAAGCCGAAGGATTGCGGGGCGGTGGCCGTCGGCAGCTTCTCGGCGCCGAACAGGTCTTTCGCCCGCTCCTCGGCCGCTGCCGGCTGCGCGGCCAGGCCTGCCAGAGCCAGCGCTGCCGCCAATACCGCATTTCTGGGGCAAAGCGACCGCATCGATGATTTCATGAACCGCACCCCCGTGCCTGCAATCGCCGAATCATACCACGCCAAGCGCCACGCTTCGATCATCCTATCCCTTCACGCCCCTCATCGGGCTGCGCGGCGCACCGTCACGCCAGTCGCCGCTTGCCCACATATGGTCGAAAGCGGCGCGATAGTCGGGAAAGCGAAACCGATAGCCCGCCGCCTTGATCGCCGCATTGGCGACCCGCTTGTTCTCGCCATAGAAGGACCGCGCCATGGGCGAAAGTTGGGCGGTGTCGAAGGGAATTTCGGGCGGCGGCTCAACGCTCATCAGATGTGCGGCGTAGGCGACGACATCCTGCGGCGGCGCCGGCTCATCGTCGGTGACGTTGAAGATGCCGCCTCTATTGCCGCTGATCAGAAGCCACAGCGCGCCTGATATGTCGTCGCAATGGATGCGGTTGAACACCTGGTCCGGCTTGACCAGCCGCCTGGCAGTGCCGTTCTCCAGATTGACCAGCGCGTTGCGGCCGGGGCCGTAGATGCCGGACAGCCGCAGGATCGCCACTGGGCGCCCGATGTCCTCGCCAAGCCTCAACCACGCCCGCTCGGCCTCGACCCGCATCACCGAACGCTTCGACACCGGCCGGCAGGCGGCCGTCTCGTTGACCCAGGCGCCGCCATGATCCCCATAGACGCCAACGGTCGAGAGATAGCCTATCAATTCCAGCGCCGGCATCCCTGCGATTGCCTGGCGAGCGGCATTCAACACCGGATCGCCGGCTTCTTCCGGACCGACCGAAACCACCAGATGCGTGGTTTTCTCCAGCGCAGCGCCGATTTCGTTCGTCAACTTGCCGTCGAACAGCAGTGGGACGATGCCGGCCTGGCGCAGCGCTTCGAATTTTTCCTCGGAGCGTGTCGTGCCGAAGATGCTGGCGGTTCCCCTATTGGCGCGGGCAAAGGCCTTTCCGGAATAACCGGCACCGAAAATGAAGACCTGTTTTCCGCTCATGCATGTGCCCTGTTTGGCCGCGCCAGGCGCCATTCCTCGCGCACCGCCGCGTCGTCCTCACTGTTCAAGCCGTTCGCGGCCCGTTCGGCATATTCGGTTTCCGGCACCAGCCGCGCCAGCGCCCATATTGCCGCGCCCCGCACCAGGGGAGAAGCATCGCCGAGCAGGTCCCGGACGACGCCGGCAAGCGCGCCGTCGCCGGAATTGCCGGCGGCGATCAGCACGTTGCGGACGAAACGGTCGCGGCCGATGCGTTTGATCGGCGAACCGGAGAAGAAGGCGCGAAAGCCAGCATTGTCGAGGGCCAAGAGATCGGCGAGCGGCGGCTCGCGCAGATCGTCGCGCGCGGCGAGCTTGGCCTCGGACGCGGCACGGGCGAATTTGTTCCAAGGACAGGCGGCGAGGCAGTCGTCGCAGCCATAGATGCGGTTGCCGATCTTTTCCCGAAATTCATGCGGGATCGGCCCCTTGTTCTCGATCGTGAGATAGGAGATGCAGCGCCGCGCATCGAGCCTGTAGGGCGCGGGGAACGCGTCGGTCGGGCAGGCGTCGAGGCAGGCGCGGCAGGAGCCGCAATGGTCGATCTCGGGCTTGTCCGGTTCCAGTTCGGCCGTGGTGAAGATGGTGCCAAGGAACAGCCAGGAGCCGTGCTCGCGGCTGACCAGGTTGGTGTGCTTGCCTTGCCAGCCCAGCCCCGCTGCTTCCGCCAACGGCTTTTCCATCACGGGCGCCGTGTCGACGAAGACCTTCACGTCGCCGCCGGCGCGCGCGACGATCTTGCCGGCGATCTCCTTCAGCCGGCCCTTCATGACCTCGTGATAGTCGCGGTTTTTCGCGTAGACCGAGATCGCGCCGCGATCGCGTCTGGCCAGCACGTCGCGCGGATCATGGTCCGGCCCGTAATTCATCGCCAGCACGATGATCGAGCGCACGTCGGGCCACAGCGTGGATGGCTCGCCGCGGCGCGCAATCGTCTCGGCGATCCAGTCCATCGAGCCGTGAAAGCCGTCGGCGACGAATTCGGCCAGGCGCGCCGGCGCCAGCGGGATGGCATTGGGGGTGGTGACGGCGACCGCGTCGAAGCCGGCGCGCCGCGCCTCCGCGTCGATCAGCGCGCGCAGTTTCGACGCGTCAGAAGTCGAGATCCGCATAGTGCGATACCGGTGACAGGCCGCGCACGCGGTCGGTCAGGAGCGGCCGGAAGGAGGGCCGCGACTTCACCCGCGTGTACCATTCGCGCGCGGCGGGGTGTTCGCGCCAGTCGATCTCGCCGAGATAGTCGAGCACCGACAGCGTCGCGGCGGCCGCCAGATCGGCATAGGTGACCCTGCCGCCGGCCAGCCAATGACGGGTGCCCGCCAGCCAGTTGGTGTATTTCATGTGCTGGCGGATGTTGGCGCGCGCGGCGCGGATGGCGCCTGAATCGGGCGAGCCGCCGCCCGCCGTTTCCGGCATCACCGGCTTCAGCACGCGTTCGCGCACCAGATGGCGCGTCACTTCGCTTTCGGCCTTGTTGAGATACCAGTCGATCAGCCGGCGGATTTCGGCGCGCTGCATCGGGTCCTCGGCGAACAGCCGCTTGTCGCGCTTGAGCACGCCGCGCGTCTCGTCGAGATATTCGGAAATCACCGTCGCGCCGATGATCGGCACGTCGCCTTCGGCCAGCAGGATCGGCAGTGTTCCGGCCGGATTCAGCGCCAGGAACTCCTTGCGCCGCGTCCACGGCTTTTCCTCGATCAGCGCCAGCTCCTCGCCATACTCGCCAAAGGCGAGGCGGACGAAGCGGCAGGTGGCGAACATGGGATGGTGGAAAAGCGTCAGCATGGTTCCGCGGTGATAAAGCGCACTGGTGTCGTTCAGAATCCGGAATTCGCGCATCGCGCTCGTCCCAGGTGTGGCGAATTCCGGATTGCCACACTGGCGAATCGCAGGGCGCACCGGTAAGTCTTGGCCGCCCGGCTAGCGGGCCGTCAGGGGTGTTGCGACCTATAGGGGGACTTCGGCGCCATGACAAGCAAGCCATTCTGTTAGCCGTCACGCCAATGCCGAGGTAGAAATGGAAAGCCAGACCATCGTCGAAGCCCTGCTGCTTGGCCTGCTGGAGGGGTTGACCGAATTCATCCCGGTGTCCTCGACCGGCCACATCCTGCTCGCCGGCCATTTCCTCGGGTTCCAGTCGACCGGCAAGGCCTTCGAGATCCTGATCCAGCTCGGCGCCATCCTGGCCATCCTCAGCGTCTATTTCCGGCGCCTGTGGCAGATGCTGCTCGACCTGCCGCATGACCGGCTGACGCGGCATTTCGTCATCGGCATCCTCATCGCCTTCCTGCCGGCGGCGATCATCGGCGCGCTGGCGCATGATTTCATCAAGACTGTGCTGTTCGAATCACCCCGGTTGATCTGCATCATGCTGATCATCGGCGGCGTCGTGCTGCTGGTCGTCGACCGAATGAACCTCAAGCCGGTCTATCGCGACGTCGAGCGGTTCCCGACCAGACTCTACCTGCAGATCGGCCTGTTCCAGTGCCTGTCGCTGATCCCCGGCACGTCGCGTTCGGGTTCGACCATCGTCGGCGCGCTGCTTCTGGGTGTAGACAAGCGGGCGGCGGCGGAATTTTCCTTCTTCCTCGCCATCCCGACCATGGTCGGCGCCTTCGCTTTCGACCTGTTCAAGAACCGCAACGTGCTGACCTCGGCCGATCTGCCGATCATCGCCATCGGCTTCGTCGCCGCTTTCGTCACGGCCTTGGTCGTGGTGCGCTACCTGCTCGACTACGTCTCGCGCAACGGCTACTCGCTGTTCGGCTGGTGGCGCCTGGTGGTGGGGATCGTCGGGCTGGTGGCGTTGATGATCTGGGGCTGAACGTGCGTTGTTGCAGGCCCCTCACCGGGATTGCCAACCGAATTGAGAGGGGCAATTCGGGGCAACCCGAGCTCTCCCCTAGCGGCCGGATGAGGGGGCTGCCTCGCACGGATTTCTGTCAACTCCTTCCGTAAAACGCATTCGGGACATGCACCGGCCAGCGCCACGGCAGCACGGCGACCATGTCGAAGCGCATCGACAGCCTGCCATAGTCGGGCTGGCGGGACAGCCAGATATCGGCAGCACCCTCGATGCGGCGCTCCGATTCGTGACCGATCGCCTCCATGGCCTCTATCAGCGTGCGGCGCGCCTTGACCTCGACGAACAGGACGAGGTCGCCGCGCCGCGCAATCAGGTCGATCTCGCCGAAGCGGGTGCGGTGGCGGCGCGCGAGAATCCGGTAGCCCTTCAACATCAGCGCGGCCGCCGCCAGCCATTCGCCGCGATGGCCGCGCCGGTAGGCCTTTTGGCGGCTGGCGCTCGGGCGCTCAGCCACCGCTGGTTTCTCGTTGCTCGGCCATGACTTTTGGACAAACGGAACCGTTTGTCCGAGAAAACCGGTTTCCGCTTTTCGCGATCATGGTCTGTCCTTGAGCTCGAGCAGCCGCCGATACAGCGCCTGCTTCTGGCCGCCGGTCATTTTCGCCGCTTCCGCCGCCGCCTTGGAGGCGGGCATTTCAGCGGCGAGCGACAAGAGCAGGCGATCGATGTCTTCAGGTTCGTCGGCCTTGGCCTCGGCGGCGCCGACGCAGACGACGATCTCGCCCTTGGGCGTATCGGCCGCCGCATAATGCTCGGCAAGCTTCCGCAGCGTGCCGGTGCGCATCTCCTCGAACGTCTTGGTCAATTCGCGGCCGATGGCGGCCTTGCGCTCGCCGCCGAGCGCCTCGACCATGGCGCCGAGCGACTCGGCCAGCCGGCGGGGCGATTCGAAGAAGATCAGCGTCGCCGGCACGGCTCTCAGCGCCTCCAGCCGGGCCAGGCGTTGTCCGGATTTAACCGGCAGGAAGCCGGCGAACAGGAAAGCGTCCGACGGCAGGCCCGACGCCGTCAGCGCGGCAAGCGGCGCCGAGGGGCCGGGGATCGGCACGACGCGGATGCCGTGGTCGAGCGCCTCGCCGACCAGCCGGTAGCCGGGATCGGAGACCAGCGGCGTGCCGGCATCCGAAATCAGCGCCACGCTCTGGCCGGCTTCGAGTGCGGCGACCAGCTTCGGCCCGGCCTCGCCCGCATTGTGTTCATGATAGGCCGTGGTGCGGCGGCGAATGCCGTAGCGGTCGAGCAGCACGCGCGACACGCGCGTGTCCTCGCAGGCGACGATGTCGGCGGCGGCCAGCGTCTCCAACGCGCGCAGCGTGATGTCGGCGAGGTTGCCGATCGGCGTCGCCACCAGATAGAGCGCCGGGTCGAGCGGACGGGCCGCGATCTCGGTCTGCCCGACCACATAGCTGCGCTTGCCCGTCTCGCCAGTCACCGATGCCGTCTCCGTTCAGCCCTGTTTGGCCTGCCAAACCCATTTGGCATGGCTGGCGCCGGCTTGCAAAACTCACACCGATGTAAGGCAATCGCCATTCCTTCGCCACAGTAGGGAACGAAACCGGTTTTGGCAGATTTAGCCCCTGATTCCCAAGGGAGGACAGGATGGACAGCCTGACGATACAGGACGCTTTCGAGCCCTACTATGCCGGCCGCGGCCGGATTGTCGCACGCCAGGACAAGCGGCTGCCGGCCCGGGACGACACCAGCCTGACCAAGCAGGCCTCGATTGCCTTGCCGACGGATGTCAGGCTTTCCGACAACAAACCCGACAGCACGACGGAGCACTGACCGGACGATGCCCAATCGCTTCGATATTTTCATCACCCGTCTCGAAACGAAAACCGCGCGCCACGGCGTGCCGCTATCTCCGATAGGCGACCAGCACCGAGGGCGCCGCGACAAGGACAACGCCAAGCCGGTGCGCTCCGGAGAATCCCACGCCGAGAAAGACCGCGGAAAGCATCGCCACAAACACGACGCCTGATCTGGTTCAGATCGGCGAGACGACCATCAGTTCGTCGTCATGGACGGAGCAAGGCGCGACGCAACGCATGCCCGAAAGCAACGGGCTCCTCGGTCGGCCGAAAGGCACTCAGCCTCCCAGCGCCCGATCCAGATCGGCGATCAGATCGTCGCCATCCTCGATCCCCGCCGACAGCCGCACCAGCGAATCCGATATGCCGATCTCCGCCCGCTTCTCGGCGGGAATGGAGCCATGCGTCATCAACGCCGGGTGCTCGATCAGGCTCTCCACCCCGCCAAGACTTTCGGCCAGCGTGAACAGCTGCGTGCGTTCGAGAAAGCGTTTTGTGCGGGCAAGGTCGCGATCGAGCACAGCCGTGATCATGCCGCCGAAGGCATGCATCTGCTGGACCGCGATGGCGTGCTGGGGATGGCTGGCGAGGCCGGGATAGATGACGCGGCGAACATCTTTTCGCGCTTCCAGCCATTGCGCGATTTTGAGGCCGTTGGCGGAATGACGCTCCATCCTGAGCGCCAGGGTCTTCAAACCGCGCAGCGCCAGGAAACTATCAAACGGGCCGGATATGGCTCCGATGGCGTTCTGCAGGAATTTCAGGCGATCGGCCAAATCCTTTTTGTCGCCGACAACTGCGACGCCGCCCACCATGTCGGAATGGCCGTTCAGATATTTCGTCGTCGAATGGACCACGATGTCGATGCCGAGCTCCAGCGGCCGCTGGATGTAGGGACTGCAGAAGGTGTTGTCGGCGACGGACAAGATCCCCTTGCGCTTCGCCAACGCCGCGACGCCTTCGAGATCGACGATGCGCAGCAATGGATTGGTCGGCGTCTCGACCCAAAGCATTTTTGTTTCCGGCCGGATCGCGGCTTCAACCGCGGCCAGATTGGTGAAATCGACGAAGGAAATTTGCAGACTGGCCGAGCGCTTGCGCACCCGCTCCATCAGCCGGAACGAGCCGCCATAAATGTCGTCGGTGGCGACGATATGCGCGCCGGAATCGAGCAATTCGAGCACCGTGGCGATCGACGCCAGGCCGGAAGCGAAGGCGAAAGCCGCCGAGCCGCTTTCGAGATCGGCCACGGCGCGCTCGAAGGCGAAGCGCGTCGGGTTCTGGCTGCGGGCATATTCGAAACCCTTGTGCACGCCGGGCGACTGCTGGCCATAGGTCGAGGTGGCGTAGATCGGCACCATCACCGCACCGGTGAGCGGGTCGTGGCTCTGGCCGCCATGGATGGTGCGCGTCGAAAACGCCAGGCGGTTCTTTCCGGATGTTGTCATCGTGCGCGCCTCAGATGGTTGATCAGGTCGATGCGGGTAATCAGGCCGACGAACTCGTCGCCGTCGAAGATGATGGCAACCTCGTTGCGGTCGAACACCGGCAGCAGCGCGTCCAGCGTCTGGCTGGCCTGCAGCGTGTGCAGGTTCGAGGTCATGGCTGTGCGCACCGGGCCGTTGAAGCGCTCCCAGCGCCCGTCATAGGGGCCGTCGACATGGGCAAGGATGTCGCTCTCGTCGACGATGCCGACGAGCTTACCATTGTCGAGCACCGGCAGTTGCGAGACATCGGAGCGGCGCATGCGTCCATAGGCATTGAGCAGGCTCTCGTCCGGCCCGACATAGACAGTGTCGCCGGTGCGGTGAGTGCGCATCACGAGGTCGCGCAGGTCGCCATGCTGTTCGTGTTCGGCCAGGCCCTGCTCGGCCAGCCAAAAATCGTCGAACACTTTGGACAGGTACTTGTTGCCGCTGTCGCAGACGAAGGTGACGACGCGCTTGGGCACCGTCTGTTCGCGGCAGTAGCGCAACGCCGCCGACAACAGCGTGCCCGAAGACGACCCGGCCAGGATCCCTTCGCGGGACAACAGATCCCGCACCGCCAGCATGCTCTGCTTGTCCGTGATGGAATAGGCCTTCTTGACCAAAGACAGATCGGCATTGGGCGGTACGAAATCCTCGCCGATACCTTCCACGGTCCAGCTTCCCGCCTCTTCCATCTTGCCGGTCTTGATCAGCGGCGCCAGCACCGAGCCGACCGGATCGGCCAACACCATCTCCGTCTTCGGCGACACCTCGGCGAAGTAGCGGCCAAGCCCGGTCAGCGTGCCGCCCGAGCCGACGCCGACCACCACCGCGTCGACATCCCCGTCAAGCTGCGAGAAAATCTCCGGGCCGGTGGTCGTCTGATGCGCCAGCGGGTTGGCCGGATTGGCGAACTGGTTGGCGTAGAAGGCGCCGGGCAGTTCGGCGGCGATTTTTTCCGCCATGTCCTGGTAATATTCGGCATGGCCCTTTCCGACATCGGAACGCGTCATGCGCACTTCCGCGCCGAGCGCGCGCAGATGCTGGATTTTCTCGCGCGACATCTTGTCGGGCACGACCAGTATGATGCGGTAACCCTTGGGAATGCCGACCTGGGCAAGGCCAAGGCCGGTGTTGCCGGCTGTCGCCTCCACGATGGTGCCGCCGGGCTTCAGCTTGCCCTGTTTTTCGGCCGCCGCGATCATCGACAGCGCGATACGGTCCTTGATCGAGCCGCCCGGGTTCTGGCTCTCGAGCTTGATGAACAGCCGGCATTTTCCGGTGTCGAACTTGGTCAGCTCGACGATGGGCGTCTGCCCGATCAGATCGAGCAACGACGCATAGGGCGGCCGCAGGCGCGAGAGCGCCCTATCCGAGGAGCCACTGTCGGCCGTGGTTTTTCTATGCTCACTCATGTCGGAGCCTCCATGGGTCAACCCTAGCGTCTTTTCCAGCCGATCGCAGTTGGAAAGAAGATAGATCGTGCCAATCCGGTGGCCAGACGGGGAATGAAATTCCATGGGCCCGTCATCCAGGCGACGCGGTTCCGACCGAGACGCCAGCGGGACAGCGCCCCCTCTGTCCTGCCGGGCATCTCCCCCGCAAGGAAGCAGAAACTACACCGACGGCATCCCGCTGTCGAAGGCCGGGCTGCTGGAATGGCATTTTCCCGCCTTCGATAACGCTGTGGCGCGCCTTTTGCGGTGCGCGATGGCATCACCGGCCAGCAGAACCTTTTAGCCGCCGAGACCGCGCGCCGTATGTGAGGCATTGGGCTGAACGCCATCCCTCCGGCTGGTAGCTGGAGGGACTTCAGTCTTAGTTGAGCAATAGCTAATATATATGTAGCTTGGTCGTGCGGGGGACGATCCCAATCGAAGCCTAACCCGCGATGGCCGGTGCGACCTGCTTCCAACCCAAGCATCCCCGCACCGGCCATTCTTTTGGTCCGAGGGCATAGGAAAGCACTGGCTCGAAACCGGGCTGGGGAGGCATTGGGGCACTCGACGGAAGGAAGATCGCGCCTTTTGGCAGGCCGATTTCGCACCCCCATTACCGCGGCCCATATCAAACCACGTATATCTCGATTGACTAAAGTAATGGAACGTCCAATGGACAAGCATGGAACGTTCGAAGACCCCTCGGACCAAGGCCTGCTAGCGCGCAAGACTTTAGTCCTGCCGTTTTATAGTTAAGAACGGAAGTTGTTCAGACCGACATAGGGCCGCTCAGGACGAATACCAGACTACGCCCAGCCGAATATGGTGCGATCACGGAAGACGCTCGCCGCTTAAGGCGGGCACCACTTGCCAAAGACAATCGCCGCCTGGGGTTGTCTACCCCAGCAACCGCTTGCTCAGCCTGGCGCACTGGACTCGGATATCGGGAATGGCGTCGATCTCGAAGAAGGTGCCGCGCGTCAGCGGGCCGACGGCGAGAATTTTTCGCGAAACGGTGCCATCGGCGGCGATGATCTCGCAATTGGCCGAGACGTCGAGGCCGATGCGCAGCGGGTCCGGCCGCGCCAGGCCGCGGTCGACCAGCGAGCGCACCACGCTGTTCGACGAGGTCGAGATGTCGCGCACGATACCGGAGCAATCATAGATGCGGGCGACGCCGAATGTTTCGAGGCGCTGGGTGTGGCGCGACTGGACCTCCACCGCGAAACCGTCGCCCGGCGTGACGGCGACGACGCGCCCGGCGAGCGGCCGGATGCGGCCCGATTGCACGGCCTCCGTCACCCTGGCGTAGACCTCCGGTGCCATGCGGTGACGATGGATGTCCCACCAGGCCTTGGTGTGCTCGACGAAGCGGCGCTTGGCCGAGGCCGGCCAGTTCTGCCAGATCTTCTGGTTGAAGGGGCGCAGGCCGTCCACCACGTCGCGCCAGTCGACGCCGGCCTTCTGGTTCTGACGGATGAGGTCGCGGAACCAGCCGACGAAATAGGAAAGCTGGGTGCCGAGCGGGATGTCGGCGACGTCGAGCTTGATCGGATTGCCCTTGCGGTGCGGCGAGGGCAGCAGGCCGCGCCGCGACACCGCGATGATGTCGCCGCGATGGCCGCGCTGCTCCAGGGAAAGGAATGCATCGACCATGCTCAAGCCCGTGCCCAGCACCAGGATGCGGCTATCTGGATCGAGCGCGGTGTCGGCTTCCGAGCCCATCCGGATCGCGTGGCCCTGCGCGGGCTGTTCGTCATGGCCGGTGGCGAGCACGGCAAGATGGGCGACCACGCTGGTGCCGTTGGCGAGCGCCACCTCGACCCCGGACGCCGTCGGCGTGATCGACAGGCTCTCCTCACGGATCAGGCGCAGCCGGCCGCTCTCGCGCTCGCGCGTTTCCAGGTCGTCGAGCAATTCCTTGAGATAACGCGCATAGAGGCTGCGCGGCGCATAGACCGGAACCTGCTCCGGTGTCGCAAGCCCCCGCTCCAGCAGCCAGCGCCAGAAATTGCCGGGATCGTCGGCATAGGCGCTCATGCCTGCGGCGCTGACATTCAGCACATGCGCCGACAGCAGCGTCGAATAGGCAATGCCCTGGCCAAAATGCGGGCGTTTTTCGATCAATGTGACGCGCAGGTCCGGATTGGGCGATTTGAGCAGATGCGCGGCCAGCACGACGCCGCTGGCGCCGCCGCCGACGATGATGATGGAACGGGTCGGGTTCGTTCGCCCGGTCATGCGCAAGCGAGCCCCATGCGAAGTGCCGGCTTCAGGCCTGGACCTTCACCGCGACCGACAGGTCGTTCCGCACCACCGGCAGGTCGTCCCTCGCGACCGGGAGGTCGTCGGCAATGTCGCGCATCTCGGCGAGGCTGCGCTGGTCGAGCACCTCGGCGATCGCCTGCCGGACTTCCAGCATCAGATGTCGGACTTGGCATGTCGCCTCGTTGCAGTCTTCACAGCGCTGATACTGTGTGCGGCTGGCGCAGGGGATCGGAGCCAGCGGACCGTCGAGGACGCGCACGACGTGGCCGACCTTGATCTCGTCGGCGGGCCGGGCCAGGCGATAGCCGCCCTCCTTGCCCTTCCGGCTCTGGACGAAGCCGGCATTGCGCAGCTCGCCCAGTATAGCGTCGAGGAATTTCTTCGGAATGTTGTTGCCGGTCGCGATATCGCCGACGAAGGCGAGCCGTCCGGCCGGCATGTGCGCGAGATGGACGAGCGCCTTGAGGCCGTACTTGCCTTTTTTGGTGAGCATGAACCGAACGTTTCTCTGTCGTGCGATGGCCTTAGGCCATCCGTTGCGAAACGCCTCGCGTGCCTCCCCGCCGCGCCGAAGCCTCCACGACACATAAATTCCAGTGACATGATATACAAGCCAATTGCGGTTAATCTTGCTTGATTTTCAACTCGTTGCGGCGATTTTAGGCCCGCCTTGTGATTTCGAGGACACAGACGCCAAGCTTGCTCGCATGACGGCCCGCGGCTGGGAACCGACGACGCCAGCGATCTCCACGATACGCTTGGGATGCCCTGTCATCGGCACCCCGCACCTATGTCCATAAGATTACTATACTTAGGTGCCGACACGTGGAACCTCATTCTAAATTCCGTGCCATTCGAAGCATCAGTTTGCTGGAGGTAGGGAAAACCCGGAATTCTCGTTTGAACCTGTCTGTATCTGCAACGGTCGAGGTCGAGCCCTCGGGCTAAGTTGATGGGCTCGCCGCTCTTGGACGACGGCAACCGTCACTTCCGCCGTGGCGGCCCGCCGCCAGTGGCTTTTTTCCAACAAGCTCTCCTTCCTTGGAAGGATTTAACTCTACAAGAACCATGGAATTAGCGAACTATGGACATGCAATCCGGTTTTCCCTTTTCATGGAGCCCTTTGATGCCCACCATTTCGCGACGCATTCTCCTTCTGTCGTCGGCCGCCCTCGCCGGCGCCGCCTTCCTCAGCCCGGCGCTCGCCGAAGACCTGAAGATCACCATCGGCTACCAGACGGTGGTCGAACCCTCGAAAGTGCCGCAGGCCGATGGCGCCTATGAAAAGGCGACCAAGGCCAGCATCGACTGGCGCAAATTCGATTCCGGCGCCGATGTCATCGCCGCGGTCGCCTCCGGCTCGGTCGATATCGGCTATGTCGGCTCGAGCCCGCTGGCGGCCGCCGCCAGCCGCGAACTGCCGATCCAGACCATTTTCGTCGTCGGCCTGATCGGGCAATCCGAGGCGCTGGTCGCCCGCAACGGCGCCGGCATCGAGAAGGTCGCAGACCTTGCCGGCAAGAAGGTCGCCGTGCCGTTCGTGTCGACGACGCATTACAGCCTGCTTGCCGCGCTCAAGCACGAGAATGTCGATCCGAAATCGGTCCAGATCCTCAACCTGCGGCCGCCGGAAATCGCCGCCGCCTTCGCGCGCGGCGACATCGACGCCGCCTATGTCTGGGACCCAGCGCTGGGCCAGATCAAGACATCCGGCAAGGTGGTGCTGGATTCCTCGCAGGTCGCCGCCTGGGGCGCGCCAACCTTCGACGCCTGGATCGTGCGCACCGACTTCGCCGAGAAGAACCCGGAAGCCGTGCGCGACTTCGTCAAGGTGACGGGCACCGCCTATGCGGACTATCTCGCCAAGCCCGACGCCTGGTCGGTGTCGTCGCCGCAGGCCGCCGCGATCGCCAAGCTCACCGGCGCCAAGCTGGAAGAGGTGCCGGAGCTGCTCAAGGGTTATGTCTTTCCCACCCTGGAACAGCAGGCATCCGGGAAGTTCCTCGGCGGCGGTACGGTCAGTGCGATCGCGGCGGCATCCGCCTTCCTCAAGGAGCAAGGCAAGGTCGACGCGGTGCTGCCGGACTATTCGAAATACGTCACTTCGAAATACGTCACCGAGGCGCTGGCCTCGAACTGACGCGTCGCACACGCGGCTCTCCTTCCCACGCCGCGTATTGCCTGTCCCGAAGCCGCCGACGAGGCGCGATTTCGGGGCAGGCGGATATCCTTCCAATCGGCGAGGGCCCATGCCGCATCTCGTGCTCGACAAGATCTCCATCCACTATGACGGCCAGCCGGCACCCGCCGTCGAGCACGTGTCGATCGGCGTTGCCAAGAACGATTTCGTCGTCCTTGTCGGCCGCTCCGGCTGCGGCAAGACCTCGCTGCTCAACGTCGCCGCCGGCCTGGTCATACCGGCGCGCGGCAGTGCCACGGTCAATGGCAAGCCGATCACCGGGCCCGGTTCGGACCGGGCCGTGGTGTTCCAGAACGATGCGCTGTTTCCGTGGCTCACGGCGCGCGAGAACGTCGCCTTCGCGCTCAGGCTGCGCGGAGCGAGGCCAGCCGAACGGGCGCGCCGCGCCGATGAACTGTTGGCGCTGGTCAAGCTCGCTGAAGCCGGCGACAAACGCATCTGGGAGCTGTCCGGCGGCATGCGCCAGCGTGTCGGCCTTGCCCGGGCGCTCGCCGCCGAACCCGAATTCCTGCTGCTCGACGAGCCGCTTGGCGCGCTCGACGCGCTGACGCGCGAGCGCATGCAGACGACGCTGCTCGACCTTTGGACGGCAAGCCATGCCGGCGTGCTGATGGTGACGCACGGCATCGAGGAGGCGCTGGTGCTCGCCACCCGCATCGTCGTGCTGGCGCCCGGCCCGGGCCGCGTGGTGCGAACCTTCGAGCCGAGCTTCTCCAGGCGTTACGCGGCAGGCGAGCCCATTCGCGCCATCAAGGCCGATCCGGCCTTCGCGGCGGCGCGCGGCGAACTGACCGACGCGATCTTCGAGGGAGAGGCGGCATGACCATTTCCTCCTACACCGAACGGCCCGGTTCAAGGACAGACGAAACCGACGGCCTGTCGGTGCCCTGGTCGAGGCCACGGGCGAAACGGACGGGCGTTTCGGCGCGCATGGTCAGCGCCGCCACCATCCTGGCGGTGCTGGCGCTCTGGACACTGTCGGCCCGCCTGCAACTGGTGTCGCCGGTGTTCCTGCCCTCGCCGCTTGCCGTGTGGAACAAGTTCATCGTGGTTATCAGCGACGGCTTCGTCGACGCGACGCTGCCGCAGCATGTCGTCGCCAGTCTGGGCCGGGTCTTTGCCGCGCTGGTCGCCGCCATCCTGGTCGGCGTGCCGGTGGGGCTCGCCATAGGCATCAGCACGGTGGGGCGCGGCATCTTCGATCCGCTGCTCGAATTCCTGCGGCCGATCCCGCCGCTGGCCTACCTGCCGCTGGTCATCATCTGGTTCGGCATCGGCGAGCCGTCGAAGATCCTGGTGATCGCCATCGCCATGCTAGCGCCGGTCGCGCTGTCGACCGCCTCGGGCGTCCGCGGCGTCTCGCGGGAGCGCGTCAACGCCGCGCGTTCGCTTGGTGCGACTCGACGCCAAGTGGTCCGCCACGTGATCCTGCCCAGCGCCCTGCCCTCGATCCTGACCGGCCTGCGCATCGCGCTCGGCGCCGGCTGGTCGACACTGGTCGCGGCCGAGCTGGTGGCGGCAACGCGCGGGCTTGGCTTCATGATCCAGTCGGCGGCCCAGTTCCTCGTCACCGACGTGGTGATCATGGGGATATTGGTGATCGCCGCCATCGCCTTCGTGCTCGAATTCACCATCCGCCGCATCGAGCGCGTGCTGGTCCCATGGGCGGGGCGGGAATGATCGGAAAAGGAGAATGACGATGACCCATTCCACCGCCGTGTTGTTTGCCCATGTCAGCGCCTGGCTGCTCGGCCTTGCTTCCGACGAGAACGCGGCAAGTGACGACAGCCCGCGCTCGCCGGCGCCGGTCCATCTCCGCGCCGGGCGCGATCGCCTGCCACCTCGCGACGAGAGTTTTTACTGGGCCTGGCAGTACTGGTCGCAGTGAACGCAGTCGCCACGGGCGGCGCGCTCAGCAGCGGGCGCGCTTGCTCGAAAATCAACCATGCCCACGGTTCGCCCTTACCAGGCCGGCCAGGCCGACCAGCATGGCGGCGAGTCCGATATAGAGCCATTGCGATTGGCCGGTCATGAAGCTGCCGCCGACCACGCCGATCCCTTGCAGCGACCACAACGCACCGATCGCCAGCACAATCAACGCCAGCAGATTTTTGGTCAGTCTCATTGTCGGATCTCGCTTTCCCAGTCGATCGAGAGCGGCGCCATAGCCGCGATGAAAGAGCCAAAGGAAGTGGCTCGATCCCAGCGGTTTCTACTTGGAGATTAATCCCGGATCTTGTCAAACGGATCTCGGATATCGGCACGAACATCATCGATAACTGGTGAAATCTGGTCCGAAGATCCCTGACAAACTGTTACCCCCTGACTCCAAACGTGTGATCTTGCCATGGAACCGCCAGATCACTGCCG
This sequence comes from Mesorhizobium sp. CO1-1-7, assembly GCF_020164885.1. Classification (NCBI taxonomy): domain Bacteria; kingdom Pseudomonadati; phylum Pseudomonadota; class Alphaproteobacteria; order Hyphomicrobiales; family Phyllobacteriaceae; genus Mesorhizobium; species Mesorhizobium sp. CO1-1-7. Next base: position 7,688 of record NZ_JAIUHA010000015.1, on the reverse strand, counting down.
CATTTCCTGCCTTATTTCCCACCTAACGGCTTGGGTCTGTCAAAAACGGAGCCATCCCCCAAATATGAAGACCACGAAACAGACCGCGCTTGTCGCGGTAACGATCGCTGCTGGCCTGATGGTCGGCGCCTCCGCCACTTCGGCAACCGCCGCCGCCGGTCAGTGTGGCCGCGCTTCCTGGTACGCGCTGCACTCGAGGACCGCATCGGGCGAGCGTATGAACCCCTCGGCGATGACCGCCGCCCACCGCACGCTGCCTTTCGGCACCAAATTGCGGGTCACCAACAAGAACAACGGCCGCAGCGTCGTCGTGCGGATCAACGATCGCGGTCCCTTCATCAAGGGCCGGGTGCTCGACCTGTCGAAAGGCGCCGCCGGCCAGCTCGGCTTCATCGGCTCCGGACAGACCTCCGTCTGCATGGCGCGCGTCTGATTTGACCCTCTCCTGACCATGAGCCTTCCCGACCGCGGATCAGCGCAGCAACCGGGAACTTTCGGGATCATGGTCAGGCGGGCGCGAGAGCCTGACACATATCCTACACATTTCGGCACTGCACATTGAGCCGGCTGGGCCGGCCGTGCCCGGTTTTCAAGGCCTTCGGCGAAAGAAGCATTGGTCACGCCACGTGACGTATTGCATCGCAGCAATTAGTTGTTAACTTCCCCGCGAGACATCTAGGGCTCGGCGCTGATCGTCGTCCCTTCGGTCGCGGGGTAACGTATGTTCTACCAGCTCTACGAAATGAACCACGCGGCCCTGCAGCCGGCGCGGCTCTATGCCGACGCGGTCCGGTTGTTCTACTCCAACCCGCTCAACCCCGTTTCGCATACGCCCTGGGGCCGTTCGATCGCGGCCGGCGCCGAACTGTTCGAGCGCACCACGCGCCGCTACGGCAAGCCGCGATTCGGCCTGGCCAAGACGGTGGTCGACTGGAAGAGCGTCGCGGTCACCGAGAAGACCGTCTGGTCGAAGCCGTTCTGCAATCTCGTCCGGTTCGAGCGCGCCGTTCCCCCCGGGCGCAAGGCCGACCCGAAGCTTTTGATCGTGGCGCCGATGTCGGGCCATTATGCCACGCTGCTGCGCGGCACGGTCGAGGCGATGCTGCCCTATGCCGATGTCCATATCACCGACTGGGTTGACGCCCGCATGGTGCCGCTGGCCGATGGCAGCTTCGATCTCGACGACTATATCGACTACGTCATCGACATGCTGCACACCCTGGGTCCCGACACGCATGTGATGGCCGTGTGCCAGCCTTCCGTGCCGGTGCTTGCGGCCGTGGCGCTGATGGAGGCCAAGGGCGATCCCTTCGTGCCTTCGACGATGACCCTGATGGGCGGGCCGATCGACACCCGCCGCAACCCGACCGCCGTCAATCTGCTGGCCGAGGAAAAGGGCATCGACTGGTTCCGCGACAACGTCGTCATGCGCGCGCCCTGGCCAGTGCCGGGCTTCGGCCGCGAGGTCTATCCCGGTTTCCTGCAGCTTTCGGGCTTCATGAGCATGAACCTCGACCGCCACATCATCGCCCACAAGGAATTCTTCATGAACCTTGTGAAGCACGATGGCGACAATGCCGAAAAACACCGCGACTTCTATGACGAATATCTGGCGGTGATGGATCTGACGGCGGAGTTTTATCTGCAGACGGTGGACACGGTCTTCGTGCGCCATGCGCTGCCCAAGGGCGAGATGACGCATCGCGGCACCAGGATCGATCCGTCCGTCATACGCAACGTTGCCCTGTTCACGGTCGAGGGCGAGAACGACGACATTTCGGGTCTTGGCCAGACCAAGGCGGCGCAGGATTTGTGCGTCAACATCCCGGCCGACAAGAAGGCCCACTACATGCAGCCGGCAGTCGGCCATTACGGCGTCTTCAACGGCTCGCGCTTCCGCTCCGAGATCGTGCCGCGCATCGTCGACTTCATCACCAGCTATGGCCGCCAGAACCGCGTCGCGGTGAAGCCGAAGCTGGTGCGCACCGCCAAGCGGTAGACGGTTTTGAAAACGGAACCGCCGCGGGTCCGATCCGTTGCACAAGTGCCGCTCTGCCTCCTCGCGGGTAACCATGCTGCAAATCAGGCCGATGTCGTAATTGACACGGAGTGTAAATCGCCCTTAACGTTTCGTTAACAACAGGGCGAGCGGGGACAATGAATTCCTCAACCATGCGAAGGCTGCGCGTATGCGCGGCAGCAGGGCTGGCGTTAACGGGGGGCTGGATGGCACCGGCCTGGGCTTCGGGCGCCATGGCCACCGGGGGCCTCACCTCGCAGCCGATCGGCCACTACGATTTCTGCAAGCAGCGTCCAGGCGAATGTTCGATCCGCCCGGCCAATCTCGCGCCGGCGGTGCTGACCGACGGGTTGATGCGCAAGCTGGTCAACGTCACCGCCAGGGTCAACGCCGCCGTCAAGCCGATGAGCGACATGGACATCTACGGCAAGGACGAGGTCTGGGCCTATCCGGACAAGGGCGTCGGCGACTGCGAGGACTACGTGCTGGAGAAGCGGCGCCAGCTGTCCCGCATGGGCATGTCGCTCGCCGATCTCCTGATAACCGTGGTCCGCAAGCCCGACGGTGAAGGCCACGCCGTGCTGACGGTGCGCACCGACGGCGGCGACTATGTGCTCGACAATTTGACCGACAAGGTCAAGTCTTGGGACCAGACCGGCTACCGCTTCCTCAAGCGCCAGGCGATCGACAACACCGGCCGCTGGGTCTCGATCCGCGGCGGCCAGCAGGTTCTGGTCGGCTCGGTGCAGTAGGGCCATAGCGGGGCACCTGCCTGAGGCGGCGCCACCCCGGCGCTGCCATACCGTTACATTCTGCACGTTGCGAAGCTCGCAGATCGCGGCATGGATCCTCGGGGCTGCGCGTCCGCTTCGCTCCCGCTCCGCCCGTGGATGATGAACCGTGGAGGTTCCGCAATCCCTGGGGCCTCTGCCATTGCCGCACTGCCTTGACCCACGGCTCCCTTTGGGGACCCTCCAGAAAATTTCCGCATCCCTCCGTGAACCATTTCCGTTCGCCCGGCGACACACAGCCGTGAACCGAACCAACCCAAATCATGGAGACTTCAAATGACTGCTTTTCTGCGCAACACGCTTCTCGCCGCCGCCGCCGTTTCGGCGCTCACCGGATCAGCTCTGGCCGGGCAGACCATTCCAAGCTGCGCCAACACCAACCTCAACGATTTGTGGGCCGGCCGCTGTTGCGGCGAGGCCGGCGCGTCGGACTGCCTGGGCGGTGGCAATGGCGGCCAGGGCCATGGCGACCATGGTCGCGGCGGCAATGGCGGCAGCACGGCCGGCAAGAATTGATCGCACCACGGCTGCCCGCTGGCTGCTCGCCGGCGGGCACTGTCTTCTACGATCGCCGGCCCAATGCCGCGCGGATCGAAGCGGTGATGCGCAGAAGCTCGGCCTCGTCGAGTTTCTCGATGGTCTCGGCCAGAAGATTGGCAAGTTCGGTGGCGGCGGGGGACAGGCCTGACGTATCGAGTTTCACCCGCGGATGCGAGGTTTCGGCCAGCCGCGCCAGTTCCTCGGCATCGTCCCAGATGATGTTGAAATAACCGATGATCTTCTGGATCAGCGTCCAGGTCGGCGCGCCGCGCCGGCCATGCTCGAGCGCCGAGAGATAGGCGGCGCTGACGCCGATCGCCGCCGCCATGTCCTTCTGGCTGACGCCGCGCTCGGCCCGCAGCGCCCGCAGCCGCTCGCCGAACGGCGTCACGAGCGCGCCCGCCGCAGCCTGACATAAAGCGCGCCCGAGCCGCCATGGTTGCGGGCGGCATGGTCGTGGCTGGAGACCAGCGGCCGGAACGCGGGTGTCGACAGCCAGGCCGGGACGGCGCGCCGCAAGATGCCATCGCCGCCCGAGGAAGACCCCTTGCCGGTGATGACCAGCACATAGCGGACGCCGCCGGCATGCGCCCGGTGCAGGAACGAGAACAGCAGCGAATAGGCCTCGTCCTGCGTCATGCCGTGCAGGTCGACGCGGCCCTCGATCGGCAGCCGGCCCTTTTGCAGCTTGTCCAGCGTCGGCTCGTCGAGCCGGTGCGTGACATGCTGGACCTTCGGTTTTGCCGCGCCCGGCGCATTGGCGGCGGGCTGGACCGGCTGCGCCGGCGCCGGCCTGGCATCGACGGCCATGTCCGGAATGTCGACCGCGGCGCGGCCCTTGAGCGGCTTGGCGGTGCGCGCCACCAGGTTCCACAGCACCCGGTCGTCGTCGCTGAGTTTATCGCCTCGCTTGCTCATCTCGCGCCCCTGGCCAGCGCTCGCGGCACCAGCGCATAAAAATCGGCGGCGTTGCGCACCACGCCGGCGATCTCGCCGGCGGCATCGCCCGAGCCGGCGAACAGGTCGCCCCGCGCCGGCCCTGTTATGGCCGAGCCGGTGTCCTGCGCGATCATCAGCCGCCGAAATGGGTTTTTGTCGAAGGCGGTGAGCGTCGGCGCGTCGATGTAAAAAGGCGTGCCGAATGTGTGCAGCAGCCGGTCGACGGCCATCGAGCGGCCCGGCGTCAGCGGCACCTTGGCGGCAGCGATCGGGCCAAGCGCGGCATCATCCACTGCAGCCTCGCGGAAGAAGATGTAGGAGCGGTTCTGCCACAGGATCTCGTCGACCTGCCCAGGATGCGCCTTGAACCAGGCGCGGATCGACTGCATCGTCACTTCGGCCAGCGGGATTTCGCCGAGCCCGCTCAGGATTTTGCCGGGGCCCGTAAAGCGCTGGCCTGACTTGGCGGCGTAGGTGACGCGGCAAAGCCGCCCGTCCGTCATGGCAAGCCGGGCCGCGCCTTGGACATGGATGAAGAAGGCATCGACCTTGTCGGCCAGCCAGGCAATCTCCAGCCCCTGGCCGGCGAGCGCTCCGCGCTCGATCGCGCCACGGTCGGGATATTCGGCCAGCCCATCGGCGGTCCGGCGCGCGAAGGCGAGGTAAGGATCCATCCCGGCGGGCCGGTTGGTGTCGTCGACATCGACGAGATCGGCCGGACGCGACAGCAGCGGCACGGCAAAATGCTCCGTCCGCACCGGCGAGGCCTCGACTTGCGGTTCGTAGAAACCGGTGACGAGGCCGGCGCCGGTTTCGGGCCGGACCAGCATGGGGACAAAATGGCGCTCGAAGAAGGCGCGCGCTTCGGACGAACTGGCGGCGGGGGCTTCGCGTGCTTGCGCATAGGCCTCGGCGAAGCCGCTGAAATCGACGCCCAGCGCGCCGCTGCGATAGGGTTTTACCGGCACATGGAAGGCGGACCGGACAAAGGCGGCGAAGGCCGGCAGATGGTCGTCGTCGCCCCAGCCGGGCAGGTCGCCGAAGGACCTTTCAACAAGGAGAGGCGACAGCGACACCGGAGCCTGCCTTTGCCGGACTCAGTCTTCTTCTTCGGTGGCGACGAGCTTCCAGTTCGGATCGCGCGAGCGTGTGTCGCGGGCGAAGGTCCAGACATCCTTGACCTCGGCCACCGTCTCGGGGTCGCCGTCGATCACCGTGCCGGCCTGGTCGCGCGTCGCCGAGATCAGCTCGCTGATGATGCGCAGCGTCACATGCGCCTCGCCGCCCTTCATCTCGGCCGAGACGATGTCGGCCTTGTCGATGCCGACGAAGGAGGACTGGATCTTTTCCGACTTGGCCTCGCGCTCGCCGATCGCGGCGACGAAGCCGTCATAGACCTCGCGCGACAGAAGGTTCTTCAGCGTTTTGCGGTCGCCGTCGGCATAGGCCATGACGATCATTTCGTAAGCCATCTTGGCGCCGTCGACGAACCCCTTGGGATCGAAGGAGGGGTCGTTGTCCTTGATCGCGCGCAGGCCCTTGTTGAGATCGGTGTCGGGCTTGGCGAAGGCGTCGATGGCCGTATAGGCGTCGGCCGGCGCCGGCTCGCCGGGCGCCCGCTTGCGCGGCAGCGAAACGACGTTCTCGGGCTTCTGCGTGGCGTCCTTGTCGGTGCGCGCCGCCGTGTAGGGGTCAAAGGGCGGCCGCTCGCTACCGGTCCGGCGGCCCAGCACGTTGCGCAGCTGGAAGAAGATCACCACCGCCGCGATCAGGAAGAAAATCGTGCCGAAGTCGAAGAAGCCCATATTTTCCGCCAATCAATCCCTGCCTCTAGGCCGGACCGTCCAGCCCAGCAGGCCGCGGTCGCATAGCGTTCACCATTCAAAGCATATAGAACGCAAGGCGCAATCATTCAAATCAAAGGCAGGCATACCTATCTAACAGCCTCCGTGCCAGCGGCGATTGGCCGCCAGCGGGACAAAACAATCGAATGATCGGTAAAGACTTGCGCATTTCGCTGCTTCCCCTCTTTCTCCTCGCGCTTCCGCTGCTGGAAATCGCCGGTTTCGTCGTCGTCGGCCGTGAGGTCGGCGCGCTGGCGACGGTCGGCCTGGTGCTGGCCTCGAGCTTCGCCGGCGTGCTTTTGCTGCGCCACCAGGGTTTCGGCGTCATGAGCCGCATCCGCACCGAGATGGCCGCCGGCCGCGACCCCAGCGGCCAGCTCGCCCATGGCGCCATGATCGTGGTCGCGGCGGTGCTGCTGATCATTCCCGGTTTCATCACGGACATTGTCGGCCTGCTCCTGTTCCTGCCGCCGGTGCGCGACCTTGCCTGGAGCAGGCTGAAGGGCCGCATCGTGGTGGCCAGCAATTTCTCCACCGGCGGCTTCCGCCGGCAGCGCGACAAGGTCATCGACCTCGACGACGGCGACTATTCGCGCGAGGACGACCTCAAGCGCGGCCCGGACCACAATTCGCCGTGGCGGCGGCTGAAGGACGATTGAGACTGCATCGATATTCAGGTGATGCCGGTCTGCAAAGGGCGGCTTCCTGCGCTTCCGGTGCTCACGTACTTCAAGTACGCTCCGCTCCGGTTCTCGGAAACCACCCTTTTCGCCTCGGCCTGACCTGAATCTCGATGCAGTCTGGGTCCGCTCCGGTCACACGGCGGCAAACCTTGTCTTGTCTTGCCGGCCATGGTAGCGAACGCCCGATTTCAATTCGGTCAGCCCCGATTCAATTCGGTGAGCGAGACTGCCCAGGGGAAAAGGATAGTGGCTCATGGCCAGCAATGATGACGCGCCGGTCGGCGCCAATGGCAACGGCAACGCGGCACAGCCGTCGCTCAACGTGCTGGCCCAGTATGTGAAGGACCTGTCCTTCGAAAGCCCCGGCGCGCCCAACTCGCTGCGCGGCCGCGACAAGGCGCCCGGCATCGCCATCAACGTCAACGTCAACGCCAACCCGCTCTCCGACAAGCAGTTCGACGTCAATCTGACGCTGAACGCCAAGGCCTCGTTCGACCAGGAAGTGCTGTTCAACGTCGAGCTTGTCTATGGCGGCGTCTTCGCCATTTCGGGTTTCCCGCAGGAGCACATGCTGCCGATCCTGTTCATCGAATGCCCGCGCCTGCTGTTCCCCTTCGCCCGCCAGATCATCGCCGAGGCGACGCGCAATGGCGGCTTCCCGCCGCTGATGCTGGACCCGATCGACTTCGCGCAGATGTTCCAGCAGAAGCTCGCCGAAGACCAGGCCGCGTCCTCAAAGACCCAGGTGAGCTGATCCTCGGCTGACAGGCATCGCTTGAAAAACCCGGCCTAGCGCCGGGTTTTTTGTTCTGGTGGATTGACCATTCGCGCCATGGGTCGACCCCCACTCCGTCGAGCTTCGCTCGACACC